>NZ_FNSM01000001.1:2332500-2638500 GCF_900105415.1 Streptomyces sp. TLI_105 | reverse complement strand
GTGGCCCTCGCGGAAGACGGTCGCCGTCACCTCGAAGGTCTCTCCGGCCACCGCCTTCGCGGGGCGCCGACCGCAGTCGACCAGTGGGCGGACGTCCAGTACGGGAATGCGTCCCATGAGCGGATTCACAGCATCACCTGACGGGTTACGGGGGTGCGGGTGGTGGTGCGCTCTTTCTAGCTCCGTCGACGGCCGGCGGGTTGCGGGCATGACGGCTCCTGTCCGCGTTCACTCGAATGGCGGGTCCACAGGGATGAACCGGGATGAACAAGGGGCACGGGGAGACGGGGTCGGGGGTCGTACCGCAGGAGCCTTCCCACGGTTCTCGGGTGGGCAATCCGGCGCTTTGTTAACTACTAGGGCGTAGGGGCGCGGGCAAGGCCGGGACCCGGACAAGAAAAGGGCCCCGCCTTTGTGGGCGGGGCCCGTTCCTCCGTTCCGGAATCAGTGGTGCGGCGCGGCGTCCGGCTCCTCCGCGTCCGACGACCACACCTGCCAGGGCTGCCGGGCCACCCACTCCTCCACCGGGGCCGGTTCCACGCCGAGGACCTCCGACGACACCCCGTCGTCACCCGCCATCAGCAGCGGATCCGCGCCGCTCGCCATGTAGTGGTAGATCCCCGCGACCCCCGCCGCCGTCGCCGGTCCGAGCAGCTGCGTCAGGCCCCGCTCGAACACGGCCGGATCCAGCTCCTCGTACCGCACCGTCCGGCCGAGCCCCCGCCCGAAGGCCGCCGCCAGCTCCCGGCCCGTCAGGGCGCGGTCCCCGCCGATGTCGAAGGTCCGGCCCTCCAGGTCCTCCCGGGCGAGCGCCGCGACCGCCGCCTCCGCGAGGCCCCGGTGCGACAGCCACGCCGTCCGCGCGGACTCCGGCAGCGGATAGGCGAGGACGCCCTCGTCGACCAGGGCGGGCCCGTTCCACGGGGAGAACAGGTTGTCCAGGTACACCGGCGGCCGGAGCACCACCAGCGGCACGCCGCTGTCCCGCAGCACCCGCTCCGCGAGCCGCCGCGTCTCGAAGGCGGGGACGTCCGTCGGACCCAGTGGGAGCCGGGTGTTGGCGTTGAACACCAGTCGCTCCGTGCCCGCCGCGAGCGCGGCCTCCGCGACGTTCCGCGCGTACGCCTCCACCCGCTCCTCGTCGTACACCAGCGGCATCGTGACGAACGCGTGCGTGGCCCCCGCGAAGAGCCGCCGCACATCGCCCGGGACCCCCAGGTCGCCGGCGTGGAAGAGGGCCCCGGGGAGCGGCGGCCGGTCCGCCTCCGGGCGCCGGGTCAGGCCCCGCACCCGGTGGTGGCGCTCGGCGAGGAGACGGGCCACCGCGCCGCCCTGGAAACCGGTCGCGCCCACGACCGCCACCCGCATCGGAATCTCACTGGACATGTGTGTCTGAGGCCCTTCGATAGGCTGTCATCGCTGTCGTGTCGGCGTCCCTCCAGGCTCGCCGTGGCGGCTTCGTCCGTTCAATTAACAAACCGGGGCGGAAGTTGAAGGATCGTCCATGGAAACCGTGGGAACCGACCGTCACGACCAGCGCGACCCCCTCGATCCTCCCCGCGAGGGCGAGCACGAGGACCTGCTGAGCGAGCTCCTCAGACCCCTCCGGCTCACCGGCGTCTTCGACAGCCGCTGGCACGTCCGCGCCCCCTGGGCCATCGAGGGGGACGCCGAACACGGCTGCGCCGTCCTCCACTACGTCGTCGAGGGCCACTGCTGGATCACCGCCGCCGACGAGACCCCCGTCGAACTCCACGCCGGCGACCTCGTCGTCTTCCCCACCGGCGCCGCGCACCGCCTCTCCGACCGGCCCGACCGCCAGGGCGTCCCGCTCAAGGCCGTCCTGCCCGAACGACAGCCCGGCACCTCCGGCGAGATCGCCCTCGGCGGCAGCGGACCCGAGGGCCGCCTCCTGTGCGCCGGGCTCCACTACGACGCCGGCGTCGCCACCGGCCTCTACACCTCCCTGCCCTGGGCCCTCGTCCTCGACCGCCACCAGGTCGACCGCGAACCCCTGCTCCGCGACACCCTCCGGCTGCTCGCCGCCCCCGACCGGCCCGTCGGCCCCGGCGACCGCCTCATCACGCTGCGCGCCTTCGAGATGGCGCTCGTCCTCGCGCTCCGCCCGCTGCTCCGCGACCTCGCCGACAACCCGGCCTCGCTGCCGCTGCTCCGCCACCCCGGGATCAGCAGGGCCGTCGTCATGATGGCGACCCGGTTCGCCGAGCCGTGGACCATCGACTCCCTCGCCCGCGAGGTCGGCATGTCCCGCTCCGCGTTCACCGCCGCCTTCCGCGAGCTCGTCGGAGAGTCCCCCGCCCGGTACCTCTCCGCCCGCCGCATGCAGGAGGCCGGCCGGCTCCTCACCGAGACCTCCCTCCCGCAGTCCGCCGTGCCCGAGCGCGTCGGCTACCGCAGCGCCGTCGGCTTCCACCTCGCCTTCCGCAAATGGTTCGGGATGACCCCCGGCGAGTACCGGTCGGGAGAGGTCAGGGCCGCCTGATCCGCCCCGGTCGGCGCCCCCGCGCCGCCCGACCTGACATCTTCGGGAGCCCCTGGACGGTTCTTAAGGACCCCTGGACGGACGTTCATTGTCCGGCCGGGGCCGCCCGGACAGGCTCGGACCGGCACAGCCGCGACCCCCGAGGAGAGGCGAGACACCGGTGACGAGGTCCGGGCAGGAGTATCTGGAGGGACTGCGCGACGGGCGCGAGATCTGGCTCGACGGGGAGCGCGTCAAGGACGTCACCGCCCACCCCGCCTTCCGCGCCACCGCGGCCTCCTTCGCCGGACTCTTCGACCTCGCCGACGACCCCGTGCACCGCCCCGTCCTCGTCCAGGGCGGGGTGCGCCGGGCCGGGGCCGTCCCCCGCTCGTACGAGGACCTCGTCGCCCGCCGCCGCGCCTTCCGCACGACCGCCGAGGCGAGCTACGGCTTCCTCGGCCGCACCCCCGACTACATGGCCGCCGGCGCCGCCGGATTCGCCGCCGCGCCCGCCGTCTTCACCGGCGGGGACTTCGACGGCGCCGACCACGCCCTCGCCTTCCACCGCCGGCTCGCCGAGGGCGACCTGCACACCGCGTTCACCCTCACCAACCCTGCCTCCGGCCGAGGCGAGGACGACCTCACCCTGCGGGTCGTCGAGGAACGCGACGGCGGGATCGTCGTCCGCGGCGCCAAGACCATCGGCACCGGCGCGGTCTTCGCCGACGAGCTCCTCGTCGGGACCATCGAACCCCTCGCCGACGACGACACCGAGCACGCCGTCACCTTCTCCGTACGGCTCGACACCCCCGGCCTCAAGCTGATCTCCCGCACCTCCTACGAGGAACGCGCCCGGTCCGTCTTCGACCACCCGCTCTCCTCCCGGTACGACGAGAACGACGCGCTGCTCGTCTGCGAGGACGTCTTCGTGCCCTGGGAACGGGTCCTCACCTACCGGGACCCGGCCACCACCGGCGCGATCTGGTGGCGGACCCCCGCCTACCTGAACCTCGTCCACCAGTCCGCCACCCGCTTCTGGACCAAGCTGGAGTTCCTCACCGGCCTCGCGATCCTGATCACCCGCTCCCACGGCACCGAGGAACTGCCGCCCGTCACCCAGGCCCTCGGCCGGCTCCTCGGCATGGTCGCCCAGGCCAAGGCCTTCGTCCTCGCCGCCGAGGCCTCGTACGAGGAGGTCGACGGCGGGCGCGGCGGCGTCCGCCCCGGGCAGGAGATCTCCTTCGCCCAGCGGATCATGGCCGGCGAGCTCTACCCGCGCGCCGTCCAGGACATCAAGCTCCTCGCCGGCGGCGCCCTCGTCCAGCTCCCCGCGAGCGGCCGCGACCTCCTCCACCCCGAACTCGGCCCGCTGGTCCGCCGCTACTTCGCCACCCCCGGCCACCCCGCCGAGGACCGCGTCAAGCTCCTCAAACTCGCCTGGGACGCCCTCGGTTCGGAGTTCGCCGGCCGCCACGAGCAGTACGAGCGCTTCTACCACGGCGCACCGCACGTCTACCTCACCATGCAGACCTGGGCCGGCTCGGCGGAGGAGTGCGAGAACCTCGCCCGCGCCTGCCTCGACGGCTACGGCCTGGGGACGACCCGGTGACGCCGCCACCACCGGGCCCACGGCGCGGAGCGCTCGCCCTGCTCGCCTCCACCCAACTGCTGCTGATCACGGACACCGCGATCGTCAACGTCGCGCTGCCCTCCGTCGGCGAGGACCTCGGCTCCGGCTCCACCGGCCTCTCCTGGGTCGCCAACGCCTACCTCATCGCCTTCGGCGGCCTGCTCCTCCTCGGCGGACGCGTCGCCGACCTCCTCGGCCACCGGCGGGTCTTCCTCGGCGGCCTCGGCCTGCTCGCCGTCGCCTCCGCCGCCGGTGGTCTCGCCCCCGGCGCCGACGCCCTCGTCGCGGCCCGCGCCGCCCAGGGCGTCGGCGCCGCCCTCGCCGCGGCCGCCGCCTTCGCCCTGCTGCTCCTGCTCTTCCCCGACGGCCCCGCCCGGCACAGGGCCCTCGGCGCCTTCGCCGCCATGGGCGGCCTCGGCGGCGTCCTCGGCACGGTCCTCGGCGGCGTCCTCACCGACGCCCTCGGCTGGCGCGCCACGTTCTGGCTGAACGTCCTCCTCGCCGCCGTCCTCGCCGTCCTCGCCCTGCGGATCCTCGACCACCGCCCCGGAGCCGTGCTCCGCGGCGGCTTCGACCTCGCCGGGGCGCTCACCGCCACCGCCGGCCTCGGCCTCGTCGCCCACGCCCTCGTCGGCGGCGCCGAGACCGGATGGCTCACCGCCCGCACCCTCGGCACCGGAGGAGCCGGCCTGGCGCTGCTGCTCGTCTTCGCGGCCGTCGAGACCAGGGCCGCCGCCCCGCTCGTCCCGCCCCAGGCCCTCGCCCGGCCCGCGCTCCGGCTGGCCAACGTCCTCGCCGCGCTCGCCCAGACCACGCTGTTCCCGATGTTCTTCCTGGTGAGCCTCTACCTCCAGAACGTCCTCGGACACGCGCCCCTCGGCGGCGGCCTCGGGCTCCTGCCGCTTTCCCTCGTCGTCGTCGCCGTCGCCCCGCGGACCGGCCGGATGATCTCCCGCATCGGCCTGCACCGGACCATGACCCTCGGCTTCGTCCTGCTGTGCGCCGGAACCCTCTGGCTGGCCCTCGCGCTCACCCCCGACGGCTCGTTCGCGAGCACCGTCCTCGCCCCCAGCCTCCTCCTCGGCGCCGCCCTGCCGCTGGTCATGGTCACCACCAACGTGGCCGCCACCGCCGAGGCCGCGCCCGCCGAGACCGGACTCGCCTCCGGACTCGTCAACACCAGCCAGCAGTTCGGCTCCGTCCTCGGCCTCGCCGTCCTGGTGGCCGTCGCCACCACCCGTACCGAGACCGGCGACACGGCCCGGGCCGCCGCCGAGACCGCCGGCTTCCGCGCCGCCCTGCTCACCGGCGCCGCCTTCGCCGCCCTGGCCGCCCTGCTCTCCGTACGCCTGCGCCTCCCGGCGCGGACCACGGCACCGAAGGACCGGGTGCCCGACCCGTACTGACCCCGCCCCCCACGACGCGATGCCCACCCCATGACCACCCGGCCGGTGAACCGTGTCCCCCCGGCGCACCGAGCCCCGAAGAATAGAGGCCCCCTTTGCTCGGCGACCCGCGTCACATGACCGAGGACATACGCGCCGCCGACCCGCTGGGCGCCGACGCCCTGCTCGCCGCGGTGCCCGCGATGAACGCGCGGGCCGACGCCGCCGCCCTGACCGTCGCCCTGCGCGCCCTGGTCCCCGACCTCGACCGGGCCGCGCAGTGGAGCGTCGGCGGCGCGCTCGCCGCCATGCGGGACCTCGGCATCCTGCTCGGCTCCCTGAAACGGCACGGCGTGCAGCCGCTGCACGCGGTCCCCGAGGCCCTGCCCGTCCTGGAACTCCTCGGCCGCCGCACCGACATGGTGCCCCGCGACACCGTCCACCACTACACGACCTGGAACCCCAAGGGCCCCCGCCGCCGCACCTACACCGGCCACCCCACCGAGGCCCGCCTCCAGGACGCCGTACGGATGGTGTTCCCCGGACTCGTCGCGGCCCTCGACGACTGCGCCCGGGTCGCCCGCCTCGAACCGTACGACCCCGGCTTCGCCACCGCCCTCCACCGGATCGCCGGGCACGTGCGGGCGATGGTGGACTCCATCGACCTCACGGTCGCGCAGGTCCCGCCCGAGTACTTCGCGCTCACCCTCCGCCCCTACTTCGAGGAGGTCGAGATCGCGGGCCGCGACTACCTGGGCCCGGCCGCCGCACAGGTCCCGCTCTGGCTGGTCGACCTGACGCTGTGGCAGTGCGACCGCTCCGACACCGCCTACGACGCCTTCCTCGCCGAGTCCCTGCCGTACGCCCTGCCGTCCTGGCGGGCCTTCCACGCCCGGCACCGCGGCGGGATCTCCGCCGTCGGCAAGCTGTCGGCGGCCGTCAGCTGGGAGGGCGCCGACCGGCTGCCGCCCACGCTCACCGCCTCGGCCGAGGCACTAGGCCGCGTCCTGCGGATCCTGAAGACCTTCCGGGCCCGCCACCTCGGCATCGCCCGCAAGGCGTACGGCGACGACGTGCGCCTGTACGAGGAGGGCAGCGGCGGCGCCCCCGTCGCGCTGCTGCGCTCGATCCTGGACCTGACCAGGGAGAACGAGACCATGGTGCGCCGCGCGACCGAGCGGCGCCGCCCCGCCGTGACCCCCGTCGGCCCCACGGCCGCGTGACCGCGCGACCGCGCGAAGGAGCAGCCCTCATGTCCCCCCACGTCGTCACGTCCCCCCACACCCGGACCTACCCCGGCCACAGCCCCCACATCGTCATCGCCGGCGGCGGCATCGCCGGTCTCACCGCCGCCCTCGCGCTGCACGCCGCCGGATTCGAGCGGGTCACCGTCGTCGAGGCCGCCGCGGCCGTCCGCCCCGTCGGCGCCGGACTCAACCTGATGCCGAACGCCGTCCGCGAACTCGACGCGCTCGGCCTCCTCGACGCCCTGGAGGCAGGCGCCCTGCGCACCCGCGAACTGCGCTACTACCACCGCTCGGGCGGCCTGATATCCCGGGAACCGCGCGGACTCGCCGCCGGCTACCGCTGGCCCCAGCTGTCCGTCCACCGCGGCCACCTCCAGCAGGTCCTGGCCGGCGCCGTCCGCACCCGGCTCGGCAGCGCGGCCCTGGTCACGGGCGTCAAGGTGACCGGCGTCGAACCCCTCCCGAACGGGCGGCCCCGGCTGCGCCTGGAGCACCGCGAAGGACCCGTCCGGGGTCGGGCCTCCCTCGAACCGGACGTCCTCGTCGGCGCCGACGGCATCCGCTCCGCCGTCCGCGCCGCCCTCAACCCGGCGGAGGGCGGCCCCCCGTGGAACGGGATGCTCGTGTGGCGGGGCGTGTCCCGGATGCCCGCGCGGGCCGTGGGCTCCTTCATGCTCATCGCGGGCGACGACCGGCAGAAGGCCGTCGTCTACCCCATGGGCCGGCCCACCGGACCCGGCCGCGAGGTCCTCGTGAACTGGGCGCTCGCCCGCCCCGCCGACTCCCCGGCCGCCGCCGGCGAGGAGCGGCTCCGGGGCGACTGGAACCGGGCCGTCCCCGTCGAGACCTTCCTCCCGTACTACGAGGGCTGGGAGTTCGACGGCGTCAGCGTCCCCGCCGTCCTGCGCGCCGCCGACACCGCGCACGAGTACCCGATGGTCGACCGCGACCCCCTCGACCGGTGGACCCACGGCCGCACCACCCTCATCGGCGACGCCGCCCACGCCATGTACCCCATCGGCTCCAACGGCGCGACCCAGTCGATCGTCGACGCCCGCGCCCTCGCCCACGCCCTCGCCCGGCACCCCGACGACCCCGCCGAGGGCCTCGCCGCGTACGAGCGCGAGCGCCGCCCCGCCATGACCGCCCTCCAGCACGCCAACCGACGGCTCGGCCCCGAGGTCGTCATCGACCTCGCCCACGCCCGCGCCCCGCACGGCTTCACCGACATCCACCAGGTCATCCCCGCCGAGGAACTCGCCGCCATCGCCGGCCGGTACGCCGCCACCGGCGCCTTCGACCCGGCCACCGTCAACCAGGGCTCCCCGTACGACGTGGCGGTGCCCACCGCCTGACGCCCCGTGGCCCGACGGGCGGGCGTGCCCTACCGTCGGAGCGGCACGCCGGACGCACAGCGTGGTGCGCCCGCTCCGCTCCGTACTCGCCTGCGAAGGTGGACAACGTGAAGGCAATCCGTCGATTCACCGTGCGTCCCGTCCTCCCCGACACCCTTCGACCCCTCGCCGACCTCGCGCACAACCTGCGCTGGTCCTGGCACGAGCCCACCCGCGCGCTCTTCGAATCCCTCGAACCCCCCTCTGCGGCGGCACTGACCGGCGCCGACCCCGTCCGGGTCCTCGGCGCCCTCGAAGCGCCCCGGCTCGCCGCGCTCGCCGCCGACCAGGACTTCCTGGCCCGGCTCCGCGCCGCGGCCGAGGACCTCGACCACTATCTGCACGCCCCCCGCTGGTACCAGGGCCGGCCCGGCGACGCCCCGGCCGCCGTCGCCTACTTCTCGCCCGAGTTCGGCGTCGCCGCCGCCCTGCCCCAGTACTCCGGCGGCCTCGGCATCCTCGCCGGCGACCACCTCAAGTCCGCGAGCGACCTCGGCGTCCCGCTGATCGGCGTCGGCCTGCTCTACCGGCACGGCTACTTCCGGCAGTCCCTCGGCCGGGACGGCTGGCAGCAGGAGCAGTACCCCGTCCTCGACCCCGGCGAACTGCCCGTCACCCTGCTCCGCGAGGCCGACGGCACCCCCGCCCGGATCACCCTCGCCCTGCCCGGCGGCCGCAGCCTGCACGCCCACCTGTGGATCGCCCGGGCCGGTCGCGTCCCGCTCCTCATGCTCGACTCCGACGTCGAGGAGAACGCCCCCGGCGAACGGAGCGTCACCGACCGGCTGTACGGCGGCGGCAGCGAGCACCGGCTCCTCCAGGAGATGCTCCTCGGCATCGGCGGCGTCCGCGCCGTCCGCACCTACACCCGGCTCACCGGCCACCCCGCCCCCGAGGTCTTCCACACCAACGAGGGCCACGCCGGCTTCCTCGGCCTCGAACGCGTCCGCGAACTCCAGGGCGAGGGGCTCGACTTCGACAGCGCCCTGGAGATCGTCCGGGCCGGGACCGTCTTCACCACCCACACCCCCGTCCCGGCCGGCATCGACCGCTTCGACCGGTCCCTCGTCGCCCGCCACCTCGGCGACGACGGCGCCCTCCCCGGCGTCGACCTCGGCCGGATCCTCGCCCTCGGCGACGAGACCCCGCTCGGCGGCGAACCCGGCGTCTTCAACATGGCCGCCATGGGCCTGCGCCTCGCCCAGCGCGCCAACGGCGTCTCCACCCTCCACGGCGCCGTCAGCCGCTCCATGTTCGCCGGACTCTGGCCGGGCTTCGACGCCGACGAGGTGCCGATCACCTCCATCACCAACGGCGTCCACGCCCCCACCTGGGTCGCCCCCGAAGTGGCCCTCCTCGACCCGGACGCGAGCGACCACGACCTGTGGGAGCTGCGCCGCACCCTCCGCGAACGGCTCGTGGCCGACGTACGGGAACGGCTGCGGGCCTCCTGGCGGCAGCGCGGCGCCGCCGAGGCCGAACTCGGCTGGACCGAGACCGTCCTCGACCCCGACGTCCTCACCATCGGCTTCGCCCGCCGCGTCCCCTCGTACAAGCGGCTCACCCTGATGCTGCGGGACAAGGACCGGCTGCGGGCCCTCCTCCTCCACCCCGAGCGGCCCGTGCAGCTCGTCGTCGCCGGCAAGGCCCATCCCGCCGACGACGGCGGGAAGCGGCTCGTGCAGGAACTCGTCCGGTTCGCCGACGACCCCCGCGTCCGGCACCGGATCGTCTTCCTGCCCGACTACGGCATGGAGATGGCCCGCGGCCTCTACCCCGGCTGCGACGTCTGGCTCAACAACCCGCTGCGCCCCCTGGAGGCCTGCGGCACCAGCGGCATGAAGGCCGCCCTCAACGGCTGCCTCAACCTCTCCGTCCTCGACGGCTGGTGGGACGAGTGGTTCCGGCCCGAGTTCGGCTGGGCCATCCCCACCGCCGACGGCGCGGCCGCCGCCGACGAGGACCGCCGCGACGACCTGGAGGCCGCCGCCCTCTACGAGCTGATCGAGCGCCGGGTCGCCCCCCGCTTCTACGACCGGGGCCCCGACGGGGTGCCGGCCGCCTGGACGGCCATGGTCCGGCGCACCCTCGCCGACCTCGGCCCGAAGGTCCTCGCCGACCGGATGGTCCGCGAGTACGTCGAGAAGCTGTACGTGCCCGCCGCCGGCGCCCACCGGGCCCTCACCCCGGCCCGGGCGCGGGACCTCGCCGCCTGGAAGGCCCGGGTCCGGGAGGCCTGGCCCAGGGTGGCCGTCGACCACGTCGAGATCGGCGACGGGCTCGCGGACGACCTCGCCGACGCGGAGCTGGGCGCCACGCCCGTCGTCCGGGTCCGGGTGGCGCTCGGCACGCTCGGCCCCGACGACGTCGAGGTCCAGGCCGTCACCGGCCGCGTCGACGCCGACGACACCCTCGCCGCCACCCGGACCGTCACCCTCAAGCCGGCGGGCGGCCCCGACCTGGAGGGACGGCTGCCCTACGCGGGCACCCTGGAGCTCGACCGGACGGGCTCCTTCGGCTGCACGGTCCGCGTCCTGCCCGCCCATCCGCTGCTCGCCCGGCCGGCCGAGCTCGGCCTCGCGGCGCTGCCGTCGGAGACGACGGGGGAGGGGGCGGGGGTGTTGCTGAGGTAGCTCCTGGGGGACCTTCGCCTTGTCGGCGAGGTGCCCGTCGACGAGGCACAGCCGGTACACCGGGATCGCGGCCGGCTCGTGGACCGGGCCCGGCACCGTCGCGCGCGGCTCCTCGGCCGTGCCGGGCCCGTCGAGCCGGGGCGTCCGGATCATGCCGCCCGGGGTGTGCACGGGACGCGGACGCGCGGGCGCCCGGAGGGAGAGATCCCTCCGGGCGCCCGCCCCGTGTGGTGTGGCTTACGGGAAGGTCAGCTTGAAGCTGTTGATGTAGCCGGTGTCGATCGACGCCTTGTCCTGGACGCGGAGCTTCCAGGCACCGTTGGCGACCTCGGTGGAGGCGTTGACGGTGTACGTCTGGTTGATGTTGTCGGCGCTGCCGCCGGCCCGGTTGCTCAGGTTGTAGACCGAGCCGTCGGGGGCGATGAGGTCGACGACCAGGTCGCCGATGTAGGTGTGGACGATGTCCACGCCGACCTTGAGGGTCGAGGGCGCGTTGCCGGTGATGCCGGTGACGTTGACCGTCGAGGTGACCGCGACGCCGTTGTCCGGGATGGACACGTCGGCGTCGTTGGTGAACACCGTGCCGCCGCCCGGGTTGCCGCCGGGGCGGGTGCCGACGTTGACGGCGGCCCAGGCGTTCTCGACGGCCGTGACCTCGGCGCTGCCCGCGCCGTACAGGTCGGTGGCCGCCGCGACGGTGCCCGTGCGGGCGCCGGCGTAGTTGGTGTTCGAGCTGAACTTGGTGGTGAGCGCCTTGAACCAGATCAGGCGGGCCTTGTCGATGCCGATGCCGGTGACCGGGAGGCCGTCGGAGGTCGGCGAGTCGTAGTTCACGCCGTTGACGGTCTTGGCGCCGCTGCCCTCGGAGAGCAGGTAGAAGAAGTGGTTCGCCGGGCCCGAGGAGTAGTGGACGTCGACGCTGCCGATGCCCGAGTACCACGCGTCCTTGGACGCGCCGTCCTTGCTCGGCTTGTCCATGTAGCGCAGCGGGGTGCCGTCGCCGTTGATGTTGATCTTCTCGCCGACGAGGTAGTCGCCCTTGTCGTTGGCGTTGTTGGCGTAGAACTCGACCGCCGCCGCCATGATGTCCGAGGTGGCCTCGTTGAGGCCGCCGGACTCGCCGCTGTAGACCAGGCCGGCGGTGTTGGAGGTGACGCCGTGCGTCATCTCGTGCGCGGCCACGTCGATGGAGGTGAGCGGCTTGGTGTTGCCCGAGCCGTCGCCGTACGTCATGCAGAAGCAGGAGTCGGACCAGAAGGCGTTGACGTACGCGTTGCCGTAGTGGACGCGGGAGTACGCGCCGACGCCGTCACCGCGGATGCCGGAGCGGCCGTGCACGCTCTTGTAGTAGTCCCACGTGAGGGCGGCGCCGTAGTGCGCGTCCGCGCCCGCGGTCTCCTTGTTGGAGGGGAGGCCGTTGCCCCACGTGTCCGTGGTGTTGGTGAACAGCGTCCCGGTGCCCGACGTACCGCCGTTGAGGTTGTACGTCTTGTGGTTGCCGCGCGTGGTGTCGGTCAGCGAGTACGAGGGCGCCGTGCCGAGGGTCACCTGGCCGCTGTACTGCGTGTTGCCGATGCCGGTCTCGATGGCCTGCCACTCGTAGAGCTTCGCGCCGGTCTGCGCGTCCGTCACGACGTGCAGCTCGTTCGGGGTGCCGTCGTGCTGGAGGCCGCCGACGACGGTCTCGTACGCGAGGACGGGAGCGCCCTGGGCCATCCACACGACCTTGCGCGGGGCGCGGTCGGCGGTGGCCTTCTTCGAGCCCTCCGCGGCGGCGCGGCCCAGGGCCTGCTTCTCGGCGGCGGCCGGGGCGACGTCGGCGGCGAGGTCGACGTTCTTGAGCTCGGCGCGGCTGGACTTGATGACCCCGGTCGTGGCGCCGGCCTTGGTCTCGTCGACGATCAGGTCACCGCCGAGGACGGGCAGTCCGGCGTAGGTGCGCTCGTAGCGCGTGTGGGTCGTGCCGTCGCGGTCCTGGACGACGTCGCGGACGACCAGCTTCTCCTGGGCGCCGAGGCCGAGGGACTTGGCCGTGGCGGCCTTGTCGGCGTCGGCGGCCTTGATGAGCGCGGCGCGCTGGGCGGGGGAGAGGTCGGCCGGGAGCTTGCCCGGGTTGACCTTGCCGATGGACTGCGCCGCGGGGGCGGCACCGAAGGTGCCGGCCGAGGCGGTGCCGGACTGGACGCCGAGGGTGAGCATGGCGGCGGCGGCGATCAGAGCGCCGGTCGCGGTGGCACGACGGCTGGGCGTGGATCTCACGCAGACTCCTTAAGCGAGGGGGGTACCGGCGGACTTGGGTTGGGCCCGTCCGGGCGGAGCAAGGAGAGCTGTGGAGCGGGTACTTGTGACGCGGAACCCGGCGGATCGGGGCCCAGGGGGTCCGAACCCGTTCGGGTGACGCGGTGAACGGTGGTGCGAAGAACCGGGGAGAGAGTGACAGGAATGACGGGGACCTGTCAGGACCGCGGCGAGAAGTTGGCCGGAAATCGTCCGCTGTCCGAATGTCCGTGTTCGTTAACCGGACATTTCCTCGATCATGGTCGCGATGCCGTCCAACGTTCTGCGGAGCCCGAATTCGAAGAGGCTTTCCAGGCTGAGCTCGAAGCCGCCGTCATGGGCGAGGGCGTCGAGGAAGGGGTACGGACCACCCGACTGCATCGCGTCGAACCGTGGCTCATTCTGTTCCATCCACTCGCCGTCCGACAGGCCCGTGTCGAGCCGCGCCTGCTCCTCCAGGTCGTCCGCCATCGCCAGCCCCTGGACGAACGCGAACAGCGTCAGATGCGCGTGCAGCTTCTGCGAGGACGTCAACGGCGTCTCCCACAGCACCGCGAGCACCCACTCCGTGTACGC
Organism: Streptomyces sp. TLI_105; assembly: GCF_900105415.1. Taxonomy (GTDB): domain Bacteria; phylum Actinomycetota; class Actinomycetes; order Streptomycetales; family Streptomycetaceae; genus Streptomyces. Next base: position 2,624,873 of record NZ_FNSM01000001.1, on the reverse strand, counting down.
CATCGCGTTCGGCGAGGCCACCGGCCGCGTGAACGAGGCCATCGCCTGCGCCATCCACCGGTGCCGCCCGTACACCTCGCGCAGCCAGCGCGCCGCCCGCTCAAGACCCGGCCGCCAGTGCGCCGGCACCGGTCCCAGCGGCACCTCCCCGCACGCCTCGTCCGTCATCAGCCGCACCAGCTCGCCCTTGCCCGGCACATGCCGGTACAGCGCCATCGCAGAGGTCTCCAGCACGGTCGCGAGCCGGCGCATCGTCAGGGCGTTCAGGCCCTCGGCGTCGGCGAGTTCGAGCGCCGTCCGGACGATCCGGGTCCGGGTGAGGGTCGGGGCCGTGCCCTGTCGCGCCCGCCCCCTGTCCGCCACCACCGTGCCGACGCCCGGCTCCACGCGGACCAGGCCCTCCTCGCGCAGCGCCCCCAGCGCCTTCGTCGCCGTCGCCATCGCCACGCCCCACTCGCGCGTGATCGCCCGCGTCGACGGCACCCGGTCACCCGGGGCCAACTCGCCGCTGTGGATGCGGCGTCGGATCTCGGCGGCGATGGACAGGTAGGGCGGCTGCGTCGGCATGGGCCGGCAGTGTACTAGTGCGCCGTTTCGGTGTACGCGGCCATGAGCTGGGGATCTCTGGGGTCCGGTGCCGGTGTACTAGGGCGTGCGTGGTCTTGTACGCGGGGAGTTGCTTCGCTGCCCGCATGTCACTCACCGCGCCTCCTCGGACCGCTCCGGCCGCACGCGCCGGCCGGCGTGAATGGACCGCCCTCGGCGTCCTCATGCTCCCCCTCCTCCTCGTCTCCATGGACGTCTCCGTCCTCTACTTCGCCATCCCCTCCATCGCCGCCGACCTCCGGCCCGGCGCGACCCAGCAGCTGTGGATCCTCGACATGTACGGCTTCGTGCTCGCCGGGCTCCTCGTCACCATGGGCGCCCTCGGCGACCGCGTCGGGCGCCGCAAGCTCCTCCTCTTCGGCGCCGCCCTCTTCGGCGCCGCGTCGGTCGCCGCCGCCTACGCCCACAGCGCCGGCGCCCTCATCGGCGCCCGCGCGCTCCTCGGCGTCGCCGGAGCCTGCCTCATGCCGTCCACGCTCGCCCTGATCCGCACCCTCTTCCAGGACCCGGCCCAGCGCGCCAAGGCCGTCACCCTGTGGACCACCGTCATGGCGAGCGGCATCTCCCTCGGGCCCGTCGTCAGCGGCGCGCTCCTCGAGCACTTCTGGTGGGGGTCCGTGTTCTTGATCAACCTGCCCGCGATGGTGCTGCTGTCGGCGCTCGCGCCGGTGCTCCTCGCCGAGTCCAAGGGGGATGCCGGGGGGGCGCGGTTCGACGTCCTCAGTGCCGGGCTTTCCCTCGGTGCCCTGCTGCCCGTGATCTACGGGATCAAGGAGCTCGCCAAGGGCGGGTGGGAGCCCGTGCCCGGGGCGGGGATCGCCCTCGGGGTTCTCCTCGGGGCCGTCTTCGTGCGCCGGCAGGCGCGGCTCGACCATCCGGTGGTCGACCTGCGGCTCTTCCGCACCCCGGCGTACGGCGGCTCCCTGCTCGTCAACCTGCTCGCCATGGCCGCGACCGTCGGCTTCGCCGTCTTCCTCACCCAGTACCTCCAGTCCGTACTCGGGCAGAGTCCCCTCGAAGCCGCCCTGTGGAGCCTCGTCCCCGCCGGCGGCGTCATGGTCGCCGCGCCCCTCGCCGCGGCGCTCGCCCAGCGGGTGGACCGGGCGTACGTCATGGGAGGCGGGTTCCTCGTCTCCGCCGGGGGCTTCGGATGGCTGGTCACCGTCGACCGCGCCACGCCCTTCTGGGTGGTCCTCGTCGGCAGCGCCGTCTACGCCGCCGGGCTCGTCTCCGCGATGACCCTCGCCAACGAACTCGCCCTCGGCGCCGCGCCGCCCGAGCGCGCGGGCGCCGCCGCCGCGGTCCTCGAATCCGGGTCGGAGCTGGGCGGGGCGCTCGGGATGGCCGTCCTCGGGTCCGTCGGGGCGGCCGTCTACACCGCGGCCATGCCCTCTTCGGCGCCGGCCGCCGCGCGGGAGACGTTGGGGGGTGCGCTGGGGGGTGCTCCGGGAGTCGTCGAGGCTGCGCGGAGTGCCTTTGTCGAGGCCATGTCCGGGGCGGCTCTGGGGGCCTGTGTGCTGATGCTCCTCGCTGCAGGGGTGGCGCTGCTGCTGCGGCGGCGGACCTGAGCGGGGTCGTCGGGGACGGGCGGGGGGTCGCGTTCGGGACTGCGTGATGCACGGCGCCGGGGCGCCACACATCACGCTTCACGTCCCGAACGCGACCCCCTGCCCGTCCCCCGCTTCCGTCCGTGGGCCGCTGACCCTCAACCCACCAGGCTGTCCCGCCACGCCTGGTGCAGGCCCGCGTAGTGACCCTCGCCCTTCACCAGGGTCGACGGGGGGCCGTCCTCGACGATCCGGCCCGACTCCATCACCAGGACGCGGTCCGCCACCTCGACCGTCGACAGACGGTGGGCGATGACCACCGCCGTACGGCCCGCCAGGACCGTGTCCATCGCCCGTTGCACCGCCCGCTCGCCCGGTACGTCCAGGGAGCTGGTCGCCTCGTCCAGGATCAGGACCGCCGGGTCCGCCAGCAGGGCGCGGGCGAAGGCCACCAGTTGGCGTTGGCCGGCCGAGATCCGGCCACCGCGCTTGCGGACGTCCGTGTCGTAGCCGTCCGGGAGGCTCGTGATGAACTCGTGTGCCCCGATGGCCTTCGCCGCGGCTTCGATCTCGTCGCGGGTCGCGTCCGGGCGGCCGATCGCGATGTTCTCCGCGACCGTGCCGGAGAAGAGGAACGCCTCCTGGGTGACCATCACGATCCCGCGGCGGAGGTCGGGGGTCGTGAGGTCGCGGAGGTCCACGCCGTCGAGCCTGACGTGGCCTTCCGTCGGGTCGTAGAAGCGGGCCAGCAGTTTCGCCAGCGTCGACTTGCCCGCGCCCGTCGCGCCGACCACCGCGACCGTCTGGCCCGCCGGGATCGTCAGGTCGAGGCGGGGGAGGACCTCGCCGCCCGTTCGGTAGGCGAATCTCACCGCGTCGAAGACGATCTCCCTGCCGGGGGCCCCGGTGCGGTGGGGGAGTTCGTGGGGTGTCGTCGTCTCCGGGACTCCGGGGGCCTGGGCCAGGAGGCCGGCGATCTTGGTGAGGGACGCCGCCGCCGACTCGTACGAGTTCAGGAACATGCCCAGGCGGTCGATCGGGTCGTACAGGCGGCGCATGTAGAGGACCGCCGCGGCCAGGACGCCCAGTTCGAGCGTTCCGGCCGCCACCCGGTAAGCGCCCCAGAGGCACATGCCGGCCACCGCCGTGTTCGCCACCAGGCGCGAGCCGACCACGTAGCGGGCCATTTCGAGGAGGGCGTCGCCGTTGCTCCGCTCGTGGCGGTGGTTGAGCGCCGCGAACTCGGCGTCGTTGGCCCTCTCCCGGCGGAACGCCCTGACCGGGCGGATGCCGTTCATCGTCTCCGCGAACTTCACGATCACGCCCGCGATGGCCGTGGAACGCTCCGCGTACACCTTGCCCGCGCGCCGCTGGTAGAGCCGGATGAGGAGGTGGAGGGGGAAGAAGGAGGCGACCGCCAGCGCTCCGATGCCCCAGTCCAGAGAGAGGAGGATGAGGGAGATCGAGACGAAGGAGAGGACGACGCCGATCAGTTCCTGCAGGCCCTCCGAGAGCAGTTCGCGGAGGGACTCGACGTCCGTGGTCGAGCGGGAGATCAGCCGGCCCGAGGTGTACCGCTCGTGGAAGTCGACGCTCAGCACCTGCGCGTGCCGGAAGATCCGGCCGCGCAGGTCGAGCAGCGCGTCCTGGTTGATGCGGGCGGCTCCGCGTACGAAGGCGTACTGGAGGACGCCCGACAGGGCGGCGCAGAGGAGGTAGCCGACGCCCACGGCGATGACGGGGCCGTGGTCCCCCGCGCGGAAGGCCGGGACGCCGCGGTCGATGGCGTACGCGACGAGCAGCGGGCCCGCCTGCAGCGCCGCCTCCCTGACGAGGAGGACCAGGGCCGCGATCACGACCCGCGTGCGATGGGGGGCCAGGAGGGAGCGGAGCAGGGCTCCGGTCGCTCCCGGGGGCGCGGGCAGGTCGTCGCGGTCGAAGGGGTCGGACGGTTCGGCCGGGGCCTTCCGTTCCGGTGTTTCCGTGAGCGTGGTGTCCGTCATCGGTTCTCGTCCCCCTCGCCGGACATCAGCCAGGCGTACTCGGCGCTGCTGCGCAGCAGTTCCTGATGGGTGCCCACGGCCGCGATCCGGCCGCGCGAGAGCAGCGCGACCCGGTCGGCGAGCATCACCGTCGACGGGCGGTGCGCCACGACCAGGGCCGTCGTCTCCTTGAGGACCTCCCGCAGGGCCGCCTCGACCCGGGCCTCCGTGTGGACGTCGAGCGCCGAGAGCGGGTCGTCCAGGACGAGGAAGCGGGGCTTGCCGACCACCGCGCGGGCCAGGGCGAGCCGCTGCCGCTGGCCGCCGGAGAGGCTGAGGCCCTGCTCGCCGACCTGGGTCGCGGTCCCCTCGGGCAGCCGGTCGACGAAGCCGTCCGCCTGGGCGACGCCCAGGGCGCGGCGCAGCTCCGGTTCGCCGGCTCCTTCCGCGCCCATCAGGACGTTCTCGCCGACGCTCGCGGAGAACAGCGTCGGCTCCTCGAACGCCATGGAGACGAGGGAGCGGAGCTTCTCCCGTTCCATGAGGGCGATGTCCTCGCCGTCGAGGAGGATGCGGCCGGCCGTCGCCTCGTGCAGGCGCGGCACGAGGGCCGTGAGGGTCGTCTTGCCGGAGCCGGTGCCGCCGACCAGGGCCAGGGTCTCGCCGGGGCGGATGTGGAGGTCGATGCCGTTCAGGACGGGGGGCGTCTCCTCGGAGGCGTCCGGGTAGCGGAAGGTGACGCCCTCGAAGCGGACCCCGTCCGGGACGCCGCCGTCCCCGGTGGCCTCGGCCGTGTCCGGTTCCTCCTCGGCGTCCATCACCTCGAAGTAGCGTTCCGTGGCGGTCGCCGCCTCCTGGCTCATCGCGAGGAGGAAGCCGATCGACTCCACCGGCCAGCGCAGCGCCAGGGCCGTGGACAGGAACGCGACGAGGGTGCCCGCCGACAGGTCCCCGTCGGCGACCTGGACCGTGCCGAGCACGAGCGCGGCCCCGATGGCCAGTTCCGGTACGACGGTGATGACGGCCCAGATCATGGCGAGCAGCCGCGCCTTGGCCAGTTCCGTGCCGCGGAGGTGTCCGGAGAGTTCGCGGAAGGCCTTCGCCTGGCTGCGGTGGCGGCCGAAGCCCTTCACGATCCGGATGCCGAGGACGCTCTCCTCGACGACCGTCGTCAGGTCGCCGACCTGGTCCTGGGCCCGCCGCGCCACCACCCCGTACCGGCGCTCGAAGAAGTTGGAGGCGAGCACGAGCGGGAGCACGGGCGTGAGGAGCACGAGGCCGAGGGTCCAGTCCTGGGTCAGGAGGAGGACGTAACCGGCGAGGATCGTCACGGCGTTGACCAGGAGGAACGTCAGCGGGAAGGCCAGGAACATCCGCACCAGCATCAGGTCCGTCGTGCCGCGCGAGAGCAGCTGTCCGGAGGCCCACCGGTCGTGGAAGGCGATCGGGAGCCGCTGGAGCCTGCCGTACAGGTCGGCCCGCATCCTGGCCTCCACGGCGGACAGCGGGCGGGCCACCAGCCAGCGGCGGAAGCCGAACAGGACGGCCTCGGCGATCCCCAGGAGCAGCAGGTACAGCGCGCCGAGCCAGACGCCCCCGGGGTCCCGGTCCGTGACGGGTCCGTCGACCAGCCACTTCAGGACGATCGGGATGACGAGCGACAGACAGGAGGCGACGATCGCGACGATCGCGGCCGTCACGAGCCGACCCCGCACGGGCCGCACGTACGGCCGGAGACGGAGCAGGACACGGACCGTCGAGCGGTCGGGGTGCGGGGGGATCGGTTTCTCGGGCATCAGGTCCGACCATACGGTTCACCACTGACACGCCTCATCCGATTTTCCCGTGCCGGACCGGTCGGCGGATCTCGCGGTCCTGGAGTCGTATCCCGGCATCGACCGATCGGCTGATGCCGGTTCGAGCGCCATGGCCGGCGTCCGGCCCCGGACCCTCGTCCTCACCACGTACGACACGGACACCGACACCCTCCCGGCGATCGAGGCCGGCGCCACCGGGTACCTCCTGGAGGACGCGCCCCGCGAGGAGCTGTCCGCGGCGGTACGGGCCGCCGCGTCAGGCCGTACGGTCCTGTCGCCGGCCGCCGCCTCGCCCTGGCCGCCGTACGTGCGGAAGGACACGTTCCGTAGGATCCCCGATCTGAAGATCGACCAGGGGCGGGAAGAACGACCATGAGGCATTCCAGAAGATTCCGTACGGCGGCCCTCGCGCTGCCGCTGCTGTTCGCGGCCGTCGGCTGCCAGGCGGCCGGGCAGGCGGAGGAACCGGCCGCGAAGGCGGCCTCGCCGACCGGCAAGCCGGTCTTCGCGGAGCGGCTGGAGGACCAGCTGGGCGCCGCTTCGAGGGCGACCGCCGCGAGCGGCTCGGCCCGCTTCACCGCCACCGTCACCTACGGCTCGGCCGGGGGCAGCGCCGTGGAGCGGACCACCGGCGTCCTCGACTACGCGAAGGACACCGCCCGCGTCGAGCGGTCCGTCGACGTCCCGCGCCGCTTCCCCGAGAAGGCGGCGACCCAGGACCTCGGCCGCGCCCCGGGCGTCACCGTCCGCGAGCAGTACGCCGTCGAGGAGAACGACGTCAGCTACCGGACCTCGCGCGGTACCTGGCTGCGCTACTCCTCCTCCGGCTCCATGGAGTTCGTCGACACCGTCGACGGTTTCCTGGAGTACGCGGGCGAGACCGCCCCCTGGGGCCACACCCTGGCCGAGGTGGTGCGCCACGCGGAACCGGAGCGGAGCCCCGAGCACACCGCCGACGGCGGCCGCCGCTACGAGGTGCGGATCTACGCCGAGACCGCGGCCGAGGCCCTGCCCCCGGAGATCGGGTTCCACCTGGACCACGGCGTCGTCGGCAAGGTGCCGCTGACCGTCGTCCTCGACAGGGACGGCCGTCTGGTCAGGGCCGAGGCGGACTTCCGGTCGGTGCTCGGCGTCCTGCACGCCCAGGACGTCCTCGTCGGGGTGACCTCGCTGCGCGCGGAGTACGCCCTGGCGGACCACGGACGGACCACGGTGCCGCCCCTGCCCGCCGGTGAGCGGTCCCAGGAAGCCGAACGGGCCACCACCACCCTGGGCGTGCTGAAGCCCGGCGCCTGCGCCTCCCTGGACACCGGCCTCGGGTCCATGGACCGGGTCCTGCCGGTCCCCTGCGGCAAGGAGGCGGACCTGCGCGTCTTCGGTCGCGCACGGGTCGAGAAGACGGTCCAGGGCGACCCGACCGGCGTGGGGGAGGCGGCGGCCGGCGAGAAGTGCCGTGCCCGGTTCCGCTCCGCGCCCGCCGCGTGGGTCTCGGGAGCCCGGCCCTCGGGCTCGTACCAGATCTACGGCGGCACGAGCATCAGCCAGGGCTACACCGGTCCCGACTCCACCGTCACCGGCGACTACACCTGTTACGTCACCCTCCGCTGATCCGCCCCCTCACGCCTCCACCCGCAGCAGCACCACCGACCGCCCCTCCACCCTGAGCGTCCCGCCCCCCGGGTGGCGGGTGCCCGGGGCCGTCGACTGGTCGTCCCGCGCCGTGTCGACGACCAGCTCGTACGACTCCGCCCACGGCGGTCCCGGCAGCCGGAAGTCCAGGGGGCGGTGGTCGGCGTGGAGGACGGCGAGGAAGCTGTCGTCGGTGATCTGCTCGCCCCGCGCGTCCCGCCCCGGGATGTCGCGGCCCGACAGGTAGAGGCCGAGCGTGGCCGTCGGCGCGTACCAGTCCCGTTCCGTCATCTCGGTGCCCTCGGCGGTGAACCAGGCCAGGTCCCGCAGCCCGTCCGCGCCCTGCGGCCGGCCGGAGAAGAAGGCCCGGCGGCGCAGTACCGGGTGGCGGTGGCGGAGGGAGAGGAGCCGGCGGGAGATGGCGAGCAGGCCGGCCCGGCCGGGGTCGTCCGGGAGCGACCAGTCGAGCCAGCCGAGTTCGTTGTCCTGGCAGTAGGCGTTGTTGTTGCCGTCCTGGGTGCGGCCCATCTCGTCGCCGGCGACGAGCATCGGGACGCCGGTGGAGAGGAGGAGGGTGGTGAGGAGGTTGCGCTGCTGGCGGAGGCGGAGGGAGTTGATCTCGGGGTCGTCGGTCTCGCCCTCCACGCCGCAGTTCCAGGAGCGGTTGTCGTGGGTGCCGTCCCGGTTGCCCTCGCCGTTGGCCTCGTTGTGCTTGCGTTCGTACGTGACGAGGTCGCGGAGGGTGAAGCCGTCGTGGGCGGTGACGAAGTTGACGGAGGCGTACGGGCGGCGTCCGCCCCAGGCGTACAGGTCGCTGGAGCCGGACAGCCGGTAGCCGAGGTCCCGCACGTCGGGCAGCGCCCCACGCCAGAAGTCCCGGACGGCGTCCCGGTAGCGGTCGTTCCACTCGGTCCACAGGGGTGGGAAGGCGCCGACCTGGTAGCCGCCGTTGCCGACGTCCCAGGGTTCGGCGATGAGCTTGACCCGGCGCAGGACCGGGTCCTGGGCGATCACGGCGAGGAAGGGGGAGAGCATGTCGACGTCGTGCATCGAGCGGGCCAGGGCCGCCGCGAGGTCGAAGCGGAAGCCGTCGACGCCCATCTCGGTCACCCAGTAGCGCAGGGAGTCGGTGATGAGGCGGAGGACCTGCGGCTGCACGACGTGCAGGGTGTTGCCGCAGCCCGTGTAGTCGGCGTACCGGCGGGCGTCGGACTGGAGCCGGTAGTAGCCGCGGTTGTCGATGCCCTTCAGGGAGAGGGTGGGGCCGAGTTCGCCCGCCTCCGCCGTGTGGTTGTAGACGACGTCGAGGATGACCTCGATCCCGGCCGCGTGCAGCGCCCGCACCATCCGTTTGAACTCGCCGACCTGCTGCCCGGCCGTCCCGGAGGAGGAGTAGCCGGCGTGCGGGGCGAAGTAGCCGATCGAGTTGTAGCCCCAGTAGTTGCGCAGCCCGCGCCGCAGGAGGTGGTCCTCGTGGGCGAACTGGTGGACGGGGAGGAGTTCGACCGCCGTCACGCCGAGGCGTGCGAGGTGGTCGATCGCGGCGGGGTGGGCGAGCCCCGCGTACGTGCCCCGCAGGTGCTCCGGAATGTCGGGGTGGAGTTTGGTGAAGCCCTTGACGTGCAGCTCGTAGATGACCGAGTCCTGCCAGGGCGTCTTGGGCCTGCGGTCGTCGGACCAGTCGTCGTCGTCATGGACGACGACCCCCTTGGGGACGTACGGGGCGGAGTCCCGCTCGTCGCGGACGGTGTCGGCCACGTGCTGCTGCGGCCAGTCCCGGACGTGCCCGTACGCCTCCGGGGGCAGCGCCGCGAAGTCGCCGTCGACGGCCCGGGCGTACGGGTCGAGGAGCAGCTTCGCCGGGTTCCAGCGGGCGCCCGTCCACGGGTCCCAGCGGCCGTGCACCCGGTAGCCGTACCGCTGTCCCGGTCCGACGCCCGGCACGAAGCCGTGCCAGATCTCGTGCGTCAGTTCGGTCAGCCGGAGTCGTGTCTCCGTGCCGTCGGCGTCGAAGAGGCACAGCTCCACGGCCTCCGCCCCGCCCGCCCACAGGGCGAAGTTGGTGCCCGTCACCCCGCCGGGGCCGACCCGGCAGCGGGCCCCCAAGGGGGTCGGCGCCCCCGGCCACACCGGTGGCACGGCCCGCTCCAGGGCATGCTCGGACACCGCCTCCTGCTCGGCTGCGCTCGCCACCGTCCCGGCCTCCCGCGGCTCGTCGGGCTCGCACCCGCGGGAGCGGCGACGTCCCGGCCGCCGCTCCCGCGGGTGGTTCTCCCTCTGTTCTGCCCGCACGGCCGTGCTCCCAACATGACCCGCACGCACGTTTCCCCTGGAGGGTGGCCGTCGTTGGGCCGAGCGTGACACTTGTATGGGAGCGGGCGAGGCGGGCCCTCGTGGCGACGGGACTGGTGGCGGGGCTTGCGACGGGCCTCGCGGGCTGCACCGGGGCGGACGGCGAGGGGGGCGTCGGCATCAGCCTGCCGGGCAAGGCGCGGGCCCCGGGCGACGTCATCCGGGTGAGTCCGGAGGACGGCAGCCGGGCGGTGCCGGCCGGCGGGCCCGTCGAGGTGAGGGTGGACAGCGGACGGCTGGAGCGGGTGACGGTCGTGCAGGTCGAGGACGGTCTGCGGGCCGGGGTCGCCGGGGAGATCTCGGCGGACGGGCTGCGCTGGCGGCCCCGGCCGGGCACCCGGCTCGCGCTGGCCGCCAAGTACAGCGTGGACGCGGTCGCGCTCGACGGGCACGGGCGGCGCTCGGCCCGGCACACCACCTTCACCACCGTCGTCCCCGGGTCCCGCTTCATCGGCTACTTCAAGCCGGAGAACCGTTCCACGGTCGGCACCGGCATGATCGTCTCCTTCGGCTTCAACCGGCCGATCGAGAACCGGGCCGAGGTCGAGCGGGCCGTCCGCGTCACCTCGGAGCCGCCGGTGGAGGTCGTCGGCCACTGGTTCGGCAAGGAGCGGCTGGACTTCCGGCCCGCGGCGTACTGGCGGCCCGGCACGAAGGTGACCGTCGAGCTCGCGCTGCGGGACGTCGAGGGGGCGCCCGGGGTGTACGGCATCCAGCGCAAGAAGGTCGGCTTCACCGTCGGCCGCTCCCAGGTCTCCCTGGTCGACGCCGAGGAGCACACGATGGAGGTCCGGCGGAACGGCGAGGTGCTCGCCACGCTGCCGGTCACGGCGGGCGCGCCGAAGACCACCACGTACAACGGGAAGATGGTCGTGACCGAGCTGTACGACGTGACCCGGATGGACGGCAGGACGGTCGGCTTCGGCGGCGAGTACGACATCAAGGACGTGCCGCACGCGATGCGTCTGACCGACTCGGGGACCTTCCTGCACGGCAACTACTGGGCGGCGGCCTCCACCTTCGGCTCCGCCAACGTCAGCCACGGCTGCGTGGGCCTGCGGGACGAGAAGGGCGGCAGCGCGGACTCGCCCGCGGGCTGGTTCTTCGACCGGACGCTCGTCGGCGACGTGGTGGAGGTGGTCAACTCCCACGACAAGGAGGTCGCCCCCGACAACGGCCTCGGCGGCTGGAACCTGGACTGGGACCGGTGGAAGGCGGGCTCCGCGCTGAGGTGAGTCCGGGCGGTCTCCCGTATCACGCCCACTGGTGCCGAACGGTGACATTCACGAGGAACTTTCGTGTCCTGCGGTGTGATTATCTAGCGCTGTGTGCGCGAGTGGATGCGCACGGGGGTGGGGCCCTGGCATTGCCGGGCCGTGCGAGGGGAGAAGACCACAGTGAACGGGCAGCCGATATCGGGGGCATCGGTAGGAGCGACGGGGCGGCGCGGCCGACGCGGGGGCGTCGGACTGCAGGCCCTGGCGGCGGGGGCACTGCTCCTGGTCCTGACCGCGTGCGGCGGTGGTGAGACCGCCACCGGCGGCGGTGCGGGGGGACAGGGGCCGGCGGCCCAGGGCGGCGGCAAGCAGGAGAACGCGGCCTCCCAGGCGGTCGTGACGATCCTTCCGAAGGACGGCGCCGACTCGGTCGCCACCAGCGGAGCCCTCAAGATCACCGCGGCGCAGGGCAAGCTGACCACCGTCGAGGTCGCCGACTCCAAGGGCGACAAGGTCGAGGGCAAGATCGCCGCGGACGGCGCCAGCTGGTCGCCGAGCGCGCACCTGGCCGCGGCCACCCAGTACAAGGTCCACGCGATCGCGAAGGACACCGAGGGCCGCGAGTCGGCGAAGGACACCACCTTCACCACGCTGGTCCCGAAGAACACCTTCATCGGCCAGTACACGCCCGAGGACGGTTCGACCGTCGGCGTCGGCATGCCGGTCTCCATCAACTTCAGCCGGGGCATCACCGACCCCGAGGCCGTCGAGAAGGCCATCAAGGTGACGGCCGTCCCGGCCGTCCGGATCGAGGGCCACTGGTTCGGCAACGACCGCCTCGACTTCCGCCCGGAGGACTACTGGGCCGCCGGCACCAAGGTGACGGTCGAGCTGAACCTGGACGGCGTCGAGGGCCGCCCCGGTGTCTACGGCAAGCAGAAGAAGTCGATCTCCTTCACCATCGGCCGCCGTCAGGTCTCCACCGTCGACGCGAGCGCCAAGACGATGAAGGTCGAGCGGGACGGCGCGATCATCAAGACGCTGCCGATCACCGCGGGCGCGCCGTCCACGACCACGTACAACGGTCAGATGGTCATCAGCGAGAAGTACAAGGTGACCCGCATGAACGGGGCCACGGTCGGCTTCGGCGGCGAGTACGACATCAAGGACGTGCCGCACGCCATGCGCCTGTCCAACTCGGGCACCTTCGTCCACGGCAACTACTGGGCGCCGTCCTCGACCTTCGGCTCCAGCAACGTCAGCCACGGCTGCGTCGGCCTGGAGGACGCGCGGGGCGCGGGCGACAGCTCGACGCCGGCCGCCTGGTTCTACGACCGCTCGATCATCGGCGACGTCGTGATCGTGAAGAACTCCAAGGACAAGCAGATCACTCCGGAGAACGGCCTCAACGGCTGGAACATGGACTGGTCGGAGTGGATCGCCTAGATCCGTCGGATCCGCAGTGAGGGGGGCCCGGTGCTGTGAGCAACAGCACCGGGCCCCTTCTCGTGCTGTGCCTTCTGGGGGGAGACCCCCAGACCCCCCGCCACTAACCTTTCCCCATGACTGTGAACCTCGAAGTCGCCGATGGCGTCGGCACGATCCGCCTCGACCGCCCCCCGATGAACGCGCTGGACATCGCCACCCAGGACCGGCTGCGCGAGCTGGCCCAGGAGGCGACCGACCGCGACGACGTGCGGGCCGTGGTCCTCTACGGCGGCGAGAAGGTGTTCGCCGCCGGCGCGGACATCAAGGAGATGCAGGTCATGGACCACGTGGCCATGGTCAAGCGCTCGCGCGCCCTTCAGGACTCCTTCACCGCCGTCGCCCGCATCCCGAAGCCGGTCGTCGCCGCGATCACCGGTTACGCGCTGGGCGGCGGCTGCGAGCTCGCGCTCTGCGCCGACTACCGGATCGCCGCCGACAACGCCAAGCTGGGCCAGCCGGAGATCCTCCTCGGCCTGATCCCCGGCGCGGGCGGCACCCAGCGCCTGTCCCGGCTCGTCGGCCCCTCCAAGGCCAAGGACCTCATCTTCACCGGCCGGATGGTGAAGGCCGACGAGGCCCTGACGCTCGGTCTGGTCGACCGGGTCGTCCCGGCCGCCGAGGTGTACGACCAGGCGCACGCCTGGGCCGCCAAGCTGGCGCAGGGTCCGGCCGTCGCCCTGCGGGCCGCGAAGGAGGCGATCGACCAGGGCCTGGAGGCCGACATCGACACCGGTCTCGCCATCGAGCGCACCTGGTTCTCCGCCCTGTTCGCGACCGAGGACCGCGAGACCGGGATGCGCAGCTTCGTCGAGGAGGGCCCGGGCAAGGCGAAGTTCGCCTGACGATCCTTCACGGGTGGGGGCCGATTCCATCGGAACGGCCCCCGCGGAGGGCTCCGTGCGGCCATGATGGGGGGCATGGCGGGTAGGGAACAACCGGGGCAGCGCGCGAGCGCCGCCGCACCGCGGTGGTCACCGGTCGCGGACGACGAACAGGCCGCCGACGCAGTGGAGTTGTACGGCAACCCGGCCGAGGAGGATGTCCGGCTGCCGTCCCGCCCCGAGTCCGCGTGGGTGGCCCGCAGGCTCACCCAGCACGTCCTGCTGCGACAGTGGGCGCTCGGCCCCCAGCTCGCCGAGCACGCGGTGCTGCTCGTCTCGGAGCTCGTCGGGAACGCCGTCCGGCACACCGGCGCCCGCGTCTTCGCGCTGCGGTTACAGCGGCGCCGCGGCTGGATCCGGATCGAGGTGCGCGACCCCTCGCGGGGACTGCCCTGTCTGATGCCGGTGCACGAGCTCGACATCAGCGGCCGCGGGCTCTTCCTCGTCGACAAGCTGGCCGACCGCTGGGGCGTGGACCTGGCGCCGCGCGGCAAGACGACCTGGTTCGAGATGCGGGTCTCGGACCGCTGACGCGCCCCGGACGCACGGAAGCCCCCGTGCGCCGTGGTGAGGCGCGTGGGGGCTTCCGTGTGGTGTGCCGTGGACGGGGGGGTGTATCCACGGCCGCTATGTCGACCTGGCCCGGGTCAATGGGGGTCGTGTCTCCGACTATGGCAGACGGGGGGCCTTGCCGCCAAAAGTCCCTAGCGGGGCAAGGTGGGGCAAAAGTGGACAGTTCAATTATGAATCGTTGGTGACGTGTAGCACTCGCCTTGTAAACAGTGAATGGCTATGCGGTTCGCTGGGTGTTTCTGGGTGTCGTCCGCATGCTGGACGCTCGACATGTAGGTGCAAACGTCCTGAATTGGCCTAATCGGCGCCAATGGGTCGGTATCCCTCTTGAATGGTCGCGTGAAGCCGACCGACCGCCGAGGAGCCCTCCGCGCGGGCGCGGCCGCCGCCCTCGCGGGAGCCCTCTCCACCGCGTGCGGCACGGAACCCCGCCCCGCCCCCGCCACCGGGCACCACCCCGCCACCGGGCACCACCCCGCCGCCGGGCACCGCCCCGCCCCCGCGCCCGTCGCCGCCCCGGCACCCCGCCGCTTCCCCGGACAGCCGGACGAGATCGCCCACGGCCCCCGCGACCGCCCCCGGGTCGCCCTCACCTTCCACGGCCAGGGGGATCCCGCCCTCGCCCGGCGGCTCCTCACCCAGGCGGAGAAGGCCGGCGCCCGCGTCACCGTCCTCGCCGTCGGCAGCTGGCTCGACCAGCACCCCGACATGGCCCGCCGCATCCTCGACGGCGGCCACGACCTCGGCAACCACACCCAGCACCACATCGACGTCAACGCCATGACCGAGGCCCGGGCCCTCGCCGAGATCGAGGCCTGCGCCGCCCGGCTGCGCCGGCTCACCGGCTCCGTCGGCACCTGGTTCCGCCCCTCCCGCACCCGGAACGCCGCCCCCGCCGTCCTGCGCGCCGCCCGCCGCGCCGGATACCCGCACGTCCTCTCGTACGACGTCGACTCCCTCGACTTCACCTCGCCCGGCGCCGCGGCCGTCGTCCGCAACGTCACCGGGCCGGTCCGCGCCGGATCCGTCGTCAGCCTGCACTTCGGCTACCCGGACACCGCCGCCGCGCTGCCCCTCCTCCTCGCCGATCTCGACCGCCGCGGCCTGAGCGCGGTCACCACCACGGAGCTGCTGAGCTGATGGCAAACCTCAAGAAGAGATCCAGGACCCTCCTCGCCGCCGCCCTCCTCGTCGCCCTCGCCGGCTGCGGCACCGCGAACCACCCCGAGGGCGCCGCCCCCGTGAAGAAGGCCGCCGCCCCCGCCGTGCCCAAGCGGGCCACCGCCCCCGCCGGACTCCCCGGCATGCCGCCCCTGCTCGACCCGCACGACGTCTACGCCGCCGACCGGCCGGGCCGGCTCTCCCCGGTGGTGCGGAACTTCCCCTCCCGGGTCTACGTCCCCAACACCAACTCCAACACCGTCTCCGTCATCGACCCCACGACCTACCAGGTCGTCGAGACCATCCCGGTCGGCCTCCAGCCCCAGCACGTCGTCCCCTCCTGGGACATGAAGACCCTCTGGGTCAACAACGACCGGGGCCACACGCTCACCCCCATCGACCCGGCCACCGGCGTCGCCGGCAAGCCCGTCGAGGTCCACGACCCGTACAACCTCTACTTCACGCCCAACGGCAAGTACGCCGTCGTCATGGCCTCGCTCGACCGCGAACTCGTCTTCCGCGACCCGCACACCATGGAACGGAAGAAGACCGTCCCCGTCAGCTGCTACGGCGTCAACCACGCCGACTTCTCCGCCGACGGCCGCTACTTCGTCGTCTCCTGCGAGTTCTCCGGCGAACTCCTCAAGGTCGACACCGAGAAGATGGAGGTGATCGGCCAGCAGAAACTGCCCTTCGAGGGCGCCATGCCGCAGGACGTGAAGATCTCTCCGGACGGCAAGACCTTCTACGTCGCCGACATGATGGCCCACGGCATGTGGGTCCTGGACGGCGAGAAGTTCACCACCCCCACCCTGCTCCCCACCGGCAAGGGCTGCCACGGCCTCTACGTCGGCCGCGACTCGCGCGAGATGTACGTCTCCAACCGCGGCGAGGGCTCGGTCTCCGTCTTCGACTTCCAGCAGAACAAGCTCACCAAGAAGTGGTGGCTCCCGGACGGCGGCTCCCCCGACATGGGCGGCGTCTCCGCCGACGGCAAGGTCCTGTGGCTCTCCGGACGCTACGACTCCGAGGTGTACGCGATCGACACCACCACCGGCAAGCAGCTCGCCCGCATCCCCGTCGGCAGCGGCCCCCACGGCCTCGCCGTCTACCCCCAGCCGGGCCGCTACTCCCTGGGGCACACCGGCATCTTCCGGTAGGGGGCCGGGCCGGCTCTTCCTGTTAGGGGGGCCGGGTCGGCTCTTCCGGTAGGGGCCCGGCCGGTTCTTCCGGTGGCGGGTTCAGTCGGTTCTTCCGGGAGCCGCTCAGCCGGCGATCAGGAGCGCCTCCGAGGCCACCGGGCGGTAGCCCGCCGCCTGGAAGACGCGGACGCTGCGGGCGTTGCCCGGGGACTGCTGGGCCCACACCACCTCGCCCGGGGTGAGGTGGCGGGCCGCCGTCGCCAGGGCCCGCCCCAGGCCCCGGTGGCGCACCTCCTCGTCCACCTCGATCGCCGCCTCCCAGCGGCCCGCGACGCCCCGGCCCAGGACAAGCACCCCGCCGTCGGCCGCCCACACCCGGACGTCGTCGCGGAACTTCAGCGCCCGCGCCACCCGGGGGTGCCCCGGGTCGTCGATCTCGCGGAGCTCCAGCGGGGGAGGGCCCGGCAGCGCGTCCGCCACCGTGAGCAGGTCGATGGTGTTCATGTGCCGGCCGGTGCGGGCCATCAACGCGAGCAGGAAGCCCGGGTTCATGCTCGCCGCGAGCGGGTCGCCCGACGTGGCCGCCAGCGCGGCCCGCACCCACTCCGGGTCGGCGTCCGTGAAGACCACCGAATGGGCGGTGAAGGCCAGCACCCCCGCGTCCCGGGGGCCCGGCTGCGGCACCACCGTCGTCGAACCGTCCGGGGGCGGGAACGCCCCGCGTGCCGCCGCCGCCAGGACCCGTGCCACCTCGTCGCTCATGCCCCCATCATCCGGCAGCGCGCGGCCAGCTAATCTGACCTCCGTCAGACAAGCACCAAGAAGGGGCGGACGCAGTGGCGGACATCGACTCGGCACGCACGGCATTCAACAAGTTCGACGTGGACGGCGACGGCTTCATCACCGCCGCGGAGTACAAGCACGTCATGGCGCAGCTGGGCGACTTCCACGTCACCGAGTCGGTCGCCGAGGCGCTCATCAAGCAGCGCGACGACAACGGGGACGGCGTGCTGTCCTGGGACGAGTTCTGGGCGCACTACAGCAAGGCGTGACCTTCCCGCCCGGCGGGAAAGGAACGGCCCGCCCCGGGAGTCCCGGGGCGGGCCGTTCTGGTGAAACGGTTCAGCACTCGATGATGTTCACCGCGAGACCGCCGCGCGCGGTCTCCTTGTACTTGACGCTCATGTCGGCGCCCGTCTCCTTCATGGTCTTGATGACCTTGTCGAGGGAGACCAGGTGGCTGCCGTCGCCGCGCATCGACATCTTCGCCGCCGTGACGGCCTTGACCGCCGCCATGCCGTTCCGCTCGATGCACGGGATCTGGACCAGGCCGCCGACCGGGTCGCAGGTCAGGCCCAGGTTGTGCTCCATGCCGATCTCGGCCGCGTTCTCCACCTGCTCCGGGGAGCCGCCGAGGACCTCGGCGAGCGCGCCGGCCGCCATCGAGCAGGCCGAGCCGACCTCGCCCTGGCAGCCGACCTCGGCGCCGGAGATCGAGGCGTTCTCCTTGAAGAGCATGCCGACCGCGCCGGCCGCGAGGAGGAAGCGGACGATCCCGTCCTCGTCGGCGCCGGGCACGAAGTTCATGTAGTAGTGCAGGACCGCCGGGATGATGCCGGCCGCGCCGTTCGTCGGGGCGGTGACCACCCGGCCGCCCGCCGCGTTCTCCTCGTTCACGGCCATCGCGTAGAGGGTGATCCACTCCATCGCGTGCGCCTTCGGGTCGCCCTCGGAGCGCAGCTTGCGGGCGGAGGTCGCGGCGCGGCGGCGGACCTTCAGGCCGCCGGGCAGGATGCCCTCGCGGGACATGCCGCGCGAGACGCAGGCCTGCATGACCCGCCAGATCTCCAGGAGGCCGGCGCGGATCTCCTCCTCGGTGCGCCAGGCCTTCTCGTTCTCCAGCATCAGGGAGGAGATCGACAGGCCGGTCTCCTTGGTGAGGCGGAGCAGCTCGTCGCCGGTGCGGAAGGGGTACTTCAGGACGGTGTCGTCCGGGATGATCGGGTTCTCGCCGGCCACCGCGTCCTCGTCGACGACGAAGCCGCCACCGACCGAGTAGTACGTCTTCTCCAGGACGAGCCCGCCCTCCGCGTCGTACGCGAAGACCGTCATGCCGTTGGCGTGGTACGGGAGCGCCTTGCGGCGGTGCAGGATCAGGTCGTCGTCGAACGAGAACGGGATCTCGTGCGCGCCGAGCAGGTTGATCCGGCCGCTCGCCTTGATCCGCTCGAACTCGTCGTCGGCGCTCTCCACGTCGACCGTGCGCGGCGAGTTGCCCTCCAGGCCGAGCAGGACCGCCTTGGGGGTGCCGTGGCCGTGGCCGGTCGCGCCGAGCGAGCCGTACAGCTCCGCCCGTATCGACGCCGTGTGGGTGAGCAGGCCCTCGTTCTTCAGGCGGCGGGCGAACATCCGGGCAGCCCTCATGGGGCCCACCGTGTGGGAGCTCGACGGACCGATGCCGATCGAGAACAGGTCGAAGACCGAGATGGCCACGGGAGGACTCCTTGTGGGGGCTAGACGCCGTTGTCTGCCGGGGTGGAGCAGAAAGGCTGAGCACGGGGCGGGGCACCGCGCTCACTGTCCAGTGTGCGCGGTGCCCCGGAGCTTTCGTACGAATGAAACCGGAACTAAAGCGTACGAAATTACTTCAGGCCGGGGTACAGCGGGTGCTTGTCCGCGAGGGCGGTCACCCGGGCCTTGAGGGCCGCGGCCTTGTCGGCGTCGAAGCCCGGCTTCAGGGTCTCGGCGATGACGTCGGCGACCTCGGCGAAGTCCTCGGCCTGGAAGCCGCGGGTCGCGAGCGCCGGCGTGCCGATGCGCAGACCGGAGGTGACCATCGGCGGGCGCGGGTCGTTCGGAACGGCGTTCCGGTTGACCGTGATGCCGACCTCGTGGAGGCGGTCCTCGGCCTGCTGGCCGTCGAGCTCGGAGTCGCGCAGGTCCACCAGGACCAGGTGCACGTCCGTGCCGCCGGACAGGACGGAGACGCCGTGGGCGGTGACGTCGTCCTGGACCAGGCGCTCGGCCAGCGCGCGGGCGCCGTCCAGGGTGCGCTGCTGGCGCTCCTTGAACTCCTCCGAGGCCGCGACCTTGAAGGAGACGGCCTTGGCCGCGATCACGTGCTCCAGCGGGCCGCCCTGGAAGCCGGGGAAGACCGAGGAGTTCAGCTTCTTCGCGAACTCCTTCTTCGCCAGGATGATGCCGCCGCGCGGGCCGCCGAGCGTCTTGTGCGTGGTGGAGGTCACCACGTCCGCGTACTCGACCGGGTTCGGGTGCAGACCCGCGGCCACGAGGCCCGCGAAGTGGGCCATGTCGACCCACAGGTAGGCCTCGACCTCGTCGGCGATCCGGCGGAACTCGGCGAAGTCCAGCTGACGCGGGTACGCCGACCAGCCGGCGATGATCACCTTCGGGCGGTGCTCCTTGGCGAGGCGCTCGACCTCGGCCATGTCGACCAGACCGGCCTCGTCCACGTGGTACGCGACCACGTTGAACTGCTTGCCGGAGAAGTTCAGGCGCATGCCGTGGGTGAGGTGGCCGCCGTGGGCCAGGTCCAGACCCAGGATCGTGTCGCCGGGCTGGGCGATCGCGAAGAGGGCGGCCTGGTTCGCGGAGGCGCCGGAGTGCGGCTGGACGTTGGCGTACTCGGCGCCGAACAGGTCCTTGATCCGGTCGATGGCGATCTGCTCGGCCACGTCGACGTGCTCGCAGCCGCCGTAGTAGCGGCGGCCCGGGTAGCCCTCGGCGTACTTGTTGGTGAGGACGGAGCCCTGGGCCTCCATGACCGCGACCGGAGCGAAGTTCTCCGAGGCGATCATCTCGAGGGTGGACTGCTGACGGCGGAGCTCGGCGTCGACGGCGGCGGCGACGTCGGGGTCCAGCTCGTGGAGGGGAGTGTTCAGAAGCGACATGAATCGATCCCTAAGGGGTCTCGGGCCCGGTCTCAGTTCCCGGCGGAGAACTCGGCGTACGCGTCGGCGGAGAGCAGGTCGTCCGGCTCACCCGCGACGCGCACCTTGAACAGCCAGCCACCCTCGAACGGAGCCGTGTTCACCAGCGACGGGTCGTCCACCACGTTCTGGTTGGCCTCGACGACCTCGCCCGTGACGGGGGAGTAGAGGTCGCTGACCGACTTCGTCGACTCCAGCTCGCCACAGGTCTCGCCCGCGGTGACGGTGTCGCCGACCTCGGGGAGCTGGGCGTAGACGACGTCACCGAGCGCGTTGGCCGCGAACTCCGTGATGCCGACCGTCGCGACGCCGTCCTCGGCGGCCGACAGCCACTCGTGCTCCTTGGTGTAGCGCAGCTGCTGGGGGTTGCTCATGACCTGATTCTCCTGGATCGGGGGAGTGCTGATGAACGTGGGTCTTGCGGGGTGAGACGCGGAGTGAGACGACTGCGTCACTTCTGGCGCTTGTAGAACGGCAGCGCCACGACCTCGTACGCCTCGTGGGTGCCACGGATGTCCACACCTACACCCTGCGTGCCGGGCGTGGCGTGCACCGCGTCCACGTACGCCATCGCGATCGGCTTTCCGAGCGTCGGGGACGGGGCGCCGGAGGTGACCTCGCCGATGACCTCGCCGTCCTTGACGACCTGGAAGCCGGCGCGCGGGACGCGACGGCCCTCGGCGATCAGACCGACCAGCTTGCGCGGCGGGGCGGTCTCGGCGCGCTCGGCGGCCTTCTCCAGGGCCTCGCGGCCGACGAAGCGACCCCCGTTGGTCGTCTTCTCGAACTTCACGACCCGGCCCAGGCCCGCGTCGAAGGGGGTGAGGGCGGTGGTCAGCTCGTGGCCGTACAGCGGCATGCCCGCCTCCAGGCGGAGCGTGTCGCGGCAGGACAGGCCGCAGGGGATCAGGCCGACGCCCTCGCCCGCCTCGGTCAGCGCCTTCCAGACGCCCTCGGCGTGCTCGGGCTTCAGGAACAGCTCGAAGCCGTCCTCGCCGGTGTAGCCGGTGCGGGCGATCAGGGCGGGCACGCCCGCGACGGTGCCGGGCAGGCCGGCGTAGTACTTCAGGCCGTCCAGGTCGGCGTCGGTGAGCGACTTCAGGATGCCGGGTGACTCGGGGCCCTGGACCGCGATCAGGGCGTACGCGTCACGGTCGTCGCGGACCTCGGCGTCGAAGCCGGCCGCGCGCTCGGTCAGGGCGTCGAGGACGACCTGGGCGTTGGAGGCGTTGGCGACGACCATGTACTCCGTCTCGCCGAGGCGGTAGACGATCAGGTCGTCGAGGATGCCGCCGTCCTCCTGGCAGATCATCGTGTAGCGGGCGCGGCCGTTGCCCACGGTGGAGATGTTGCCGACCAGCGCGAAGTCGAGGAGCTCCACGGCCTGCGGGCCCGTGACGGTGATCTCGCCCATGTGGGAGAGGTCGAAGAGGCCGGCCTTGGTGCGGACGGCGTTGTGCTCGTCGCGCTCGCTGCCGTACCGCAGCGGCATGTCCCAGCCGGCGAAGTCGGTCATGGTCGCGCCCAGCGAACGATGCAGGGCATCGAGGGCGGTCAGGCGGGGGGCAGTGCTCATGGGGTGGCTCCCGGGTCCCAAGGGCGTGATCGGTGACGAAAACACATGACGGGCGAGGACGTCCTCCCCATCTGTCATGGAACCTGAGAGGTTCACCGAGAGCATCTCGTCACCGAGAGATCGGCTTGCACCTTGGGTGGGGACACGACGAGGCGTCCCGCTTTTCAGATCTGCCTCATCCACGCGGTACGGGGCCTGAGAGATTCAAGGGAGGGTCTTGCTCCTTCGGCGCCCGGACGCGCTCGGCGGTCCGGAACTCTCCCGCGCGGATTCGAGCGGCCGGTATGCGATTGTGCGGCGACTGTGCGCGCCTGGCGCGCACATCATCGCACGCGGTGTCGGCGGGGCAAATCGCTTGCGCGCCATTACCATTTCTTTACACTTCTTGGGCAAGGGTCTCCTCAGGTCTCCTGAGACCCGACAGGGGGAGAGCGATGAGGATCCAGCACACCGGCGCCTACGCGGCGAGCACCGACATACCGTCCCAGCGGGCCCGCGCCCGGAGCCGCGGACGCCTCCTGCGCGACCTGCGCGAGCGCGGGGGCCGCGGCCCCCGCTCCCTCACCTTCGCCGCCGGCGACCTCGTCGTCGTCTCCGGGCTGCCCGGCAGCGGCAAGTCCACCCTGATGAAGCGCGCCGCCCGGGGCGGCGCCCTCGACTCCCAGGACGCCCGCGAGCGCTGGGAGGCCCGCATGCCCCGCCTCCTGCCCTACGCCGTCTACCGCCCCCTGGTCCGGATCGCGCACTACGCCGCGCTGCGCCGTGTCCTGCGCTCCGGCGCGAGCGTGATCGTCCACGACTGCGGCACCCAGTCCTGGGTGCGGAGCTGGCTCGCCCGCGAGGCCGGACGGCGCGGCCGCGCCCTGCACCTGCTCCTCCTCGACGTCACCCCGGACACCGCCAAGGCCGGCCAGCACGCCCGGGGCCGGGGCGTCTCCGCGTACGCCTTCGGGCGCCACCGGCGGGCCGTCGGCCGGCTCCTGCGGGCCGCCGAGTCCGGCAGCCTCCCGCACGGCTGCGCCTCGGTGACCCTCCTCGACCGGGCCGCCGCCGACTCCCTGCGCAGCATCGGCTTCCGGCAGGCCGCCTGAGGCGCGCCCGGGCGTCCCGGGACGCCCGTACCCTTCCCTTCTGGCCACGGCGGCGCCGGGGCGGCGTTAGGGTGCTGCCGGGCGGTCGGTGCGGAAGGCCGTGCGAGAAGGGGAAACACGACCGTGGACGTGACGTGGCCGGGCAACGAGCTCGAAGAGGTCCTTGCCGCCTCACTGGGCAACCCCGAGGCGGGAGCCCGCCTCGTCGAGGTGCTGGGCCGCAGCCCGGTCTGGGTGCCCCTGCCCAACGGCGGCGGCCCCGACAGCCAGGGCCTCGACCTCGCCACCATGGAGATCGACGGCGCGGCCTACGTGCCCGTCTTCAGCTCCGAGCAGCAGTTCCGCGCCTGCGCCGGCGACCACATGTCCTTCACCGTCGCCCCCGCCCGTGACTTCGCCCGCGGCCTGCCCCCGCAGCTCGGCATCGCCGTGAACCCCGGCGGCACCGTCGGCGTCCCCCTGCCCCCGCCCGCCGTCGCCGAGCTCTGCCGCGTCGGCCGCACCCCGCTCGACGGACCCGCCAGCGGCGGCCGCGTCCGGCTCTTCGAGCCCGACTGGCAGGACGACCCGGTCGACTTCCTCGCCGCCGCCTCCGCCGAGTTCGAGGCCACCGGCATCGTCGCCACCGCCCGCCGTGCCCTCGCCAGCGTCGAGGGCACCGAACCCGCCCTCTTCATCGGCGTCCAGCTTTCCCACTGGGAGGGCGCCGACCGCACCGCGCCCCTGGACGCCCTCGGCCGCGCCCTCGGCCGGGTCGAGGTCGCCTGGCCGGTCAACCTCATCCTGCTCGACATGGCGCAGGACCCGGTCGGCGACTGGATGCTGGAGCGGGTGCGCCCCTTCTACCAGCGCGCCGCCGTGTGAGCGGCCCCCGCTTAAGCTGAACTGACTCGATCGCTGGACAGACGTACGTGGTGGACGGAAGAGGGGCGGGACCCAGGGTGAGCGCGTCAGGCACCGCTGCGGCCGGAGGACCGGTCGAGCACATGCTGCGCCAGGTGGCACCCGGACGCTACGACGCGTACGAGCAGCTGCTGCACGCCCTCGCCGACGGCGAGCTGTGGATGCTGCTCTGGCAGGGCGCCCCCGGCTCGCCCGACGCCCAGTACGGGAACATGGAGGTCGACGGCCACGGCTACGCGCCGTGCGTCACCTCCGCCCAGGAGCTCGCCGCCTCCGGCTGGAACCGCGCCCACGAGCTCGTCACCGGCCGCGACATCGCCCGCGCGCTCTACCCGGACCGCTGGGGCGTCTGGCTCAATCCGCACGCCCCCGGCGGCGGCGTCGGCATCCCCTGGGCCGACCTGCGCCGGATCGCCACCGGTCTCGACCGGATGCCCGCCGGGCCGCTGCGCGTCACCGAGCCCGCCCTGGAGATCCCGCAGTTCTACGCCCTGCTCACGCAGAACGCCCACCGCACCCCGGCCGTCCGGGCGCTGCGCCGCGGCTGGGTGCAGCCTGCGCTCGGCTCCCCGTACCTCGCCATCGGTCTCGACCTGTACGACACGTCCCCGGCGGCCGTCGACGAGGTCCGCTCGATGATGCGCCAGTCGATCGGCACCGTCCCCGACGGACTGCCCGTCTCGACGGTCGCGCTCTCCGACGCGTACGACCCGGTGGCCCTGTGGCTGCGGGCGAACGCGCGCCCCTTCTACGACCGCGAGGCGCACGCCGGGCGCGGCCCCGCCGCCGTACCGGGGTACGGATACCCCCCGCCGACACCGTCCGGATACTGAGACGTCCCTCGTGTCCCACTTGTCGGCAAAGGCCTCCGGAGTCCGCTCCGGAGGCCTTCGTTCACCCCAATTCGACAGCTCGCGACACCAGTTGAGCGACATGTCCGATTGCGGGCAAGAGAGCCCCGGTTGGTCCGCTCACATGATCGGGACGTCCGGATAACGGAAGTCGCAGCACCGCATCACGTTTGAGCAAACATTCCCCGTCAGGGCTGGCGGGTGATCGCGAGCCCATTGAAGACTCCCCGGAACACAGGGCGTTCGGTTCCTTTCGGGCCGGTGTCCAGCAGGTTGTTCCACCGAGCCGCTACCCGCGGCGGGCAAGGGCCGGCTACCGGCGGCCGAGAGGGGTCCTCACCACGATGACGGCACCACTGCACGAGAAGAGTGCGGGCGAGGCGACCGCCACCGTCGACGGCGCGCCCGACGCTCCCGGCACTCCGGACAACTCCGGCGCCGCAGGCAAGGCCATCGAGGGGCGCTCCCCCTGGAAGATCGCCTGGACCCGCCTCAAGCGCGACAAGCTGGCCCTCGCGGGCGCCTTCGTCGTCGTCTTCCTGATCCTCGTCGCGATCTTCGCGCCGGTCATCGTGGGCCTCCTGGGCCACCCGCCGGACGAGTTCCACGAGGACCAGATCGACCCGCTGTTCGGCACGCCGATCGGCTCCTGGGGCGGCGTCAACGGCGACTTCCTGTTCGGCGTCGAGCCCGTCAACGGCCGCGACGTCTTCAGCCGGATCGTCTACGGCGCCCGGATCTCGCTGCTCGTCGCCTTCCTGGCGGCGGTCTTCGCGGTCCTCCTCGGCACGGTCCTCGGCATCATCGCCGGCTACTTCGGCGGCTGGATCGACGCGGCCCTCAGCCGGATCATGGACGTGATGCTCGCGTTCCCGCAGCTGCTCTTCACGATCGCCCTCGTCTCGGTGCTGCCCAACGAGTTCCTCGGCCTGGACGGATCGGGCGTGCGCATCGCCGCCCTCATCTTGGTGATCGGCTTCTTCGGCTGGCCGTACGTCGGTCGCATCGTCCGCGGCCAGACCCTCTCGCTGCGCAACCGCGAGTACGTCGAGGCCGCCCAGAGCCTGGGCGCCGGCCGCTTCTACATCCTGCGCCGCGAGCTGCTGCCCAACCTGATCGCCCCGATCATGGTCTACGCCACCCTCATGATCCCCACCAACATCCTCACCGAAGCGGCGCTCAGCTTCCTCGGCGCGGGTGTGAAGCCTCCCACCGCTTCCTGGGGCCAGATGCTGTCGACGGCCATCACCACCTACGAGTCGGACCCGCTGTTCATGGTGATCCCCGGCCTCGCGATCTTCATCACCGTTCTGGCGTTCAACCTCTTCGGCGACGGCGTGCGTGACGCGCTCGACCCGAAGGGCTCCCGCTGACCGTTCGCCGACGACACGCAAGACCCGCCCCTGCCGCTGGCGACAGGAGGCCCACCCCAATCGGCGGACCGCCGTAACGGCCGCCACTATCCCGGAGGTTGCTGGACCCATGCTGAAGAGCTCTCAGCGCAGAATCGCCGCGGGCGCGCTGCTTGCGGCGGCCACGATGGTCGTCACCACCGCCTGTGGCGGTGGCAACGGCGACGGTGGCGGCAAGGGCAGCGCGGGCGCGGCCGGCTTCAACGCCGCCGTCAACAAGGTCGCCAACGCGTCCGCCAAGAAGGGCGGCGAGCTGAAGTTCATCGGCTCGCAGGAGGCCGACTCGTGGGACCCGCAGCGCGGCTACTACGGCTTCGTGTGGGACTTCGCCCGCTACTACACCCGCCAGCTCGTCACCTTCAAGGCCGAGCCGGGCGCCGCCTCCACCGAGCTGGTCCCGGACCTCGCCACCGACGCCGGCAAGGTCTCGGCCGACGGCCTCACCTACACCTTCACCCTGAAGGACGGGATCACCTGGGAGGACGGCAAGCCGATCACCTCCAAGGACATCAAGTACGGCATCGAGCGCATCTGGGCCCAGGACGTCATCTCCGGCGGCCCGATCTACCTCCAGCAGGTCCTCGACCCCAAGGGCGAGTACAAGGGCCCGTACAAGGACGCCTCCGCGGACAAGCTCGGCCTGAAGGCGATCGAGACCCCGGACGACAAGACCATCATCTTCAAGCTGCCGGTCGCCAACGGCGACTTCCTGCAGATGCTGGCCATGCCGGCCGCCTCCCCGGTCCGCCAGGACAAGGACACCAAGGCCAAGTACGGCCTCAAGCCCTTCTCCTCCGGCCCGTACAAGTGGCAGTCGTACACGCCGAACAAGTCGATCAAGCTCGTCCGCAACGACAAGTGGGACGCCAAGACCGACACCGTCCGCAAGGCGCTCCCGGACAGCGTCTCCGTCACGTTCACCACGAACGCCGACGACATGGACAACCGTCTGGTCGAGGGCGAGTACGACCTCGACATCAACGCCACCGGTGTCGGCGCCGCCGCCCGCCAGAAGGTGCTCCAGCAGCACAAGGACAACGTCGACAACCCGCAGACGGGCTTCATCCGCTACGCGGTCTTCCCGCAGACGGTGATCCCCAACGTCGAGTGCCGCAAGGCGATCATCTACGCCGCCGACTCGAAGTCCCTCCAGACCGCCCGTGGCGGCCCGCAGGCCGGTGGCGACATCGCCACCAACATGCTGCCGCCGGCGATCAAGGGTGCCGACCCGAAGGCCGACCCGTACGGCAAGCTCGCGGGCGCCCCGGACCTGGCCAAGGCCAAGGAGGCGCTGAAGAAGTGCGGTAAGCCGAACGGCTTCAAGACCACGATCGCGGTCCGCAACAACAAGAAGATCGAGATCGCGACCGCCGAGTCCCTCCAGCAGTCGCTGAAGGCCGTCGGCATCGACGCCCAGATCGACCAGTTCGACGGCGCCCAGACCTCCGGCATCATCGGTTCGCCGAAGGTGGTCAAGGAGAAGGGCTACGGCATCATCATCATGGGCTGGGGCGCCGACTTCCCGACCGGTCAGGGCTTCCTCCAGCCGCTGGTCGACGGCCGCTTCATCCTGCAGAGCGGCAACAACAACTTCTCCGAGCTGAACGACAAGGCCGTCAACGGCCTGTTCGACCAGGCGCTGAAGGAGACCGACCCGGTCAAGGCCGGCGAGCTCTACAAGCAGATCAACACGAAGGTGTCGGAGGCCGCGGTCTACCTGCCCTTCACCCACGAGAAGAACATCATCTGGCGCAGCTCCCGGCTGACCAACGTCTACACGGCGGACGCCTACAACGGCCGCTACGACTACGCGTCGCTCGGCGTCGTCAAGTAATCCGACCCGCTTCACCGGCGCACCACCCGCCGCCAGGTCCGAAGGGCAGGTGATGGCCGCCCCGGCGGCCGGGGAACCCGATCGGGTTCCCCGGCCGCCGACCGGCCGACCGCATGCTTGCATACATAATCCGACGGCTCTTCGCAGTCGTCGTGATGCTGCTCGTCGTCACGCTCGTGACGCTCAGCATCTTCTTCCTCATCCCCAAGATGACCGGCAGCGATCCTGCCGCGATGTTCGTCGGCAAGCAGGCGGATCCGGCTTCCATCGAGGCCATCCGGCAGAAGCTGGGCCTGGACGAGCCGATCCTGGTGCAGTTCTGGCACTTCGTCTCCGGCATCTTCGTCGGCCGGGACTACACCGGCGGCGGCGACACCATTCACTGCGCCGCGCCCTGCTTCGGCTACTCGTTCCGCACCGAGCAGGACGTGTCGACGATGCTCGCCGACGCCTTCCCCATCACGCTGTCCATGGTCATCGGCGCCGCCGCCCTGTGGCTGGTGCTCGGCGTCTCGGCGGGCGTGATCTCCGCGCTCAAGCGGGGCACGGTCGTGGACCGCACCGCGATGATCACCGCACTCGCCGGTGTCTCGCTCCCCATCTTCTTCACCGGCATGCTGTCGATGCTCGTCTTCCGCACGCAGCTGCACTGGCTCAACGCCTCGTACACGCCGATCACCGAGTCCTTCGGCGGCTGGTTCGGCGGCCTCCTGCTGCCCTGGGTGACCCTCGCCTTCCTGTACGCGGCGATGTACGCGCGCCTCACCCGCGCCACCATGCTGGAGGTCCTCGGCGAGGACTACATCCGCACCGCCCGGGCCAAGGGCCTGCCGGAGCCGGTCGTGCTCGGCAAGCACGCGATGCGCTCCACCATGACCCCCATCCTGACCATCTTCGGCATGGACCTCGGCGCCCTCGTCGGCGGCGCGATCCTGACCGAGACCACGTTCAACCTCCAGGGCCTCGGCTGGATGGCGATCAAGGGCGTCAGCGAGCGGGACCTGCCGCTGATCCTGGCCGTCACCCTCATCACCGCCACGTGCGTCGTCATCGCGAACCTCGTGGTGGACCTGCTGTACGCGGTGATCGACCCCCGAGTGAGGCTCGCATGACGGACAAGCTGACGAAGACGGGCGCGGCGGTCGGAGAGCCCGTCGACACCGGGAAGTCCGCCCCCTCCGAGGCCTTCCTCGACGTACGCGACCTGAAGATCCACTTCCCGACCGACGACGGTCTGGTCAAGTCGGTCGACGGCCTCAGCTTCCAGCTGGAGAAGGGCAAGACCCTCGGCATCGTGGGCGAGTCCGGCTCCGGCAAGTCGGTCACCTCGCTCGGCATCATGGGCCTGCACACCGTCGGCCAGTACGGCCGGCAGAAGGCCAGGATCTCCGGCGAGATCTGGCTGAACGGCCGCGAGCTGCTCTCGGCGGACCCCGAAGAGGTCCGGAAGATGCGCGGCCGCGAGATGGCGATGATCTTCCAGGACCCGCTGTCCGCGATGCACCCGTACTACTCGGTCGGCAGCCAGATCGTGGAGGCGTACCGCATCCACAACGACGTCGACAAGAAGACGGCGAAGAAGCGGGCCGTCGAACTCCTCGACCGGGTCGGCATCCCCGAGCCCGCCAAGCGGTTCGACAACTACCCGCACGAGTTCTCCGGCGGCATGCGGCAGCGCGCGATGATCGCCATGGCGCTCGTCAACAACCCCGAGCTCCTCATCGCCGACGAGCCCACCACGGCCCTCGACGTGACCGTGCAGGCGCAGATCCTCGACCTGATGCGGGACCTGCAGAAGGAGTTCGGCTCCGCGGTCGTCATCATCACCCACGACCTCGGCGTCGTCGCCGAGCTCGCCGACGACATCCTCGTCATGTACGGCGGGCGGTGCGTCGAGCGCGGACCGGCCGAGTCCGTCTTCTACGAGCCGCAGCACCCCTACACCTGGGGCCTGCTCGGCTCGATGCCCCGCATCGACCGCGAGCAGACCGACCGGCTCATCCCGGTCAAGGGCAACCCGCCCAGCCTCATCAACGTCCCCAGCGGCTGCGCCTTCAACCCGCGCTGCCCGTACGCGGACGTCCCCAAGGGCGGCATCACGCGCACCCAGCGCCCGGAGCTGGCCCTCGTCGGAGAGCGCCACCACTCCGCCTGCCACATGCCGCAGGAGGAGCGCACCCGCATCTGGACCGAAGAGATTGCGCCGAAGCTGTGAGCGAGACTATGGAACCCCTCCTCAAGGTCACCGGCCTGCAGAAGCACTTCCCCATCCGGAAGGGTCTGCTCCAGCGCCAGACCGGGGCGGTCAAGGCGGTCGACGGGCTGGACTTCGAGGTCTACCCCGGTGAGACCCTCGGCGTCGTCGGCGAGTCCGGCTGCGGCAAGTCCACGATGGGCCGGCTGATCACGCGTCTGCTCGAACCCACCGGCGGGAAGATCGAGTTCCAGGGCACGGACATCTCGCACCTCGGCGTGTCGGGCATGCGCCCGCTGCGCCGGGACGTCCAGATGATCTTCCAGGACCCGTACGGCTCGCTGAACCCGCGCCACACGGTCGGCACGATCGTCTCGGCCCCCTTCAAGCTCCAGGGCGTCGAGCCCGAGGGCGGCGTGAAGAAGGAGGTCCAGCGCCTCCTCGGCCTGGTCGGCCTGAACCCGGAGCACTACAACCGCTACCCGCACGAGTTCTCCGGCGGCCAGCGCCAGCGCATCGGCATCGCCCGCGCGCTGGCCCTGAAGCCGAAGCTGGTCGTCGCGGACGAGCCCGTCTCCGCCCTGGACGTCTCCATCCAGGCGCAGGTGGTCAACCTCCTGGACGACCTCCAGGAGGAGCTGGGCCTCACCTACGTGTTCATCGCGCACGACCTCTCGGTCGTCCGGCACGTCTCGGACCGCATCGCGGTGATGTACCTCGGCAAGATCGTCGAGCTCGCGGACCGCAAGTCCCTGTACGAGAACCCGATGCACCCGTACACCCGGGCCCTGATGTCCGCGGTCCCGATCCCGGACCCGCGCCGCCGGGGCGTCGAGAGCGAGCGCATCCTGCTCAAGGGCGACGTCCCGTCCCCGATCGCCCCGCCGGCGGGCTGTCGCTTCCACACGCGCTGCTGGAAGGCGACGGAACTCTGCAAGACCCAGGAGCCCCCGCTCCTGGAACTCCGCCCGGGCCAGCGCGTGGCCTGCCACCACCCGGAGAACACGGACGGGGCGACGGTCCCGGCGGCCCGGCAGTCGGTGGACGTGACGATCACGAAGGCGCCGGAGGCGGCGAAGGCTTCGGAGCCGGCGGAGGCGCCGGAGCGGGTGAAGTCGGCGAAGCCGGCCGCCGAGCCGGAAGCCGAGGCCGCTGCCGAGCCGGAAGCCGAGGCCGCCGCCGAGTCGATCGCCGATCCCTCCGCCGGAGAGAGCGCCCCGGCCGGGGAAAACACCCCGGCCAAGGCGAACGCCTCCGCCGAGGAGAAGACTCCGGCCAAGGCGAACGCCTCCGCCGAGGAGAAGACTCCGGCCAAGGCGAACGCCTCCGCCGAGGAGAACACCCCGGGCGAGTGACCCGGAGCGAAGGCCCCTGTCGCCACACGGCGGCGGGGGCCTTCGTCATGACCCCACCAGGACAACCGGGACAATGGGCCCGTGCTCCACGATCTGTTCACCCCCTCCGTCCAACACGCCCTCGACCTCGTCGGCATCTTCGTCTTCGCCATCTCCGGCGCCCTGCTCGCGGTCCGCAAGAACTTCGACGTCTTCGGCATCGCCGTCCTCGCCGAGGTCACCGCCCTCGGGGGCGGTCTCTTCCGCGACCTGGTCATCGGCGCGGTACCTCCCGCCGCCTTCACCGATCTCGGCTACTTCCTGATGCCGCTGATCGCGACGGTCCTCGTCTTCTTCCTCCACCCGGAGGTCGAGCGCACCCAGGCGGCCGTCAACGTGTTCGACGCGGCGGGGCTGGGGCTGTTCTGTGTGACGGGGACGACGAAGGCGTACGACTACGGCCTCGGTCTGACCTCCTCCGCCGCGCTGGGGCTCGCGACCGCCGTCGGCGGCGGTGTGCTGCGGGACGTGCTGGCGAACGAGGTGCCGTCGCTGCTGCGCTGGGACCGGGACCTGTACGCCGTGCCGGCGATCGTGGGCGCGACGATGGCCGTGCTCTGCATCCGTTTCGACGTGCTCAACGGGTTCACGAGCGGCGCCGCCGTGGTCACCGCCTTCGCGCTCCGTCTCTTCGCGATGCGCTACCACTGGCGCGCGCCCCGCGCCTGGAACCGCCGCTCCTCCGCGAGCGAGGAACCGGAAAAAGCTACCGCTCAGTAGCTACCTGCGGTACCGTCGGAAACATGAGCACGAGCACCGAGCCGACCGCCGTCGGGACCTACGAGTTCGACCGCGACACCGCCGTCACCCTCCGGGAACCCGGCGTCTACGACGCCGACCTCTCCGCCGGCTGGACGATCATCCACGCCGTCAACGGCGGCTATCTCCTCGCCCTGCTCGGCCGCGCCCTCGGCGACCACCTCCCGCACCCCGACCCGTTCACGATCTCGGCGCACTACCTGACGCCGTCCGTGCCGGGCCCCGCGGTGATCCGGACGGAGACCGTCCGCACCGGCCGGACCCTCTCCACCGGGCAGGCCTCGCTCTTCCAGTACGCCGAGGACGGCACCGAGGTCGAGCGCATCCGCGTCCTCGCCTCGTACGGAGACCTCGACGCCCTCCCGGACGACGTCCGCACGGCGGCGACGCCCCCGGTGATGGCCCCGATCGAGAACTGCTTCAGCGCTGCCGACAACCCGGCCCCGAGGATCCCCGGCTCCTCGGCGATCGCCGACCGCCTCGACCTCCGCCTCGACCCGGCCTGCGTGGGCTGGGCGGTCGGAGCGCCGTCGGGCAGGGGCGAGATGCGGGCCTGGTTCGGGCTGGCCGACGGGCGCGAGCCCGACGCCCTCTCTCTCCTGCTCGCGGTCGACGCGCTGCCGCCGACCTCCTTCGAGCTGGGGCTCAAGGGCTGGACCCCGACCGTGGAGCTCACCACCCACGTCCGCTGCCGTCCGGCTCCCGGGCCGCTGCGGGTCTCGATCACCACCCGGAACCTCGCCGGCGGCTTCCTGGAGGAGGACGCCGAGGTCTGGGACAGCGCGGACCGTCTGGTGGCCCAGTCCCGCCAACTGGCCCGCGCGCCGCGCGACTGAACCGCCGGGCGAGGGGCGACGCCCACGGGGCCGTCCCGCCCCGCAGGGCGCACCCCGCACCACCCCCCGGCCGAGAACCGCCCCCACCCCCGGCGCAAACAGGCCACGCGCCGGCCCCCGGCGGACGGGCTCGTAGAATCGACCCACCATGGCTTACCTCGACCACGCCGCGACCACGCCCATGCTCCCCGAGGCGATCGAGGCGATGACCGCCCACCTCGCCGTCACGGGCAACGCCTCCTCCCTGCACGCCGCCGGACGGCGCGCCCGGCGGACCGTCGAGGAAGGGCGCGAGACGCTCGCCGCCGCGCTCGGCGCGCGGCCGAGCGAGGTCGTCCTCACCTCCGGCGGCACGGAGGCGGACAACCTCGCCGTGAAGGGCCTGTACTGGGCCCGGCGCGACGCCGACCCCCGCCGCACCCGCGTCCTGGCCAGTCCGGTCGAGCACCACGCCGTCCTGGACGCCGTCGACTGGCTGGCCACGCACGAGGGCGCCGCCGTCGAGTACCTCCCCGTCGACGCCCACGGCCGCGTCCACCCCGAGGCCCTGCGCGAGGCGATCGCCCGGGACTCCGAGTCCGTCGCCCTGGCCACCGTGATGTGGGCCAACAACGAGATCGGCACGATCATGCCGGTCCGTGAACTGGCCGACGTCGCCGCCGAGTTCGGCGTCCCCCTGCACGCGGACGCCGTCCAGGCCGTGGGTCAGGTCCCGGTCGACTTCGCGGCCTCCGGCCTCGCCGCGATGACGGTCTCCGGCCACAAGATCGGCGGCCCGTACGGCATCGGCGCCCTGCTCCTGGGCCGCGAGTACACCCCCGTGCCCGTCCTGCACGGCGGCGGCCAGGAGCGGCACGTCCGCTCGGGCACCCTGGACGTGCCCGCCGTCGCGGCCTTCGCCGTCGCCGCCCGGCTCGCCGCCGAGCGGCAGGAGGAGTTCGCCCGCGAGGTCGGCGCCCTGCGCGACGAACTCGTCGCCGCCGTCCGTACGGTCGTGCCCGACGTGATCCTCGGCGGCGACCCCGTCGACCGGCTCCCCGCCAACGCCCACTTCACCTTCCCCGGCTGCGAGGGCGACTCCCTGCTCCTGCTGCTCGACGCGGCCGGCATCGCCTGCTCCACCGGCTCCGCCTGCACCGCCGGCATCGCCCAGCCCAGCCATGTCCTGCTCGCCACCGGCACCGACCCGGACCTGGCCCGGGGAACCCTGCGCTTCTCGCTCGGCCACACCTCCACGAAGGAGGACGTGGCGGCGGTCGCGGAGGCGATCGGCCCGGCCGTGGAGCGCGCGAGGACCGCGGGCCTCACCTGAACCGCCCGCCCTCCGGCCCCGGCTGAGCCGCCCGCCCCCGCCCCCGCCCCCGCCCTCAGCCGAGCTTCGTGCGTTCCCTCCGTACGAGCGCCAGGTACCGGTCCCAGTCCCAGTGCGGACCGGGATCGGTGTGGTCGGTGCCCTCGACCTCGACGTGCCCGATGATGTGCTCCCGGTCCACGGGCATCCCGTACCGGGCGCATATGTCGGCCGTGAGCCGCGCCGATCCCTCGTACATCGCCGCCGTGAAGTCCTGCGGCCGGTCGACGAAGCCCTCGTGCTCTATGCCGATGCTCCGCTCGTTCATGTCGCGGTTCCCGGCGTGGAAGGCCACGTCGAGCTCGCGGATCATCTGCGCCACATGGCCGTCCTTGCGGACCACGTAGTGCGCGGCGGCCCCGTGCGCCGGGTCCTTGAAGACCTTCAGCGCGCTCGCGTAACTGCCCTGGACGACATGGATCACGACCCGGTCGATCGTGTAGTCGTCCGGCCGGTCCGCCCGCCGCCAGTTCGCCCGCGCCGCCGACGTCCACTCGGCGCCCTTGTGGTCCAGCTCCCCCTCGACCCTCTTCTTCTCCATCCCCGGCAGCCGCCACCACAGGCGCCCCAGCTCGTCCCGGGCCAGCGCGGCCGTGCCCACCGCGGCGGCCGCGCCGCCGATCAGCACGGCCCGTCTGCCCACCCGCCGCCCGCCCGTCCCGCTCCCCGCGTCCTTCGACTCGCTCCCCATGCCACGGAGAACGCTCATCACCGCGACCGCGGTTCCCGGCGCCCCGTACCCTGGTAGGGCTATGACTCAGACTCCGCCCCAGCGCCCCCTCGCCCGCCCCCTCCGGGTACTTGCCGCCATGTCCGGCGGAGTGGACTCCGCCGTCGCCGCCGCCCGCGCCGCCGAAGCCGGTCACGACGTCACCGGCGTGCACCTGGCCCTCTCCGCGAACCCGCAGTCCTTCCGTACCGGAGCACGCGGCTGCTGCACGATCGAGGACTCGCGCGACGCGCGCCGGGCGGCCGACGTCATCGGCATCCCCTTCTACGTGTGGGACCTCGCCGAGCGGTTCCGCGAGGACGTCGTCGACGACTTCGTCGCGGAGTACGAGGCGGGCCGCACCCCCAACCCGTGCCTGCGCTGCAACGAGAAGATCAAGTTCGCGGCGCTCCTCGACAAGGCGCTCGCCCTCGGCTTCGACGCGGTCTGCACCGGGCACTACGCCACCGTCGTCCTGAACGAGGACGGCACCCGCGAGCTGCACCGGGCCTCCGACATGGCCAAGGACCAGTCGTACGTCCTCGGCGTGCTCGACGAGAAGCAGCTCGCGCACGCGATGTTCCCGCTCGGCGACACCCTCACCACCAAGGACGAGATCCGGGCGGAGGCCGAGCGGCGCGGGCTCGCGGTCGCGAAGAAGCCCGACAGCCACGACATCTGCTTCATCGCCGACGGCGACACGCAGGGCTTCCTCGCCGCCCGCCTGGGCAAGGCGGAGGGCGACATCGTCGACGAGGCCGGGACGAAGATCGGCAGCCACGAGGGCGCGTACGGCTTCACCATCGGCCAGCGCAAGGGCCTGCGGATCGGCCACCCGGCCGCGGACGGCAAGCCCCGCTACGTCCTCGACATCTCGCCCGTGAACAACACCGTCACGGTCGGCCCCGCCGAGGCCCTCGACGTCACCGCCCTCACCGCGATCAAGCCCCGCTGGTGCGGCACCGCCCCCGAAGGCCCCGGCCGCTACACCGCCCAGCTCCGCGCCCACGGCGGCGAGACGCCGGTGAGCGCGGCGATGGAGGACGGCGAGCTGAAGGTCGTCTTCGACGAGCCGGTCCGCGGCGTCGCCCCCGGCCAGGCGATCGTCCTGTACGACGGCACGCGCGTGGTCGGCTCGGCGACGATCGCGACGACGACCCGCCGGACCACCGCGCCCGCCACCGCCTAGGACCTGCCTTTCGGATCAGGCCGGGCTCGCGGGGCCCGGCACGCACGCTCGCCGCGTCGTCGTCGGTCGCCGACGCTCCGCGTCGACTCCCTCCTCCGCCTTGCGATCGCACCCTGATCCGGCCTGATCCGAAAGACACGCCCTAGACCGACTCGTCCAGGAACTCCTCCAGGACCGGCGCCAGGACGTGCGGGGCCACCTCGTGCGTCTGGCCCGTCAGGGTGCGGTGCCGGGCCCGGGGGAGCGCCGCCGTCAGGGCGCGGGCCGTGTGCCGGGTCGCCGCCGGGCTCGCGCCCCCGTCGACGACGAGCACGCGCGCGTGGACCGCCCCGAGGAGCCCGTCCGCGAGCGGCTCCGGCTCGTACACGGACACCGCGCCCACCGGGAGCCCGGCCGCCGCGCCCGCGAGCGCGAGCACCCCGCCCGTCTCCGTGCCGTGCACGGCGGCGCCCGGTCCCGCCGCCGTCAGGACGGCCGCCAGGTCCTCGATCTCCCGCTCCACGGCGGAGGCGCCGCGCCGCTCGTAGGTCACGACGGAGAAGCGCCGGGCGAGCAGCCCGGCGAGCGCCCTCCCGGCGCCGCCGTCCGCGCCGTCCACCAACACGAGGGGACGACCGTCCCCGTACCGCTCGTACGCGATCTCCGTACCGTCCCGCGACACGACCCGGCCCCGGACCCCGCTCAGCGTGGTGTTCACCTCGTCCATGGCAGGGCAGACCGGGGCCGTCACCGGAACTCATCGCCGCCCGCCGGACTTTTTTCGCGGCGCCTTACGGTGGAGCCCATGAACATCTGCGTCTTCCTCTCGGCCGCCGACCTCGACGAGCGGTACACGGCCTCGGCCCGCGACTTCGCCACGCTCCTCGGCAAGTCCGGCCACACCCTGGTCTGGGGCGGCTCCGACACCGGCCTCATGAAGGTCGTCGCGGACGGCGTCCAGGAGGCGGGCGGCCGCCTCGTCGGCGTCTCCGTCGACTTCCTCGCCCACAAGGCCCGCCCGAACGCCGACCAGATGGTCATCGCCGGGGACCTGGCCGAGCGCAAGGCCCTGCTCCTCGCCAAGTCCGACGCGATCGTGGTCATGGTCGGCGGCACGGGCACCCTCGACGAGGCCACCGAGATCCTGGAACTGAAGAAGCACGGCAAGCACTCCAAGCCGGTCGTCCTCCTCAACACGGCCGGCTTCTACGACGGCCTGAAGGCCCAGTTCCGCCGCATGGAGGACGAGGGCTTCCTCCCGCTTCCCCTCACGGACCTCGCCTTCTTCGCGGACGACGGCCGGGCGGCCCTCGCGTACCTGGAGGCCGAGATCGGCTCCCGCTGATGGGAGCATGGCTCCCATGGCTACACATGTGATCACCGGAGCGGGTTCCGGCATCGGCGCGGCCGTCGCGCGTCGTCTTCACGCGCGCGGGGACGAGCTCGTGCTCCACGCGCGCGACGCGGGGCGGGCCAAGGAGCTCGCCGCGCAGTTCCCCGGGGCCCGGACGCTCGTCGGGGACCTGGCCGACCCGGATCGGCTGTCCTGGGCCTTCTCGCACCAGAGCCTGCCCGACCGGGTGGACGGCCTGCTGCACATCGCGGGCGTCGTGGACCTCGGGCCGGTCGGGGAGCTGACCCCGAAGACCTGGCACCACCAGCTGAACGTCAACCTGGTCGCCCCGGCCGAGCTGACCCGCCACTTCCTGCCGCAGCTGCGGGTCTCCCAGGGGCACGTCGTCTTCGTGAACTCGGGCGCCGGGCTCAACGCGCACGCCGAGTGGGGCGCGTACGCCGCGTCCAAGCACGGCCTGAAGGCCCTCGCGGACTCCCTGCGCCACGAGGAGCACGCCAACGGGGTGCGGGTGACCTCGGTCTACCCGGGCCGGACCGCCAGCCCCATGCAGGCGAAGGTCCACCAGCAGGAGGGCAAGGAGTACGACCCGTCGAAGTGGATCGACCCCGAGTCCGTCGCCACGGCGATCATCACCGCGATCGATCTGCCGCGCGACGCGGAGATCAACGACCTCACCGTGCGTCCGGGGCGGTAGACATGGACGACAGCAAGCTCTGGGGGCCCGCCACCGGCGTCGGCTCCCTGCCCGGCGGCGACGCGCGCGAGGCGGCGAGGACGGTCGCCGGATCCTTCGAGGACTTCCCGTTCCTCGCGGAGCTGCCCGCGCGCGGCCCCGGCGCCGACATGATCGGCCGGACGATCGGGATGCTCGTCGACCTGTACGCGCACGTGGAGCCGAGCGGCTGGCGGATCAGCGACCGGCCCGGGCGCGACACCAAGCGGGCCCGTTCCTGGCTCGGCGAGGACCTGGACGCCCTGGAGGAGTTCACCCAGGGGTACGAGGGTCCGCTCAAGGTCCAGGCCGTGGGCCCGTGGACGCTCGCCGCGGCCCTGGAACTGCGCGGCGGTGAGGCCGCTCTGGGGGATGCCGGTGCCTGTCGTGACCTGGCCGGCTCGCTCGCCGAGGGCCTCCACACGCACCTCGCGGAGCTGCGCAAGCGCGTCCCGGGGGCGCGGATCGTGCTCCAGCTCGACGAGCCCTCGCTCACCGCCGTCCTGCGTGGCCACGTCCGTACGGCCAGCGGCTACCGCACGTACCGGGCCGTCGACCGGCATGTCGTGGAGAGCGCCCTGCGGGACGTGACGGCCGTCCACGACGGCCCGGTGATCGTCCATTCCTGCGCGCCCGACGTGCCGTTCGCGCTGCTGCGTCGCGCCGGAG
This sequence comes from Streptomyces sp. TLI_105, assembly GCF_900105415.1. Lineage (GTDB taxonomy): Bacteria > Actinomycetota > Actinomycetes > Streptomycetales > Streptomycetaceae > Streptomyces. Next base: position 2,585,712 of record NZ_FNSM01000001.1, on the reverse strand, counting down.
CGGCGGGCATCTCGTTCGATTTCTCGCTCCTCACCGAACGTGACGAGGAGGCGATCGGCGAGGCCGTGGAGGCCGGGACGAAGCTCTTCGCCGGTGTGGTGCCGTCCACCGACACGGCATTGTCGGACCCGGGCGGTAGCGTCATGGGTGTCAGGACGCTGTGGCGCAGGCTGGGGCTGAACCCGGGGACTCTGGCGGAGTCCGTCGTGGTCACGCCCTCGTGCGGTCTGGCGGGCGCGTCGCCCGCCTATGCCCGGGCGGCGCTCGCCCACTGCGTCAGAGCGGCACGGTCGCTCGCGGACAACCCTGAGTAACGGAAGGACGAAACGGTGGCAGTCGAACAGGGGGCCCTGCCCGCCGAGGCACGGGAGAAGCACGCCGACCTTGCCGAGCAGGTCGAGGAGCACCGCTTCCGGTACTACGTGAAGGACCAGCCGGTCATCAGCGACGGCGAGTTCGACAAGCTGCTGCGCGCGCTGGAGGCGCTGGAGGAGGAGTATCCGGAGCTGCGGACGCCGGACTCGCCGACCCAGAAGGTCGCCGGACAGTACGAGACGGAGTTCACGGCCGTCGAGCACCGGGAGCGCATGCTCTCCCTGGACAACGCCTTCGACGACGAGGAGCTGGCCACCTGGGCGGAGCGGGTCGGGCGGGACGTCGGCACCCCCGACTTCCACTACCTGTGCGAGCTGAAGGTCGACGGCCTGGCGGTCAACCTCACCTACGAGCACGGGCGGCTGACCCGCGCCGCCACCCGTGGCGACGGCCGCACCGGCGAGGACATCACGCCCAACGTCCGGACGATCGCCGACATCCCGGAGCGGCTGCGCGGCGACCGCGTCCCGGAGCTCGTGGAGATCCGCGGCGAGGTCTACTTCCCGATGGAGGCCTTCGAGGGGCTCAACGCCCGTCTGGTGGAGGCCGGTGACAAGCCCTTCGCCAACCCGCGCAACGCGGCCGCCGGTTCGCTCCGGCAGAAGGACCCGAAGGTCACCGCCTCCCGCCCGCTCCACATGGTGGTGCACGGCATCGGCGCCCGTGAGGGCTTCGAGATCTCCCGGCTCTCGGAGGCGTACGGACTGCTCCGCGAGTGGGGCCTGCCCACCGCCCGGCACAACAAGGTGGTCGACTCGCTCGAAGAAGTGCGGGAGTTCATCGCGTACTTCGGGGAGAACCGTCACTCCGTGGAGCACGAGATCGACGGGGTCGTCGTCAAGCTCGACGAGATCCCGCTCCAGGGCCGGCTCGGCTCCACCGCGCGCGCCCCGCGCTGGGCGATCGCCTGGAAGTACGCGCCGGAGGAGGTCAACACCAAGCTGGTCGACATCAAGGTCGGCGTCGGCCGCACCGGCCGCGTCACGCCGTACGCCCAGGTCGAGCCGGTGACCGTGGCCGGCTCCGAGGTCGAGTTCGCCACCCTCCACAACCAGGAGGTGGTGAAGGCCAAGGGCGTCCTCATCGGCGACACCGTCGTGCTGCGCAAGGCCGGCGACGTGATCCCGGAGATCCTCGGGCCGGTCGCCGACCTGCGGGACGGCACCGAGCGGGAGTTCGTGATGCCCGCCGATTGCCCGGAGTGCGGGACGCCGCTGAAGCCGATGAAGGAGGGCGACATCGACCTCCGCTGCCCGAACGCCCGGACGTGCCCGGCCCAGCTGCGCGAGCGGGTCTTCTTCCTCGCCGGGCGGCAGTGCCTGGACATCGAGAGCTTCGGCATGGTGGCCGCGGCGGCGCTGACCCGCCCGCTGGAGCCGGCCGAGCCGCCGCTCGTGGACGAGGGCGGCCTCTTCGACCTGACCATCGAGCAGCTGCTGCCGATCAAGGCGTACGTCCTCGATCCGAGCAGCGGGCTGCCGAAGCGGGACCCGAAGACCGGCGAGGAGAAGATCGTCACGGTCTTCGCCAACCAGAAGGGCGAGCCGAAGAAGAACGCGCTCGCGATGCTGGAGAACATCGCGGCGGCGAAGACGCGGCCGCTCGCCCGCTTCATCAACGGGCTCTCCATCCGGCACGTGGGGCCGGTCGCGGCCGAGGCGCTGGCCCGTGAGTTCCGCTCCCTGGAGCGGATCGAGCAGGCGAGCGAGGAGGAGCTGGCGGCCGTCGACGGGGTCGGCGGGATCATCGCGGCCGCCGTGAAGCAGTGGTTCTCGGAGGAGTGGCACCGCGAGATCGTGCGCAAGTGGCGGGCCGCCGGGGTCACCCTGGAGGACGAGGGGGCCGGGGAGGACGAGGGGCCGCGTCCGCTGGAGGGGCTGACGGTCGTGGTGACCGGCACCCTGGAGAGGTTCACCAGGGATGGCGCAAAAGAGTCGCTCCAGCGGCTCGGAGCGAAGGTGACCGGTTCCGTTTCGAAGAAGACCGGCTTTGTGGTCGTCGGTGAAAACCCTGGTTCGAAGTACGACAAGGCGATGCAGCTGAAGGTTCCGGTTCTGGACGAGGAAGGCTTCTCCGTCCTGCTCGAACAGGGGCCCGAGGCGGCGCGGGAGGTCGCGGTGCCCGTCGCCGAGTAGCCTCCCGGAGGCCGCGGAAGCTCACCCGTTCGGCGCATACCAGATCGTTAGGGGTGGCCAGGTCGCATTCGGGCAAGAGAGGGAGAGCGCTGCCCGTCGAAGCCCTCGGCGGCCTAGTGTGGTGACCGTGCGTCCAGTCCTGCACGCCCGCGCGAGGGCTCTGCCGGGCATGGCGTCAGGACATCGGCCCCGTGGTACCGGCAGCGGCCGCCCGACAGCGGCCGCACGCCGGACGACGTACGGGGCCGGACGACGGACGGCCGCGTCACCGCGGCCCATCGCACACCGACGGCACCGCCGCCTGTGAGAGGGACGGGAATGGAACCTACCGAGAGCGCCGCCCCGGTCCCACGGCCGCACGGCCGTGTGGTCCCGCTGGGCTTCCCCTCCCGGCTGCCCGCAGCCGTGGTGGGCATCGCCTTCGTCGTGCTCGTCGCCGGGCTCCAGCGAGCCCTGAGCGGCGGCCACGGACTCTTCCCCGGCGGAGTCGCCGGCTGGTCCCTCGCCGTCCTCACCGGCCTCATCGTCGGCCACCTGGTCGCCCTCGGCCGGGACCGCTGGTGGGGCGGCACCGGCTCCGGCGCCGCCCTCACCCTCGCCGTCCTCCTGCTCTACGGCTGGGTGCCCGCCGGACTCGTCTCGCTGACCGTCGTCACCCTGGTCGGCGCAGCCCGCCGGCAGCGCTGGCGCCAGGGCCTGCTGCACGGCGCCGCCGACGTCCTCGGCGTCGGCGCCGCGGCCCTCGTCCTCGCCCTCTTCGGAGACGTACCGACCGTCGAGCGGCCCTGGCAGCCCCTCGACTGGACGATCGGGGACCTCCCGGAAGCCGTCCTCGCCGCCGGCGCCTACCTCGTGGTCACCCGCCTCCTCCTGTGGTACACGCTCGCCCCCCAGGGCCGCGGGCTGCCCACCATCGCCCGCTCCGCCCTCCTCCGACAGGGCCTCGTCGCCGTCGCCCTGCTCGGCATCGCCCCCCTCATCTGCGTCGTCGCCGCCACCCGGCCGGTCCTCCTGCCGCTCTTCGCCGTCCCCCTCATCGCCCTCGACTCCACCCTCTGGATCGCCCGCGCCCGCGCCGAGGAACAGCTCCGCGACCCGCTCACCGGCCTCCCCAACCGCCAGTGGCTCCTGGAGCGGGCCTGGACCGCCCTGGAGGAGGCCGAGGGCCAAGGGGTCCGCGCCGCCCTCGTCCTGATCGACCTCGACCGCTTCCGCTCGGTCAACGACACCCTCGGCCACCTCGCCGGCGACCGGCTGCTCCTCCAGATCGCCGAACGGCTCCGCCTCGCCCTGCCCCGCGGCGCCGAGGCCGCCCGGCTCGGCGGCGACGAGTTCGCCGTCCTGCTGCCCACCGCCGACTCCACCACCAGCGCCCAGCGCGTCGCCCGCCACCTCGTCGCCGAGCTCTCCTCCCCGCTCGACCTCGACGGGCTCACCCTCGTCCTGGAGGCCAGCGCCGGCGTCGCCGTCTTCCCCGACCACGCCCTCGACGCCGAGGGCCTGCTGCGCCGCGCCGACGTCGCCATGTACCAGGCCAAGCGCGACCGCACCGGCGTCGAGGTCTACGAGTCCAAGCGCGACTCCAACACCCCCGACCGGCTCGGCCTCCTCGGCGACCTCCGCCGCGCCCTCGACGCCGGCGAGGTCGAACTCCACTACCAGCCCAAGGTCCGCTTCGACGGCCAGGTCGCCGGCCTGGAGGCGCTCGTCCGCTGGGTCCACCCCGAGCGCGGAAAGGTCCCGCCGGACGAGTTCATCGCCATCGCCGAGTCCTCCGGCCTGATGCCGCACCTCACCGAGTACGTCCTGGAGACCGCGCTCGCCCAGGTCGCCCGCTGGCGCGCCCAGGGCCTCAACGTCCCGGTCGCCGTCAACGTCTCGCCGCGCGACGTCCACACCCCCGGCTTCGCCGGCGCCGTCGCCGCCCGCCTCGCCCGCCACGGCGTCCCGGCCGGCGCCCTCCAGCTGGAGATAACGGAGCACGTGCTCCTGGAGGACCCCCAGCGGGCCGCCGACACGCTGAACGGCCTCACCGGCCACGGCGTGAAGATGTCCCTGGACGACTTCGGCACCGGCTACTCCTCCCTCGTCCACCTCCGCCGGCTGCCCGTCAGCGAACTGAAGATCGACCGCTCCTTCGTGGCCCGGCTCGCCGTCGACACCGAGGACGCCGAGATCGTCCGCTGCACCGTCGACCTCGCCCACTCGCTCGGCCTCCTCGTCGTCGCCGAGGGCGTCGAGGACGACGAGACCTGGGAGCGCCTGCGCGACCTGGGCTGCGACGCCGTCCAGGGCTGGCTGGTCGCCGCCGCGATGCCGCCCGGCGAGGCCACCGCCTGGCTCCTGGCCCGCGGCGAGCACGGCTGGCGCCGCCCCGCCGACATCGCCGCCCAGGTCGACCTGGACCAGCCTTCGGGCCAGGTCGTGCAGTGAGCCCGCCCCCTCCGGGGGCAAACCGTTTCACGGGCAGCGGCACCGGCCCCATAGGATTGGGCCAACACCATCTAACTCACCCCGTGAGGATCCGCATGCCTGGCATCACGCGCGAGGAGGTCGCCCACCTCGCACGGCTGGCGCGTCTGGAGCTGAAGGGCGAAGAACTCGATCACTTCGCCGGTCAGCTCGACGACATCATCGGCGCGGTCGCCCGCGTCTCCGAGGTCGCCGACCAAGACGTACCGCCGACCTCCCACCCGCTGCCGCTGACCAATGTCATGCGCGCGGACGAGGTCCGTCCGTCGCTCACCCCCGAGCAGGCGCTCTCCGGCGCCCCGGCCCAGGAGCAGCAGCGTTTCAAGGTGCCGCAGATCCTGGGGGAGGACTAAGAAGTCATGACGGACAACACCATCATCAAGCTCACCGCGGCCGAGATCGCCGGGAAGATCGCCGCCGGCGAGCTGACCGCCGTCGAGGTCACCGAGGCCCACCTCGCCCGCATCGAGGCCGTCGACGAGAAGGTCCACGCCTTCCTGCACGTCGACCGCGAGGGCGCCCTCGCCCAGGCCCGTGCCGTCGACGAGAAGCGCGCCCGGGGCGAGAAGCTCGGCCCGCTCGCCGGTGTGCCGCTCGCGCTCAAGGACATCTTCACCACCGTCGGCATGCCGACGACCGTGGGCTCGAAGATCCTGGAGGGCTGGATCCCGCCGTACGACGCGACCCTGGTCAAGAACCTGAAGGCCGCCGACGTCGTCATCCTCGGCAAGACCAACATGGACGAGTTCGCGATGGGCTCCTCCACGGAGAACAGCGCCTACGGCCCGACCGGCAACCCCTGGGACCTGACCCGGATCCCCGGCGGCTCCGGCGGCGGCTCCTCGGCCGCCCTCGCCGCGTACGAGGCCCCGCTCGCCATCGGCACGGACACCGGCGGCTCCATCCGCCAGCCCGCCGCCGTCACCGGCACCGTCGGCGTCAAGCCGACCTACGGCGGCGTCTCCCGCTTCGGCATGGTGGCCTTCTCGTCCTCCCTGGACCAGGGCGGCCCCTGTGCCCGCACGGTCCTGGACGCGGCCCTCCTGCACGAGGCGATCGCCGGGCACGACCCGCTCGACTCGACCTCCATCGACGCCCCGGTCCCGCCGGTCGTCGAGGCCGCGCGCAACGGCTCGGTGGCGGGCATGCGCGTCGGCGTCGTCAAGCAGTTCCGCGGCGAGGGCTACCAGGCCGGCGTCGTGCAGCGCTTCGACGAGTCCGTCGAGCTGCTGAAGTCGCTGGGCGCCGAGATCGTCGAGCTGGACTGCCCGACCTTCGACCTCGCCCTTTCGGCGTACTACCTGATCGCGCCGTCCGAGTGCTCCTCGAACCTGGCGCGCTTCGACGCCATGCGCTACGGCCTGCGGGTCGGCGACGACGGCACGCGGTCCGCCGAGGACGTCACCGCCCTCACCCGTGAGGCCGGCTTCGGCGACGAGGTCAAGCGCCGCATCATCCTCGGTACGTACGCGCTGAGCTCCGGCTACTACGACGCGTACTACGGCTCGGCGCAGAAGGTCCGCACCCTCATCACCCGCGAGTTCGAGAAGGCCTTCGAGGAGGTGGACGTCATCGTCTCCCCGACGACCCCCACCACCGCCTTCCCGATCGGCGAGCGCGCCGACGACCCGATGGCGATGTACCTCGCGGACCTGTGCACCATCCCGACCAACCTGGCCGGCAACGCCGCCATGTCGCTGCCCTGCGGCCTCGCGCCCGAGGACGGTCTGCCGGTCGGCCTGCAGATCATCGCCCCCGCCATGAAGGACGACCGGCTCTACAAGGTCGGCGCCGCCGTCGAGGCCGCCTTCGTGGAAAAGTGGGGACACCCGCTGCTTGAGGAGGCTCCGTCGCTGTGAGTGCCATGGCAAAGAAGGCCAAGAACTTCAAGAAGTCCAAGACCGGCGTCTACGTCTCGCTGGCGACGACCGCGTTCGGCGCGGTCAGCGTCGCGAAGCAGGCCAAGCTGGCCCGCAACGACAACGACACCCTGCGGCTGATCGACGCCGCCGTGTCCGCCGCCGCCATCGTTACCGGCCTGGCGATCCTCTACCGGGAGCTGAAGCGCCTGGGCGACGACGACGTCCTGCTGGGCTGAGAGGGAAAGTCTCACCGTGACCGTCACTGAACTGCTGTCGTACGAAGCGGCGCTCGCCGAGTACGACCCCGTCATGGGCCTGGAGGTCCATGTCGAGCTCGGCACCAAGACGAAGATGTTCTGCGGCTGCTCGACCGAGCTGGGCGCGGAGCCCAACTCGCAGACCTGCCCGACCTGCCTCGGCCTGCCCGGCTCCCTGCCGGTGGTCAACGCGATCGGCGTCGAGTCCGCGATCAAGATCGGTCTCGCGCTGAACTGCGAGATCGCCGAGTGGTGCCGCTTCGCCCGGAAGAACTACTTCTATCCGGACATGCCGAAGAACTTCCAGACCTCCCAGTACGACGAGCCGATCGCCTTCAACGGCTACCTGGACGTCCAGCTGGAGGACGGCGAGGTCTTCCGCGTGGAGATCGAGCGCGCCCACATGGAGGAGGACACCGGCAAGTCCACCCACATCGGTGGTGCGACCGGCCGCATCCACGGCGCCTCCCACTCGCTGCTCGACTACAACCGGGCCGGCATCCCGCTCATCGAGATCGTCACCAAGCCGATCGAGGGCGCGGGCGAGCGGGCCCCCGAGGTCGCCAAGGCGTACGTCGCCGAGCTGCGCGAGCTGATCCGTGCCCTGGGCGTCTCCGAGGCGCGCATGGACAAGGGCCAGATGCGCTGCGACGTGAACCTGTCGCTGCGCCGGAACGGCACCAAGGCCTTCGGCACCCGCTCGGAGACGAAGAACGTCAACTCGCTCCGTTCGGTGGAGCGCGCGGCGCGCTTCGAGATCCAGCGGCACGCGGCCGTCCTCTCCTCCGGCGGGACGATCGTGCAGGAGACCCGTCACTTCCACGAGGACGACGGCACCACCACCTCCGGCCGCATCAAGGACAACGCCGAGGACTACCGGTACTTCCCGGAGCCCGACCTCGTCCCCGTCGCCCCGGCCCGTGAGTGGGTCGAGGAGCTGCGGAAGGGCCTGCCCGAGCTGCCGCGCGTGCGCCGCAACCGGCTCCGCGAGGAGTGGGGCGTCTCCGAGGTGGAGATGCAGGCCATCCTCAACGCCGGCGCGGTCGACGCGATCGTCGCCACGACCGAGGCGGGCGCGGACGCGGCCTCGGCCCGCAAGTGGTGGATGGGCGAGCTCGCCCGCAACGCCAACGAGAAGGGCGTCTCCCTGGAGGAGCTGCCCATCACGCCGTCCGACGTGGCCCGGGTCTCCGCCCTGGTCGCGGCCGGTGACCTGAACGACAAGCTGGCCCGTCAGGTCATCGAGGGCGTCCTCGCCGGCGAGGGCACCCCGGACGAGGTCGTCGAGAAGCGCGGTCTGAAGGTCGTCTCCGACGACGGCGCGCTCGGCACGGCGGTCGACGAGGCCATCGCGGGCAACGCGGCCATCGCCGACAAGATCCGCGGCGGCAAGGTCGCCGCGGTCGGCGCCCTGGTCGGCGCGGTCATGAAGGCCACCCGTGGCCAGGCCGACGCGGCGAAGGTCAAGGACCTGATCCTGGAGAAGCTGGGCGTCAGCGAGGGCTGAGCCCGTTCTCGTACGGGTCGAGTTCTCGTACGGCTCAAGGGGGCGGCCCCGCACCGGAAATCCGGTGCGGGGCCGCCTTTCGTGCGGGGCCGTGGTGCGGGCCCGTGGTGCGGGTGTGTGGATCAGAAGCAGGAGATCGACGTCGTCGGCAGCAGCTGCAGGGAGCTGGCCTCGTCGCGCTGGCCGTTGTGGTTGCCGTCCACGAAGTCGTCCGTCAGCCGGTCGTGGGTCACGTAGCTGCCCGGGTTGACGCAGAAGACGAGATCGCCCTGGTAGTCGGCGTCGTAGTAGTAGTGACTCTCGTAGCCGCCGGTGCTGGAGTTGCTGGCCGACCACGAGTTGTCGTTCACGCCGTGCCCGCTGGAGAACACGTCGTCGGTGAAGTTCCGGTCGCTGTTGAAGTAGTTGTGCACGGAGGACCCGATGCTGCCCTCGAAGAGGCAGTGGTAGCCCGAGGGGCAGCTGGGGCCGGCCGACGCGGTCGACGCGGTCGCGATGCCGCCGCCCACGAGGAGCGCGGTCGCGCCGGCCACGGCGGCGAACTTCCGGCGGAGTCCGGACTTCATCTGCGGCATGGGCATGTCAATCTCTCTTTCGTGTGGGAAACATCCGCTCCTGGGATCGGGAGCGGAAGACTGTGGTGGTGGCCGTGGACGGGATCAGCCGCCCAGCACCCCGCCGGCCGCCCTGCTCTGGCGGACCGACAGCTTTTCGAAGTCCCGGCCGACGTCGGGGTGCTCGTCCAGCCAGCGCTGCTGGACGGCGGCCAGCCGGTGGTACGCCGTGGTCAGATACCCGGTCTCCGCCTTGCAGCGCAGGTCCGCCGCGGCGACGGGACTGCTCCGCCGGTCCGCCTCCGAGCGCAGCGACCGCTGTACCCGCACGGGATCCTCGGCCTTGACCCTGGCCCGGTCCATGCACTCCCGCCAGCGAGTCGTCGCCGTGCGGAACTCCGCGTCCTTCTCCACGTCCCGGCGCGTCTCCTCCTGCGCTTCGAAGAGCAGGATCCGCACCTGGAGCCAGCGCATCCGGCCGTCGCCGAGCAGCCGCGTCTCCGCCTCGGCGAGGCAGCCCTCGCCCGGCCGGGAGACGCTCAGCCGCGCGCCCCTGGCGGTGACCCGCTCGGCCTCGGCACCGAAGAGCGCCCGTGCGTACGCGTCGGTGCTCTCCGGGCTGCCGGGCTTGGGCGGCGTCTCGGGGGGTGCCGAAGGGGTCGCGCGCCGCGGAGCCGCGGACTCCAGGCCGAAGGGCTGCGGGCGCTCGTCGGCGCTCTCGGACGGGGGAGCGGGGTCGTACCGGTAGCCCCGCTCGGCCATGCAGGCGACGGCGATCTTCTGCTGCGCCCGGGCGGCGCGCAGCTGCGAGGTGAAGAGCATGCCCGTGACGGGCGGCAGCCGGTGCAGGGCGGTCAGCTCGGCGGGGTCCACGACCGGCGCCGGCGTCCGGCCCGTGGCCGTACCTGTACCCGTACCCGAACATCCGGCGGATACGGCGAGAACCATCCCGGCGGCGAGTGCGCGCACGAGCCCGCGCGACACGCCACGCCCGCCGCAACGCCTCTTCGTCAGGGGCTCAGGCATTTTACGATCCACCGTCCTGTTGGAGAGCTGTGTTGTTCGAGAACCGGACGGCTCAAAGTCTGCGAGTACGGGGGGAGTTCCGTGAACGTCTGTGCGCTGGAACGCAATTGCCGTGGTGGGAGGGGCTGAGGTGCTGCGAATTCACTTCACGGGGGAAGACCTCGCCCGGATCCGGATCGCGACGGGACCCGACCCGATGTGGGAGATGCTGATGAGCCTGCACCGGCTGCGAAGACGGGACTCGGGCGTGCTCCTGGGGCCGTGGCTGCGCGAGTCGCTGCCCAAGGTGCCCGCGACCACCCGGCTGTTGACGGCACTCGCGCCGCCCGTCGGGTACTCGCCGGACTTCCTGACTCCGGTGACCGGCGGGGGTCTCGCCGACCGTCTGGAGGTGCTGCGATCCACCCCCCTGCGTCAGGTGGCGAAGGACTTACGGGAGTTCGGCATCCAGAATCCGAGGCGGCGGCTGCCGGCGGCCTGCCGGCGTGAGCTGCTGGCGGGGGACTCCGCGGCGGTGGGCAGGCTGGCCGACGCGGTGCACGCGTACGTCGACACCGTGCTCGGTCCGTTCTGGGAGCGGATCTGGGCGCAGGTGAGCCGCGACCGGGCGCGCCGCTCGGCGGTGCTCGCGGAGGGCGGCTGGGACGCGGTCCTCAGCACGATCCACCCGTCGGCGCGGTGGGAGTATCCGGTGCTCCGGCTCGCCTTCCCCGTCGAGCAGGACCTCCACCTCCGCGGCCGCGGCCTGCTGCTCCAGCCGTCGTTCTTCTGCCGCTACGCCCCGACGACGTTCGCCGATCCGACTCTGCCCCCGGTCCTCGTCCACCCGATCGAACACGAGCCCCAGTGGGCCACGCCGGAGGCGGGGCCGGTGGACGGGCGGTCGCTCGCGGCGCTGATCGGCCCGACGCGGGCCGTCCTGCTGTCCGCGCTCGCGGACGGCATCGCGACGACGGGCGAGCTCGCCCGCCGTGCGGGCACCACTCCCCCCAACGCCAGTCGCCACATCACGGCCCTGCGGGAGGCGGCGCTGGTCTCCAGCCACCGCCACCGCAACGCGACGCTGCACACGATCACCAAGCTGGGCCGCGCGCTCCTCGAAGGCCGCAACGTCCGCCTCTGCGCCTGACCCCCAGGGGGTGTCCGCAATCCCCTAGCCGGCGAGCAGCGCGAGCATCTGGCGGACCGCCTCCGCCACCGGGGCGCCGATCTCGCCGACGAGCGCGGCGACTCCGGCGGCGGTGCCGAGCGCCCGGCGGAAGGCGCCGGGCGGCGCGTCGTCGCCCTGGCGGATGGTCTCCAGGGACGCGTCGAGGACCGCGCGGTCCTCGACGGACACCTGGCCCCGGAGGGTCTCGATCGCACGGATCACGGCCTCGTACACGGCCTGCGGGTCCGCGCCCTGCTGGTGGTACTCGATCCGGCCGACCGCCCCGTCCCCGGAGGCGTTGTAGAAGTCGCGCATGTTGCCGATGTGGAATTCACCGTTCCCGGTCACTGCCCATCCTCCCCACGCTGCCCGCACCGGACGCGTTGTAGAAGTCCCGCATGCTGCCGATGTTGTAGGTGACCATCTGCTTGACGAAGCCGGTGAAGTCGGGGTCCTCGATGGCCCGCATGATGTCGCGCACGAGCTGGTGCACCTCGTCGCGGTCCACACCGGCCAGCAGCGTGAGCGGGTTTCCCGAGGTCTCGACGACCAGCGCGTAGTACGTCCTCGTGAACAGGACGACGACCAACCGGGCGAGGAAGGCCGCCACGAGTACGGCCGCGGTGACTTCCGCCCCCTGGACGATCAGCTCCCGGTCGCTGCCGGACAGCTCGTCGGCCTGGGCGGCGGCGAGCGCGGCGACCAGGAGCAGACCCGTGATCAGCACGGACTTCACGAAGTTCCCCACGGCGCGTGCCCGCTGGGGCTTGAACCTGACCGTCGTCGCCCGGGCGATGTTCTGCAGGGGGTACGCCGAGGCGCCGATCCAGAGCACCCGCTTGCTGACCTCGACCCTGATGACCTTGCGTCTGGCCATACGACTCCCCCTCGTGCCCGTCGTGGCCGTGCGTCGCGATCAGGATGCTCGCGAACCCGCCGGTCAGCAAGGGAAATCCGCGATGCAGACCGGCGCATCGATGTGAAAGGCTCCGCTCCGCTCCGTCGACCCTGACGGAGCAGGGGAGGGAACGGGAAATGTCGGTGGAACCCACGGATTACGTCGCTCGGCTGCGCGCGCAGGCGAACGATCCGGGCCGCGAGGAGGCGCTGCGGCGCGACAGGAGGGTGCGGCGCCTCAAGATCGCGCTCGGGGCGGGTGCCGGTGTGCTGCTCCTCGGCGGGTTCGGGTTCTGGCTGGCCGACTCGACGGGGGAGCGGCCGCCGTACGAGCCGTACGGCGCGAGGGTGCTCGACGAGGAGGTCTGGCCCCTGGAATGGCCGTACTCGGTCAACATGCCGTTCCGGAACTCGCCCGCGTCCGGCTGGGCGGAGGGTGCCGACGGGATCTACGTCCCCGTGCCCATGCCGTCCGGCGGACTCACCGCGAAGGACATCACCGCCGTCCTCGAGGACGTGAAGACCCTGCTCGTCGAGACCAACCTCTCGGAGGACACCCTGGCCGGCGACGAGCCCACGGCGGCGCTCGCCCTGCTCGACCCGCGCGGAGCCGATGAAGCCGTACGGAAGGACATGGTCACCCGCTTCGACCCGAAGGAGGTGTACCTGGACGAGAGCGGCGTCCGGACGCGGGGCGCGATGACCTACCGGGTCTCGGCGGCGGGGGAGCTGGTGGTGCGCGTCGACTACGCCTTCGTCTATCCGCTGGTGACGACCGGGGTGGCCCACGAGGTGGTCCCGGGCCTGCCCGAGGTGGCGCGGATCGCCGTGCGCCGCCAGTTCACGGTCACGTCGCGGGGCGGGAAGCTCGTGCTCGGCGCCTACGCGAGCGAGGTCGCCAACCACGACTGCTCGGCGCCGAAGGACGGCTTCCTGCACCCGCTCCTGGCCGAGGGGCGGTGGAAGGCGGCCCAGGCGGCCAAGGGGACCAAGGTCGCCCTGGCCGACCTGTACGACGAGAAGCGAGTTCTCCCGAGCGGCCCCGGCCACTGCGTCACCCCTAGCGGGACCTGACCCGCAGCCGTGCGAAGGGCGGTGCGGCCGTCTCACGACGGCCGCACCGCCCTTCGCCTGTGGAACGGGCCTAAGCGAGCACCTCGTAGGTCAGCGTGTAGTCCGCGTCGTCCTCGGTGAACTTGTACTCCAGCTCTCCCTGGCCCGCCTGGGACCGCCCCACGTAGAAGCGGCCGAGGAGATCGTCGTCGTCCCCGGAATCGGAGTCGAGGAGTTCGACGCGGGCGCGTGTGTTGAAGTCGATCAGTGGGACGGCGGACAGGTCGGCCGTCTCCCTGTTGTTCAGGCCCGGTGCCTCCGCGCCCCACACCTGGACCCCGTTGACCAGCAGGCGCTGTTCGTCCTCGCCCGTGTCGTCCTCCGTCGTCGAACAGTAGAGAGAAATCAGCCGAAGCCTCATTACCACCCCCAAGTATTTCGTCGAGCAGCCTGATGCGAGGGTATGGGTGAATTCATCTGTCGGGCAATGGAGCGCGACCCGGCGCAATATGGCGCATTGTGCGGGAATTAATGCGCCCCCGCGTTCCCGAATTTTCGATTTCGCAAACTGGAATGGCGTCGGGACGCCAGGGGGAGGGGGCGGGCAGCCCCCGGCCCCGTGACGCACCCTGTGAGGATCGCCACGAAACGGGCAAACGATCACGTTTGGCTGCGACAGTGGGGCGCGAGCACAGATCCAGTCAGGAGCACGTCCTTTGGCCGCAATCGCACGGTGGTGCCTCCGGCACCGTCTCGTCGTCGTTCTCCTGTGGCTCCTCGCCCTCGGCGGCACCGCCGCCGGCGCGACCCTCGCCGGCAGCGCGTATTCCAACGACTACGAGGCCCCCGGCACCGAGTCCGGCCGGGCCACCGCCCTCCTCGACCGGGGCTTCCACGGCCTCGGCGGCGACAGCGACACCATCGTCTGGCACACCGAACGCGGCAGCGTCCGCGCCGACGCCGTCGAAGAGCGCGTGACCGGGATGCTCGACGAGGTCGCCGACCTCCCCGGCATCGCCGCCGTCACCGACCCGTACGACGACAACCAGGGACAGATCAGCGAGGACGGGCACACCGCCTACGCCACCGTCACCTTCGACGCGCAGGCCGACGACATCCCCGAGGCCCAGGCCCGGGCCCTCGTGGACACCGCCAGGGCCGCCGCGACCGACGACCTCCAGATCGAGCTCGGCGGCAGCGCCGTTGCCCTCACCGAGGCCCCCGGCGGACACATCGCCGAGATCGTCGGCGTCGCCGTCGCCGCGGTCGTCCTCTTCCTCGCCTTCGGCTCGCTCGCCGCCTCCGCGCTCCCGATAGCGACCGCGCTCGTCAGCGTCGGCATCGCGTACTCCGGGATCGTGCTCCTCGGCCACCTGATGACCGTCGCCGACTTCGCCCCCATGCTCGGCATGCTCGTCGGCCTCGGCGTCGGCATCGACTACGCCCTCTTCATCGTCACCCGGCACCGCAGAGGCCTCAAACGCGGCCTCTCCGTCGCCGAGGCCGCCGAGACCGCCGTCGCCACCACCGGCCGCGCCGTCGTCTTCGCCGGCGCCACCGTCTGCATCGCCCTGCTCGGCATGCTCATCCTGCGGCTCGGCTTCCTCAACGGCGTCGCCATCGCCGCCTCGCTCACCGTGCTCCTCACGGTCGCCGCCTCCGTCACCCTGCTGCCCGCCCTGCTCTCGTTCATCGGCACGCGGGCGCTGTCCCGGCGCGAACGCCGGACGCTCGCCGAGCGCGGCCCGCAGCCCGAGCTGCCCACCGGTTTCGCCGCCCGCTGGTCCGCCTTCGTCGAGCGGCACCCCAAGCTCCTCGGCGCGGTCGCCGTCCTCGTCATGGGCGTCCTGGCGCTGCCGACCCTCTCGCTCCACCTCGGCACCTCCGACCAGGGCAACGGCCCGGGCACCGCGACCACGCGCAAGGCGTACGACCTGCTCGCCGACGGCTTCGGGCCGGGCGTCAACGGGCCCCTCACCCTCGTCGCCGGCCTCGACGGCGCCGACGACCGGGTCGCCCTCGACCAGCTGCCGGCCGCGCTCACCGCCACCAAGGGCGTCGCGTCCGTCTCCCCGGTCACGTACAACAGCGCGGGCGACACCGCCGTCCTCACCGTCGTGCCCGACTCCTCGCCGCAGTCCAAGGCGACCAGCGAGCTCGTCGACCGGCTCCGCGACGACGTCCTCCCGAAGGCCGAGGCGGGCACCTCCCTCGACGTGCACGTGGGCGGCGTCACCGCCTCGTACGACGACTTCGCCGAGATCATCGTCGGCAAGCTGCCGCTCTTCGTCGGCGTGGTCATCGCGCTCGGCTGTCTGCTGCTCCTGCTCGCCTTCCGGTCCCTCGGCATCCCGCTCAAGGCCGCCCTCATGAACGTCGCCGCCGTCGCAGGCGCCTTCGGCATCGTCGTCGCGATCTTCCAGTGGGGCTGGGGGAGCGAGCCGCTCGGCCTCGGCAGCTCCGGACCGATCGAACCCTTCCTCCCCGTGATCATGGTCTCCGTCCTCTTCGGACTCTCCATGGACTACCAGGTCTTCCTGGTCAGCCGGATGTACGAGGAGTGGCTGGAGACCGGCGACAACCGGCGGGCGGTCCGGGTCGGCCTCGCCGAGACCAGCCGCGTGATCAACTCCGCCGCGGTCATCATGATCTCCGTCTTCCTGGCCTTCGTCCTCTCCGGCGACCGGGTCATCGCGATGTTCGGCATCGCGCTCGCGGCGGCCGTCGCCCTCGACGCCTTCGTCCTGCGCACCCTCCTCGTCCCCGCGCTCATGCACCTGCTCGGCGGCGCGAACTGGTGGCTGCCGAAATGGCTCGACCGGCTGCTGCCCCGGATCAGCATCGAACCCCCGGAGTGCCGCGAGGCCGCCGACACGCGTGCGAAGATCCCCGTACAGCGCGTGACGGCTCCGGCCGCGGAGGAGAGGAACGACGATGTTCGCGATATCGCTGGGTGACGACGGCGCCGAGCTCAGGCCCCTGGAGCCCTGGCAGGCCGAGGAATTCCTCACCCACATGGACCGGGGCCGGGAGTTCGTCGGGCAGCACATCGGCCTCCCCGACGTCGTCGCGGACCTCGACTCCGCCCGCGCCTACCTCACCTCGTACGCCGAGAAGGCCGCGAGCGACACCGGACGCCTCTACGGCATCTGGACCGACGGCACCCTCGTCGGCGGAGTCCTCTTCCGGACCTTCGACGCCGTGAACGGCACCGCCGAGGCGGGCTGCTGGCTGGAGCCCTCCGCCGCCGGAAAGGGCCTGATCACCCGGGCCTGCCGGGTCATCATCGACTGGGCGGTCGAGGAGCGCGGCATCCACCGCGTCGAATGGCTCGCCTCCACGAAGAACCTCCCGAGCATCGCCGTCGCCCGCCGCCTCGGCATGACGAAGGAGGGCGTGCTGCGGGAGAACTACCTGTACCGCGGCTCCCGCACGGACACGGAGGTCTGGGCCGTCCTCGCCCCCGAGTGGCGCGCGGCGAAGGCGTCTTAAGACCCCTCTCATGTCGGCCCCCTAGCGTGCGCCGCATGGACACCCAGACGACCGAGAAGACCGCGGCGGCCGAGGCCGACGCAGCCGAAGAGACCACCACGGACGCCGTGGACGACACCGGGGACGACGCCCTCGTCCCGCTCGACGAGCAGGACGACTCGACCGACGACGAGCCGGACGACCAGGGGGCGGCCGCCCCGGAGGCCACCGGCGTCGGCTCCGGCGCCGCGGCCGTGGTCTCCGCCGGCCTCGCCGCCGTCGCCCTCACCGGCACCTGGACCGGCAGGGTCGTCGCCGAGCGCGAGACGCTCATCGGGCAGATCAAGACCTCCGCCGGCGGCACCCCGGCCCAGCAGATCCACGAGATCTACGGCGACGCCTGGCACGGCACCGCGCTGGTGAACGGCGTCTTCGCCCTCCTCGCCCTGATCGTCGCCGCCCTCGTGCTCACCCTGCCCCGGCGCCCCGCCTGGGTCCGCGCCGTCGCCGGCGCCGGCGCCTTCCTGGGCGGCCTCGGGCTGCTCCTGTCGGTCGGTACCTACTTCGACCTGTTCCTGAGCCTCCCGACCACCGGCTCCTGAGACCCTCAGGGCGCCGCCTAAGGCCCCCTGGGACCCTCCTAAGGACCCCCGTACCCCGAACATGCGGCACTCGCCCGATGTGACGGCACCCCCTGGGAAACGAAAGTAGAGGCATCGCAAGAGAGCGATACCGAAACCGGGAAACCCAGGGAGCACACGATGTTCGAGTACGAACTCCAGCGCATGAACCACGCCGAGCTCATCCGCGAGGCCGCCGCCCAGCGGCTCGGTCACGAGGCCGCCGCGGCCGCCGGCGCCGGACGGGGTCTGCGCCTCTTCGGCCACCGGTTCGGGGGCCACGCCACGGAGGAGCAGACGACCGACGGCGGTCGCGGTCGCTTCGTCCGGGCCGCGTGACCCCCGTATGAGCGACGGCACGGAAGTCTGTGCGATGCTCGGCGCCGTGGAGACCAGGTCAGTCAGCCCCGTCTTCGTCGGTCGCGCCGGCGAACTCACCGCCCTCACCGAGGCGCTCTCCCGCGCGGGCGCGGGAGAGCCCCAGGCCCTGCTCATCGGCGGCGAGGCCGGTGTCGGCAAGACCCGGCTCATCGAGGAGTTCCTCGACACGGCCTGCGACCAGGGCGCCGTCACCGCCCTCGGCGGCTGCGTCGAACTCGGCGCCGACGGCCTGCCCTTCGCCCCCTTCGCCGCCGCTCTGCGCGCGCTCCACCGCCGCCTCCCCGACGAGTTCACCGCCGCCGCCGACGGCCACGAGGGCGAACTCGCCCGCCTGCTGCCCGAACTGGGAGACCCCGGCAGCCACGAGCCCTCCGACGAGGACTCCACCGCCCGGCTCTTCGAACTGACCGTGCGCCTCCTGGAACGGCTCGCCGCCGACCGCACGGTCGTGCTCGTCCTGGAAGACCTGCACTGGGCCGACGCCTCCACCCGGCACCTGCTCACCTACCTCCTGCGCACCCTGCGCCGCGGCCGGATCGTGGTCGTCGCCAGCTACCGCGCCGACGACATCCACCGCCGCCACCCGCTGCGCCCCCTCCTCGCCGAACTCGACCGGCTCCGCACCATCCGCCGCATCGAACTCTCCCGCTTCACCCGCACCGAGGTGCACCGCCAGCTCACCGGCATCCTCGCCGCCGAACCCGACCCCGGACTTGTCGAAGAGGTCTTCGAACGCTCCGACGGCAACGCCTTCTTCGTCGAGGAGCTCGTCGTCTCCCACGAGGCCGGCTGCGCCGTCGGCCAGCTCAGCGACTCCCTGCGCGACCTCCTGCTCGTCCGGGTCGAGACGCTCCCCGAAGCCGCCCAGCGCGTCGCCAGGATCGTCGCCGAGGGCGGCTCCACCGTCGAGTACGGACTGCTCGCCGCCGTCGCCCGGCTCCCCGAGGACGAACTCATCGAGGCCCTGCGGGCCGCCGTCGGCGCCAACATCCTCCTCGCCGTCCCCGACGGCGACGGCTACCGCTTCCGCCACTCCCTCGTCCGAGAGGCCGTCAGCGACGACCTGCTGCCCGGCGAACGCTCCCGCCTCAACCGGCGCTACGCCGAGGCCCTGGAGGCCGACCCCGGCCTCGTCCGCCCTCACGAGCGGACCACCCGGCTCGCCACGTACTGGTACCACGCGCACGCCCCGGAGAAGGCGTTGCCCGCCGTCCTCCAGGCCTCCGTCGAGACCCGCAAGCGCCACGCCTACGCCGAGCAGCTCAGCCTCCTTGAGCGGGCCATGGAGCTGTGGGACAAGGTGCCCGCCGAGACGCGCGAGTCCCTGCGCCCCATCGACTACGCCGACGCGTACCCCGCCTGCGGCTGCGACCCCGAGACCACCTCGCTGCGCTACCTCGACCTGCTCGCCGAGGCCGCCGTCGCCGCCCGGCTCAGCGGAGAACGGGAACGGGCCGCGAAGATCTGCCGCACGGCGCTCCGGATCCTCGACGGCGACGAGAACGACCCCCTGCGCGCCGCCTGGTTCTGGACGGAGACGGCCCGCCTCCAGTCCAACCTCGGCCGGGGCGACGGCTGGCCGGAGATCGCCCGCGCCCAGGAACTGGTCAAGGGCCTCCCGCCGTCCGCCGTCCACGCCACCGTCCTGGTCGGCGCGGCCGGCTGGGGCATGCTCCGCAACCCCGGCCCCGAGGCGCTCGCCGCCGCCGAACGCGCCGTCGAGTACGCGCGGTTCGTCAAGGCCGAGCCGATCGAGCTGAACGCCCGGATCACCCTCGGCACCATCCTCGTGTCGGCCGGAGACGCCGAGGGCGGCCTCGCCGTGATGCACGAGGCACGCGAACGGACCGTCGCCCTCGGCCAGTTCCACGAGGCCACCCGCGCCCACATCAACCTCTCCTCCTCCCTGGAGGCGCTCGGCCGTTCCGCCGAGGCCGTGGAGATCGCCGTGGCCGGCATCGAACTGGCCCGCTCCCGCGGGCTCGTCGACAGCGCGGGCTGGATCCGCGCCAACCTCGCCGAGTCGCTCCTCTCGCTCGGCGAGTGGGACCGGAGCAAGGAGGAGGCCGAGCTGCTGCTCCGCTCCGGCGCGAGCAGCACCAAGCCGGGCGGCACGGCCCTGCTCCAGCTCGCCCACCTCGCCACCTTCCGCGGCGAGCCGGCCAGGGCCGCCGAGCACCTCGCCGAGGCCCGCACGCGCTACGGCAGCCGCGACCCGATCCCGCAGTACACCCTGCCCATGGCGCAGGTCGCGATCGCCATCGCCGCCGCCGAGGGACGCCTCGCGGACGTACGGGACCAGCTCGCGGTCACCGCGGAGACCGGCTTCCCGCCCGGCACCCATCGCTACGGCTGGCCGCTCGTCCTCACCGCCGTCACCGCCGAGGCCGACAGCCGGGGACTGCCCGCCGCCGAGGAGGGCCGCGCCGAGGCGCTCGCCCTGGTCCGCCGCTGCGTCCGCGAGCTCGCCGCCCCGGTCCCGATCTGGCAGGCCTACTCCCGGCAGGTCTCCGAGGAGCTCGCCCGCGCCGAGGGCCGCGAGACAGCCGCCCGCTGGGCCGAGGTCGTCGCCGCCTACGAGCCCCTCGAACGCCCTTACGAGCTGGCCCGCGCCCGCCGGCGCCTCGCGGACGCCCTGCTCGTCGAGGGCGGCCGGCGCGAGGAGGCGGCGGCCCTGCTCCGGGAGGCCCACGCCACCGCCGTCCGCCTCGGCGCCCGGCCGCTCCGCGAGGACGTGGAACTCCTCGCCGCCCGCGCCCGCCTCTCCCTCGCCCCCGAGAAGCAGGCCCCGGCCCCTGCGGAGCCCGGGGAGGACAGCTTCGGCCTGACGCCCCGGGAGCAGGACGTGCTGCGGCTGGTCGCGGCCGGCCGCACCAACCGTCAGATCGCCGAGGAGCTGTTCATCTCACCGAAGACGGCCAGCGTCCACGTCTCCAACATCCTCGCCAAGCTCGGCGTCGCCGGCCGAGGCGAGGCCGCCGCCCTGGCCCACCGCCTGCACCTCCTCGACACGCCGCTCTGACCCCGCGTCCCCCCGTCCGCCGGAGACCTCCGGCGGGCGGGGGAGGCGTATCGTCACCCGGCCCGAGGTCAGGTCCACCGGACCGCGCGCGGGATCCGCGTCCCCCGGGTCCTCCCTGGTCAAGGCCTCCCTGCGGCGCTCCTCCTCGATGTGCCTGCGCGCGGGCGCGAAGAACTCGTCCAGTCCGCCGAACACGGCCACCGCCTCCTCACCTCACCTCCAGCCGGAGGATCCGGTCGTCCCCGGGCCCGGGCGTCCCCCGGGTGTCGGTCTCGCTGGTCACCAGCCAGAGCCGGTCGCCGCCCGCCGCGAGGACCGTCCTCAGGCGCCCGTACTCACCCTTCAGGAACGCCTCGGGCTCCCCGGATCGTTCCGCCCCCGAGAGCGGGACGCGCCACAGCCGCTCGCCCCTGAGCCCGGCCATCCAGATCGCGCCACGCGCGTACGCGATCCCGCTCGGGGACGCCTCCGAGGTCGGCCACTGGGCCACCGGGTCCACGAACCCGGCCCGGCCGGCCCGCCCCTCGACCTTTGGCCAGCCGTAGTTCCGCCCCGGCTCCACCAGATTCAGCTCGTCCCAGGTGTTCTGCCCGAACTCGGCCGCCCACAGCCGGCCCTCCGCGTCCCAGGCGAGCCCCTGCACATTGCGGTGGCCGTACGAGTAGACCACCGAGCCGGGGAAGGGATTGCCCGGCGCGGGGCGGCCCTCCGGCGTCATCCGCAGGATCTTCCCGCCCAGCGACGACCGGTCCTGGGCCAGCCCGGTCCGGCCCGTCTCGCCCGTCCCCGCGTACAGCATCCCGTCCGGCCCGAACGCGATCCGTCCGCCGTTGTGCACGAAGCCCTTCGGGATGCCGGTGAGCACCGGCTCCGGCGGACCGAGCCGGTCGCCCGCCCCGCCGCCGTACCGCATGCGCACGATGCGGTTGTCCGAGGCGGCCGTCAGATACGCGTACACCCGGCCGTCCCGGACCGCGAGCCCCAGGAGCCCGCCCTCACCGCCCGGCACCACCCCGGGCACCTCGCCGAGCGGGGTCTTCGCGCCGGTCCGCTCGTCGACCCGGGTGATCGTCCGCTCGTCCCGCGAGGAGACGAGCAGATCCCCGCCGGGCAGCTCCGCGAGCCCCCAGGGCGACTTCAGCCCCCCGGTGAGCGTGCCCGCCACGGACACCCGGCCTGCGGCGGACGGCGACGGGGAGACGGAGGACGGCGGGGAGGCGGAGGCCGGCGGGGTCGTACGTGGATCCTGCCCGGTGTCTCCCGAGGAGCAGCCGGTCACCAGCGCGAGCACGGCGGCGCCCCACAGGGCCTTCTGCACGACAGGACGGCGCATGGCCGGTCCCCCTTCGACGAGTCGAGCGGTGTCCCACCCCCTTGATACACCGCTCGCCCCGATCGGCTGCCCGGCCGCCGACACACCGCTCGCTGCGATCGGCTGCCCGGCCGCCGGGCCCGGCCTCGTGAGGCCTTCAGTCCCAGGACCCTCGGGGCGCCGGAAGCGCCGCGATCTCCGCCAGGTCCTCCGTCGTCAGCCGCAGCGCGGCCGCCCCGGCGTTCTCCACCACCCACCGCTCCCGCTTCGCCCCCGGCACCGGCACGACGTGCCGCCCGAGGCCCAGCACCCACGCGAGCGCCACCTGCGCGGGCGTGACCTCCGCGCCGTGCCGCGCGGCGACCCGGCGCAGCCCCGCCACGATGGGCTGGTTCGCCGCCATCATCTCGGCCGTGAACCGGGGGTGCCGGGCCCGCGGGTCGTCCCGCTCGAAGCCGCCGCCCGGGGTCAGCGTCCCGGTCAGGAAGCCGTTCCCCAGCGGCATCGCCGCCAGGAAGCCGACCCCGCGCGCCGCGCACCAGGGCAGGAGCCGCACCAGCGCCTCCTGCGACCACACCGACAGCTCCGCCTCCACCGCCGCGACCGGGAAGACCTGCTGGATCCGCTCCAGTTGACGGATCGTTCCCTCGTGGAGATCGGCTCCCCGCCGGACCGCCCGCGCGCCGACGGCGCAGAGGCCGAGCGCCCGCACCTTGCCCGCCGACACCAGCTCGGCCATGGCGCCCCAGGTCTCCTCGACCGGCACCTCGGGGTCCGCCCGGTGCAGCTGGTAGAGGTCGATCACATCGGTCTGGAGCCGCCGCAGCGAGGCGTCGCAGGCCCGGCGCACGTACCCCGGCCTGCCGTTGGCGACCACGTGCTGGTCGCCGACGAGCAGCCCGCACTTCGTCGAGACGAAGGCCTCGGAGCGCCGCTCCTTCAACGCCCGCCCCACGAGAAGCTCGTTGGTGAACGGGCCGTACATGTCGGCGGTGTCGAGCAGGCTCACCCCGGCGTCGAGCGCCGCGTGCACGGTCCGCAGCGAGCGGTCCCCCCGCTGTTCCGAACGGCTGTACGCCCAGCTCATCGGCATGCACCCCAGGCCGATCGCACCCACGTCGAGCGCCGCCGCCCCGATAGTCCTGCGCTCCACCTGCCGGTACCCCTCCCTGTGCCGTCCCCCAAAGTAACCAATGACGCGCCGGATTCTTCGCATAGCCTCCCGGTCATGAGATTCGAAGACACGACCGCTGACGTGTGGCTTCCCATCCCGGCGGACGAGATCGAGGGGCTCCCCGCGCCGGGTGGATCGGGCCTGAACTACCGCTTCTGGGACGGCGGTCCCGAGTTCCCCGCCGACCCGGCCCGCTGCGTGTTCTACGTCGTCCCGTACATGAAGGGCTCGGAGATCGCCGTACGGCCGCTGGCCGGGATGACCTCCCTCCGGGTCGTGCAGACCCTGTCCGCCGGCATCGACCACGTCACGCCGGGCATCGGCTCGCTGCGGCCCGGGGTCGCCCTCTGCAACGCGAAGGGCGTCCACGAGGCCAGCACCGCCGAGCTGACGCTCGCCCTGATCCTCGCCTCGCTGCGGGGCATCCCGGGATTCGTGCGCGGCCAGGACGCCGAGGAGTGGCGCGCCGGCTTCTACCCGGCGCTCGCCGACAAGTCCGTCCTGATCGTCGGGTACGGATCGATCGGCGCCGCCATCGAGGACCGGCTCGCGCCCTTCGAGTGCGCGCGGGTCGCACGCGTCGCACGCTCCGCGCGCACCACAGAGCGCGGCCCCGTGCACGCCCTGACGGACCTGCCGGCCCTGCTGCCGGAGGCGGACGTGGTCGTGCTCTCCACTCCGCTCACGCCCGCGACCACGCACCTCGCCGACGCCGGGTTCCTGGGGCGGATGAAGGACGGGGCGCTCCTCGTGAACGTCGCCCGGGGCCCGGTCGTCGACACGAACGCGCTGCTCAAGGAGGTCGAGAGCGGCAGGATCACGGCGGCGCTCGACGTCACCGACCCCGAACCGCTGCCGGCCGGGCACCCTCTGTGGCACGCTCCCGGTGTCCTGATCAGCCCCCATGTGGGAGGTTCCACTTCGGCCTTCATGCCGAGGGCGAAGCGGCTGATCGCGGGACAGCTGCGGCGGTTCGCGGCGGGCGAGGAACTGGCCAACGTCCTCCTCACCACCGGCTGACCGGAGGATCGCGTTCGGCCGGTCGGGTGGCGTGCGCCCCGACACGCGCCGCGCACGCGCCCCGTGATCGTCACGGAGAGTACTGCGGCCCTGTCCCTGAGTGACGGTCCTGGTGTATCGTCCCGTGGCGGGGGACTGCGTCGAGAACGGGCTGACGCTGGGGAGCGAAGTGACGGGTCATCAGATTCCGAGGGGGGCGACGGGTGAAGCACGGCCGGAGGACCGACGATCCGACGCGGCGGCGACGCCGCCGGCAAGCCTTCCCCGCCTCGCCGGAGGCCTCGCGCACTCCGTGCCGGACCAGGCGGCGCCGCACCGGCCGCCACGCCCCACCGCGCCGCGGGACACCGGACGGGACGCGCACGACCGCGAGGCCCGCGACCGTGACGCCCGGGAGTGCGAGGCCCGCGACCGTGACGCCCAGGACTGCGAGGTCCGCGATCGCGAGGCGCACGACCGCGACGTCCAGGGCCGCGAGGCTCATGACCGTGACGCCCGCGACCGCGAGGCTTGCGGCCGTGACGCCCAGGGCGGCGAGGTCCACGATCGCGACGCCCACGGCTGTGACGGGCACGCCCCCGGGGGTGCCGATGAACCGGCGGCGCGGGCGCACGACGCGGCCGGGTGCGGCGGCGCGGCACCGGAGGATCCCGTGAGCGCGCCCGGGGCGGTCCTCACGCGCCACC
This sequence comes from Streptomyces sp. TLI_105, assembly GCF_900105415.1. Taxonomy (GTDB): domain Bacteria; phylum Actinomycetota; class Actinomycetes; order Streptomycetales; family Streptomycetaceae; genus Streptomyces. The sequence goes on along the minus strand of NZ_FNSM01000001.1, from coordinate 2,560,738 downwards.
CCGTCGGCGGTTCCGGTCATCCGGCCTCCGAGCGCCCCCGCCTCGGCGGGGCCGTCGCCCAGATCGCCCTCGGACTCGTCTGCGCGGGCTACACCACCGGAGCCTCCCTCGGCTGGGGCTCCCCCCGACTGGCGCTCTTCATGGGCGACTTCGGGCTCAGCGCCGCCGCCTTCACCGCCGCCGTCTCCTGCTTCCTCTACGGCCGCGCGCGCCACGACAGCGCCCGCCCGGCCTGGCTGCTCTTCGCCTTCTCCTCCTTCATGGCGGCCGCGGGAAACGCCGTGTGGGGCTGGTACGAGGTCGTGCTCCGCGCCGACGTGCCGGACTCCTCCGTCGCCGACCTCTGCTTCTTACTCTTCGCGCCGCCCGCCATCGTGGGCCTCCTCGTCCTCGCCAAGAAGCCCGTCACCCGGGCCGGCTGGGTGTGCCTGGGGCTCGACGCCTGGCTCATCGGCGGCTCCCTGCTCACGCTCTCCTGGAGCCTCGCCCTCGCCCGCACCGCGCACTTCGAGGGCGAGTCCGTCGCCCAGGCCGCGCTGTCGCTCGCGTACCCGCTGCTCGACATCGTGCTCGTCAGCATGGTCCTCGTCCTGCACTTCCGGCGCTCGCAGGCGAACCGCTCCGCGACGAACACCGCGATCGCCGCGCTCGCCCTGACCGTGCTGTGCGACGCCCTCTTCACCTCGCCGCTGCTCCGCGAGAACTACGCCTCCGGCCAGCTCCTCGACGCCGGCTGGTTCGCCGGCTCTCTGCTGCTCGCCTACGCGCCCTGGGGGGTGCGCCGCCCGCCGGACGGCGCGGCCGCCGCGCGCGGCCCGTGGCTCCACAGCCGCCCGGTCGCCGGCTCGCTCGCCGCCCTCACCCCGTACCTCGCCGCGGCGGTCTGCACCCTCGGCATCCTCTACAACGTCGTCGAGGGGCGCCGGGTCGACCGCGTCGTCGTCCTCACCGGCTGCACGGTCGTCCTCGCCCTCGTCGTACGGCAGGGCATCATGCTCCTCGACAACATCGCCCTCACCCACGAACTGGCCCAGAAGGAGAACCACTTCAGGTCGCTCGTGCAGGGCTCCAGCGACGTCATCATGATCGCCGCGCCCACCGGGATACTCCGCTACGTCAGCCCGGCCGCCTCCGGTGTGTACGGACGCGACGCCGACGAGCTCATCGGCTCCGAGCTCGCCTCCCTCATCCACCCCGAGGACCTCGGCGCCGTCGTCCACGAGGTGCGGCGCTTCCTGGCCGTCTCGCCGGCCGAGGAGCCCACCACCCGGATCGAGTGCCGCTTCCGCTCGGGCCGCGGCGACTGGCTCAACGTCGAGTCGACCGTCAACCGGCACCAGGGCGGCCTGATCTTCAACAGCCGGGACGTCACCGAACGCGTACGCCTCCAGGCCCAGTTGCAGCACAACGCCGAGCACGACCCGCTCACCGACCTGCCCAACCGGGCCCTGTTCACCCGCCGGGTCCGGCAGGCGCTCAGCGGCCGCCGCTCCTCCGACCCCGGCACCGCCGTGCTCTTCATCGACCTCGACGGCTTCAAGGGGGTCAACGACCGCCTCGGCCACCAGGCCGGGGACGACCTCCTCGTCCAGGCCGCCCGCCGCCTCCACGACTCCGTACGGGCCGGGGACACCGCCGCCCGGCTCGGCGGCGACGAGTTCGCCGCCCTCATCCTCGGCGACGGCGGCCGCGACCGGGCGGCCCGTCAGAGCCAGGTCCAGGAGATCGCCGACCGGCTCCGGCTCACCCTCTCCCAGCCCTACCGCGTCGACGGGGGCAACGAGGTGCGGGTCGCCGCCTCCATTGGCGTCGCCTTCGCCGAACCCGGCATCGAGGCCGGCGACCTGCTGCGCAACGCCGACCTGGCCATGTACCGCGCCAAGGCCGCCGGCAAGGACCGCGTCGAGCTCTACGCCCCGCAGATGCAGGCCGAGGTGGTCCGGCGGACCGAGCTGGCCGCCCGGCTGCGCACCGCCCTCCACGACGGCGAGTTCGCCCTGCTCCACCAGCCGGTCGTCGACCTCGCCACCGGCCGGATCTCCGCCGTCAGCGCCCAGGCGCGCTGGCGCTCCAGCCAGGGCATCCTCTTCACCCCGGCCGAGTACCTCCGCGTCACCGACGACGGCGAGCGCACCGCCGAGCTCGGCCGCTGGCTCCTGGAGGAGGCCGTGGAGCAGGCCGCCGAGCGGGCGGGAATCGGCCACCGCACGCCCGTCTCCATCCGGGTCTCCGCCCGGCGCCTCCTGGACCGCTCGCTGCCGCTCGGCTCGATCGAGTCGCTGCTCACCCGGCACGGCCTGCCGTCCGGCTCGCTGATCGTCGAGCTCGCCGACAGCGACCCCCGGACCTCGCTCGACGAGCTGGAACAGCGCCTGATCACGCTGCGCCGGCTCGGGGTGCGGATCGCGCTCGACGGGTTCGGCAGCGGACACATGGCGATCAACGCCCTGCGGAGGCTCCCCGTGGACATACTGAAGCTGGACCGGGGCCTCGTCGAAGGCGTGGTCGAGTCGGCCCGGCTCCGCAAGATCACGCGCGGGGTGCTGCGCATCGCCGACGAGCTCGGCATGCAGACCGTCGCCGAGGGCGTCGACGTCCCGGAGCAGGTCATCGCCCTGCGCGCGATGGGCTGCACCCACGCCCAGGGCATGGCCTTCTCGGGCCCGCTCGACGAGTACCGCCTGCGCAGGGCCCTCGTACGGGACGAGTACCCGCTGCCCGGAGCGGTCCCCGTCCGTGTCGGAAACCGTCCCCCGATTCGCCCAAATACTGAGACGCCTGTCCCACCCACTTGACAGTGGCGAGGGCGGAGAGGGAGGGTCAGTGCCATGCGCACCCGAATTCTCGTACTTGGAAAGCGCGTCGGCTGAAGCAGGACCCCCGCAGGTCCCGCTGAGAACGCACCCGACGCGCTCCCCTCGCTTGCCTCACGGCACGAGGGGTTTTTTGTTGCACCGGCTCACCCCAAAAACGCAGCAAAACCCCGCAAAACACCTCGCAAAAACCCTCTGCTTCGAGAAGAGATGCTGATGACCGACCAGGCCACCGGGCACCATCCGCAGCCGCGGCCCCGTAGCGGCGCGCAGCCCGCCACCACCGTCGAGCACGTCACGGGTGCGCAGTCCCTGATCCGCTCTCTCGAGGAAGTGGGCGCCGACACCGTCTTCGGCATCCCGGGCGGCGCGATCCTGCCCGCCTACGACCCGATGATGGACTCGCAGCGGGTGCGTCACATCCTGGTCCGGCACGAGCAGGGCGCCGGGCACGCGGCCACCGGTTACGCGCAGGCCACCGGCAAGGTCGGCGTCTGCATGGCGACCTCGGGTCCGGGAGCGACGAACCTGGTCACCCCGATCGCCGACGCGCACATGGACTCGGTCCCGCTGGTGGCGATCACCGGCCAGGTGGCCTCGAAGGCGATCGGTACGGACGCCTTCCAGGAGGCGGACATCTGCGGCATCACGATGCCGATCACGAAGCACAACTTCCTGGTGACCAGGGCCGAGGACATCCCGCGGACGATCGCGGAGGCCTTCCACATCGCCTCCACCGGCCGGCCGGGCCCGGTGCTGGTGGACATCGCCAAGGACGCGCTGCAGGCGAAGACCACCTTCAGCTGGCCGCCGCAGACCGATCTGCCCGGCTACCGGCCGGTGACCAAGCCGCACGCCAAGCAGATCCGTGAGGCCGCGAAGCTGATCACCGCCGCCAGGCGGCCGGTCCTGTACGTCGGCGGCGGCGTGATCAAGGCCGGTGCGACGGCCGAGCTGAAGATCCTCGCCGAGCTGACCGGCGCCCCGGTGACCACCACCCTGATGGCCCTCGGCGCGTTCCCGGACAGCCATCCGCTGCACGTGGGCATGCCGGGCATGCACGGGGCGGTCACCGCCGTCACCGCGCTGCAGAAGGCCGACCTGATCGTCGCCCTCGGCGCCCGTTTCGACGACCGGGTGACCGGCCGGCTGGACAGCTTCGCCCCGTACGCGAAGATCGTCCACGCGGACATCGACCCGGCCGAGATCGGCAAGAACCGTGCCGCCGACGTCCCGATCGTCGGGGACGCCCGGGAGGTCATCGCCGACCTGGTCCAGGCCGTCCAGGCCGAGCACAGCGAGGGCCACCGGGGCGACTACTCCGCCTGGTGGTCGGACCTGAGCCGCTGGCGGGAGACCTACCCGCTGGGCTACGACCTGCCGGAGGACGGTTCGCTGTCGCCGCAGCAGGTCATCCAGCGGATCGGGCAGCTCGCCCCGGCGGGCACGATCTTCGCGGCGGGGGTGGGTCAGCACCAGATGTGGGCGGCGCACTTCATCGACTACGAGCAGCCGGCCACCTGGCTGAACTCCGGCGGCGCCGGGACGATGGGCTACGCGGTCCCGGCCGCGATGGGCGCCAAGGCCGGCATGCCGGACCGCACGGTGTGGGCGGTCGACGGCGACGGCTGCTTCCAGATGACCAATCAGGAACTCACCACCTGTGCCCTGAACAACATTCCGATCAAGGTCGCCATCATCAACAACGGTGCCCTGGGCATGGTGCGGCAGTGGCAGACGCTGTTCTACAACCAGCGCTACTCGAACACGGTGCTGCACTCGGGTCCGGACGACGTCCGGGCGAACAGGGGCACCCGCGTGCCGGACTTCGTCAAGCTCTCGGAGGCGATGGGCTGTGTGGCCCTGCGCTGTGAGGACCCGGCGGATCTGGACAAGGTCATCGCCGAGGCCAACGCGATCAACGATCGTCCGGTCGTGATCGACTTCATCGTCCACGAGGACGCGCAGGTGTGGCCGATGGTGGCCGCCGGGACCTCCAACGACGAGGTCATGGCCGCGCGGGGCGTCCGCCCCGACTTCGGCGACGGCGAAGACGACTGAGCGCGTAGAGCGAAAAGGAAGAGACCCAGACATGTCCACCAAGCACACGCTCTCCGTTCTCGTCGAGAACACGCCCGGCATCCTCGCCCGGATCGCCGCCCTGTTCTCCCGCCGGGGCTTCAACATCGACTCGCTCGCCGTGGGCGTCACCGAGCACCCCGACATCTCCCGCATCACCATCGTGGTCAATGTCGAGGACCTGCCCCTGGAGCAGGTGACCAAGCAGCTCAACAAGCTGGTCAACGTCCTGAAGATCGTCGAACTCGAGCCCAGTGCCGCGATCCAGCGCGAGCTCGTCCTGGTGAAGGTCCGCGCCGACAACGAGACCCGCTCCCAGATCGTCGAGATCGTTCAGCTGTTCCGCGCCAAGACCGTGGACGTCTCGCCCGAGGCCGTCACCATCGAGGCCACCGGTTCGAGTGACAAGCTCGACGCCATGCTCAAGATGCTGGAGCAGTTCGGCGTCAAGGAGCTCGTGCAGTCCGGCACGATCGCCATAGGGCGTGGCGCCCGGTCCATCACGGACCGGTCCCTGCGGGCCCTCGACCGCAGCGCCTGAGTCGTCGGAGGTCGACCGCCGGTCCGACCGGCGGTCCGACTGACGAGACCCGAAAACTTTCCTCCCGCTCCCCGCCGTACGGTGGGACGCAACACCAGCACCTCAAGGAGAATCCAGTGGCCGAGCTGTTCTACGACGACGACGCCGACCTGTCCATCATCCAGGGCCGTAAGGTCGCGGTGATCGGTTACGGCAGCCAGGGCCACGCCCACGCGCTGTCGCTCCGTGACTCCGGTGTCGACGTCCGCGTCGGTCTGCAGGAGGGCTCGAAGTCCAAGGCCAAGGCCGAGGAGCAGGGCCTGCGGGTCGTCTCCGTCGCCCAGGCGGCGGAAGAGGCCGACCTCATCATGATCCTGACGCCGGACCCGATCCAGGCCCAGGTCTACGAGGAGTCCATCAAGGACCACCTGAAGGAGGGCGACGCGCTCTTCTTCGGCCACGGCCTGAACGTCCGTTACGGCTTCATCAAGGTGCCCGAGGGCATCGACGTCGCCCTGGTCGCCCCGAAGGGCCCGGGCCACCTGGTCCGCCGTCAGTACGAGGAGGGCCGCGGCGTCCCGTGCATCGCGGCCGTCGAGCAGGACGCGACGGGCAACGCCTTCGCGCTGGCCCTCTCGTACGCCAAGGGCATCGGCGGCACCCGCGCCGGCGTCATCAAGACGACCTTCACCGAGGAGACCGAGACCGACCTGTTCGGCGAGCAGGCCGTCCTCTGCGGTGGCACCGCGGCGCTGGTGAAGGCGGGCTTCGAGACCCTGACCGAGGCCGGCTACCAGCCGGAGATCGCCTACTTCGAGTGCCTGCACGAGCTGAAGCTCATCGTCGACCTCATGTACGAGGGCGGCCTGGAGAAGATGCGCTGGTCGGTCTCCGAGACCGCCGAGTGGGGCGACTACGTCACCGGTCCGCGGATCATCACCGAGGCCACCAAGGCCGAGATGAAGAAGGTCCTCGCGGAGATCCAGGACGGCACCTTCGCCAAGGAGTGGATGGCCGAGTACCACGGCGGCCTGAAGAAGTACAACGAGTACAAGACCCAGGACGCCAACCACCTCCTGGAGACCACCGGCAAGGAGCTGCGCAAGCTCATGAGCTGGGTGAACGACGAGGAGGCGTAAGCCTTCACGGCAGGGGCCGGACACCGTGTCCGGCCCCTCGCCACATCGTTGGACACCCCGTCCAACCACGGACGGGTGATCCTTCCAACGAGGCGCATGAACGGCGCCTGCGCACCACTACACTTCTGAACAACATACGCGTCAGGCCCACAGCGTCGTGCGCTTTCACGCGGCAAGCCCCCTCCACCGCCTGCGGCCGTCGGGACGGCCGTCCGCACTGGACCTGTGAGGACTCACGTGAGCTCGAAACCTGTCGTACTCATCGCTGAAGAGCTGTCGCCCGCCACCGTCGACGCCCTGGGCCCGGACTTCGAGATCCGGCACTGCAACGGCGCCGACCGGGCCGAGCTGCTCCCCGCCATCGCCGATGTGGACGCGATCCTGGTCCGCTCCGCGACCAAGGTCGACGCCGAGGCCATCGCCGCCGCCGGGAAGCTGCGGGTCGTCGCCCGCGCCGGCGTCGGACTGGACAACGTCGACGTCTCCGCCGCCACCAAGGCCGGCGTGATGGTCGTGAACGCCCCCACGTCGAACATCGTGACCGCGGCCGAGCTCGCGTGCGGCCTGCTCGTCGCCACCGCGCGCAACATCCCGCAGGCCAACACCGCGCTCAAGAACGGCGAGTGGAAGCGCTCGAAGTACACGGGCGTCGAGCTGAGCGAGAAGACCCTCGGCGTCGTCGGCCTCGGCCGCATCGGCGTCCTGGTCGCCCAGCGCATGTCCGCCTTCGGCATGAAGATCGTCGCGTACGACCCCTACGTGCAGCCGGCCCGCGCCGCCCAGATGGGGGTGAAGCTGCTGGCCCTGGACGAGCTCCTGGAGGTCGCCGACTTCATCACCGTCCACCTGCCGAAGACCCCGGAGACCATCGGTCTCATCGGCGACGAGGCGCTGCACAAGGTCAAGCCCTCCGTCCGCATCGTCAACGCCGCGCGCGGCGGGATCGTGGACGAGGCCGCGCTGTACTCGGCGATCAAGGAGGGCCGGGTCGCCGGCGCGGGCCTCGACGTGTACGCGAAGGAGCCCTGCACGGACTCCCCGCTCTTCGAGCTCGACCAGGTCGTCTGCACCCCGCACCTCGGCGCCTCCACGGACGAGGCCCAGGAGAAGGCCGGCATCGCGGTCGCCAGGTCGGTGCGCCTGGCGCTCGCGGGCGAGCTGGTCCCGGACGCGGTCAACGTCCAGGGCGGTGTCATCGCGGAGGACGTGAAGCCGGGTCTGCCGCTGGCCGAGAAGCTCGGCCGGATCTTCACCGCCCTCGCGGGCGAGGTCGCGGCCCGCCTCGACGTCGAGGTCTACGGCGAGATCACCCAGCACGACGTGAAGGTGCTCGAACTCTCCGCGCTCAAGGGCGTGTTCGAGGACGTGGTCGACGAGACCGTGTCGTACGTCAACGCCCCGCTCTTCGCGCAGGAGCGCGGTGTCGAGGTGCGTCTGACCACCAGCTCCGAGTCGCCCGACCACCGCAACATGGTCACCGTGCGCGGCACGCTCTCCGACGGCCAGGAGGTCTCGGTCTCCGGCACGCTGGCGGGCCCGAAGCACCTGCAGAAGATCGTCGCGGTCGGCGACTACGACGTGGACCTCGCGCTCGCGGACCACATGGTCGTGCTGCGCTACGAGGACCGCCCGGGCGTCGTCGGCACGGTCGGCCGGATCCTCGGCGAGGCCGGTCTGAACATCGCCGGCATGCAGGTCTCCCGCGCCGAGGAGGGTGGCGAGGCGCTCGTCGTGCTCACCGTCGACGACACGCTGCCGGCGCCGGTGCTCGCGGAGATCGCGGAGGAGATCGGCGCGACCTCGGCCCGCTCGGTCAACCTGATCTGACGCACGCGGCCGCGTACCCGGTTGCTGGACGCTCGTTTTATACGGATGTCTAGCAGCCGGGTACAGTGCTGTCATGGGACACAAGGAAGACCTGCTCGAAGGCGCCAAGCGCTGCCTCCTCGAGAAGGGGTACGGGCGCACCACGGCGCGCGACATCGTCGCCGCCTCGGGCACCAACCTCGCCTCCATCGGCTACCACTACGGCTCCAAGGACGCCCTGCTCCAGCAGGCCTTCCTGGCGCTCACCGAGGAGTGGGGGGAGAGGGTCGGCCCCGCCGGTGCGGGCGAGGAGAAGCGGGAGCTGCCGGCCGACCCGTACCAGCGTTTCCACGACGTCTGGGAGCAGGTCATCGCCGCCGCCGAGGCGAGCCGGCCCGTCTGGAAGCTCCAGACCGAGATCGTCACCCGGCTCGACGACGACGAGAAGCTCCGTGACGCGATCAAGGAGCCGCAGCGGGAGGGCCGGCTCGGGATGGCCGAGGGCTTCCTCGGCATCGACCCGGAGGCCGACCCGGAGAAGGCCCGGGTGGCGGGGCTGCTCTGCCAGGCGCTGGCGACCGGGGTCATGATCCAGTGGATGGTCGACCCGGACACCGCACCGAGCGCCGACGACCTCACCGCGGGGCTCAAGGTCCTGATGGGGGAGGAGAGCTGACGGCTCGTCACGAAGCCGTCATGGACTACAGCCGGGCCGACTTCAGGGACATGTGGAGCAGCAGGCGGTCCTCGCCGTCGTCCAGGTCCAGGCCCGTGAGCTGCTCGACCCGGGACAGCCGGTAGTAGAGGGTCTGGCGGTGGATGCCCAGGGCCGCCGCCGTGCGGCCCGCCTGGCCCGCGTTGTCGAGGAACACTTCGGCGGTGCGGGCCAGTTCGGCGTGGGCGGGGGCGATCAGAGGTGCGACGACGGGGTCGACCTCGGGGTGGTAGAGCGCCGCGAGCAGGCGGTACGGGCCGATCCCGGTCCACTCCGCGACCGGGCCGAGCGTCGGCTGCGCCGTGGCGGCCCGGGCCGCCGTGTTGGCTTCACGCCAGGCCGCCGGGATCTCCGCGAGCCCCCGGCGCGGGTTCGCGATGCCGGCCGGGGCGGCGCCCCGCAGCCGGTCGGCGGCCGTGTGCGCGGGGGAGAGGTCCTCGGCCGTGCGCAGCCGTACGAGGACGGCGAGGGACTCGGCCTCGGGGAGCGGGGCGACCGCCGCCGCGCCGGGGACCGCCCGGATCGAAGGGGCCTCGCCCCGCCAGGGGGTCACGCAGACGACGGTGTGCAGACCGTCCGCGCCGGGGCCCAGGGCCACCCGGAGCGCCGCGACGGCCATGTCGCTCTGCCAGCCGCGCCCGGCGGTCAGGGCCGAGGCGAACTCGCGCGAGAGGTCGGCGGTCGCGCGCTCCTCGTCGGCGAGGAGGTCGCCGATCCGGGTGGCGACCTCCATCGCGGCGGTGAGCTGCTCGGGCGTGGGGCCGGGCTCGGCGTCGAGCAGCCAGACGTACCCGAGGACGACGCCCCGATGGCGTACGGGCAGACAGAGGCGGTCCCGGAACACCCCGGCGTCCGGAGCGGCCGGGATGCGGACCGGGCCCGTCGCCCGGGTGATGCCGAAGCCCTCGAACCAGGCGCGGACCGCCGGGGTCGATTTCCGGGTCAGGATCGACCGCGTCCGGACGGGGTCCATCGCGGTGTCGTCGTCGCTGTCGTGGGCGCCGAAGGCGATCAGGCCGAAGTCGCGGTTCTCCAGCGTCGCCGGCGCGCCGAGCAGCGCGGAGATCTCGTCCACCAGTTCTTGGTAATCGCCCTTCACCGCACCATTCTCGCACTCTCTCAGACATATGTATGAGATGCCGTGCACGGATGCGTGACAGCTGTAGATGGCGGACGATCGGAGCGATCCATAGGTTTCACGGTGGTTCTTCGTGCTGTTCCCGTTTCCTTGTGAAAGGTCGGGTACAGCACCCTTCGTCACCCCGTCCTTCTGGAGGTCCCCCGTGCTGGGTCCCGTGATCCTCGCCGCGTCGCGCAGCGACAAGATGCGCCGTCTCGTGTCGGCCGCCCCCGGGACCAAGCAGGTCGTCGCCCGCTTCATCGCCGGCGAGACGGTCGACGACGTCGTCCCGATCGTCTCCGAGCTGAGCGGCCGCGGCCTGGAGGTCACCCTCGACGTCGTCGGTGAGGACATCACCACCGTCGAGCACTCGTACGCCGCCCGGGACGCCTACCTGGAGCTCATCGGCCGCCTCAAGGAGCTGGGCCTCGGCGCCCGCGCCGAGATGTCCGTGAAGCTGTCGATGTTCGGCCAGTCCCTGGAGAACGGCCACGAGCTGGCCCTCGCGAACGTCCGCCCCGTCGTCGAGGCCGCCGCCGAGATCGGCACCACCGTCACCCTGGACGCCGAGGACCACACCACCCTCGACTCGATGTTCGCCATCCACGAGGAGCTGCGGAAGGACTTCCCGCAGACCGGCTGCGTCATCCAGGCCTACCTCTTCCGCACCGAGGACGACGCCCGTCGCCTCGCCGCGAACGGCTCTCGCGTCCGGATCGTGAAGGGCGCCTACAAGGAGCCCGCCTCCGTCGCCATCCAGGACAAGCCCGAGATCGACAAGGCGTACGTCCGGATCATGAAGATCCTGATGGACGGCGAGGGCTACCCGATGATCGGCTCGCACGACCCGCGCCTGATCTCCATCGGCCAGGAGCTGGCCCGCCGCGCAGGGCGCAAGATGGACGAGTACGAGTTCCAGATGCTGTACGGCATCCGCAGCGAGGAGCAGAACCGGCTCGCCGCCGAGGGCCACCGCATGCGCGTCTACACCGCGTACGGCACCGACTGGTACGGCTACTTCATGCGCCGCCTCGCGGAGAAGCCGGCCAACCTCCTCTTCTTCGTCCGCTCCATCCTCACCAAGGGCTGAGCCCACCTCTCACAAGGAGTTACGAGACTCATGGACGCTGTCACCCAGGTCCCCGCTCCGGTCAACGAGCCGGTGCACAGCTACGCCCCCGGTTCCCCCGAGCGCCTCCGCCTGGAGACCAAGCTCAAGGAGCTGGCCGAGAACCCGCGCGAGCTGCCGATGACCATCGGCGGCGTGAAGCGCCTCGGTGGCGGCGAGGAGTTCAAGGTCGTCCAGCCGCACAACCACAAGGCCGTCATCGGCACCTTCCGCGGCGCCACCGAGCAGGACGCCCAGGACGCCATCGACGCCGCCCTGGCCGCCGCCCCGGCCTGGCGCGCGATGTCCTTCGACGACCGCGCCGCGATCATCCTGCGCGCCGCCGAGCTGCTCGCCGGCCCGTGGCGCGAGACGCTGGCCGCGTCCACCATGCTCGGCCAGTCCAAGACCGCCCAGCAGGCCGAGATCGACACCCCGTGCGAGCTCGTCGACTTCTGGCGCTTCAACGTGGCGTACGCCCGTCAGATCCTCGCCGAGCAGCCGCCGGCGAACTCCCCGGGTGTGTGGAACCGTCTGGACCACCGCCCGCTGGAGGGCTTCGTCTACGCGATCACCCCCTTCAACTTCACCGCCATCGCGGGCAACCTGCCCACCGCCCCCGCCCTCATGGGCAACGTGGTGGTCTGGAAGCCGTCCCCGACGCAGACCCACTCCGCCGTGCTCCTCATGGAGCTCCTGGAGGAGGCCGGCCTGCCGAAGGGCGTCATCAACCTGGTGACCGGCGACGGCATCGCCGTCTCCGAGGTGGCCCTGAACCACCGCGACCTGGCCGGCATCCACTTCACCGGCTCGACCAAGACCTTCCAGCACCTGTGGAAGACGGTCGGCAACAACATCGAGAAGTACCGCTCGTACCCGCGGATCGTCGGCGAGACCGGCGGCAAGGACTTCGTCGTCGCCCACCCCAGCGCCGACCGGGCGATCCTGAAGACCGCGCTGACCCGTGGCTCCTTCGAGTTCCAGGGCCAGAAGTGCTCCGCCTCCTCCCGCGCCTACATCCCGGCGTCGATCTGGAACGACGGCTTCAAGGAGGAGTTCGCGGCCGAGGTCGACGGCATCACCATGGGTGACGTCACCGACCTGTCGAACTTCATCGGCGCCGTCATCGACGAGCGTTCGTTCGCCAAGAACAAGGCCGCGATCGACCGTGCCGCGGCCGACCCGAGCTGCACGATCGTCGCCGGCGGCACCTACGACGACTCGGTGGGCTACTTCGTCCGCCCGACCGTCATCGTCTGCGACGACCCGGAGAACGAGGTCTTCAAGGCCGAGTACTTCGGCCCGATCCTCGCGATCCACGTATACGACGACAGCTCTGCCGAGAAGTACGACGAGATGCTGACCCAGATGGAGTCGGTCTCGGACTACGCCCTCACCGGCTCGGTCATCTCCGGCGACCGCGCGGCCGCCGCGTACACGATGGAGAAGCTCCGCTTCGCCGCGGGCAACTTCTACATCAACGACAAGTCGACCGGCGCCGTCGTCGGCCAGCAGCCCTTCGGCGGCGGCCGCGCCTCCGGCACCAACGACAAGGCCGGTGCCCCGCAGAACCTGATGCGCTGGACGCTGACCCGCGCCATCAAGGAGACGCTGGTCCCGCCGACCGAGTACGGCTACCCGCACATGGGCTGACGCCCGCCCGCCGCGTGAGCGGCCCCTGATCACCGCCCCCCTCCTGGACCCCCAAACCAGGACGGGGGCGGTTCTCATGCGGGGGGCTTACGCTGCTGGGAGGGGGCTCGGTGAGGAGGCATGACATGCCCGGTTCGACGACCATCGGCCCCGGACACGGGGTCGACGCGATCGAGCACATCGACGCGCTGCGGATGTTGTCCCTGATGAAGGAGCTGTACCGGCTGCTGACCGTGCCGGGGCCCGAGCGGCTCACGGACGCACAGGTCGCGACCCTGCTCGAGAGCGACGGCCACCATCGAGAGGGCTTCACCGACTGGGTGGAGCGGATGGCCCGCGACCTGGAGAGGGCTACGGCCTGACGAGCACACGCCGCCCGAGGAAGTCCTCGATCAGGGCGGCGACCGCCGGCGCGTGGGTCTCCAGGGCGAAGTGGCCCGTGGGCAGCAGGTGGATCTCGGCGTCCGGGAGGTCGCGGCGGAAGGCCTCGGCGCCGGCGGGGACGAAGACCTGGTCGCCCTCGCCCCAGACGGCGAGGAGGGGGACCCGGGAGGTGCGAAAGTACTCCTGGAAGGCCGGGTAGAGGGCGAAGTTCGAGCCGTAGTCGGCGATCAGGCCCAGCTGGATGTCGTCCTGGCCCTCGCGGGCCATCAGGGCCGCGTCGTGGTGCCAGGCGTCGGGGCTGAGCAGATCCCGGTACGCGGCGGGGACGCCCGTCTCGTACTGCCACCGGATGCCGTCCAGGGAGCGGATGGCGCGGACCGGCTCCTCGGTCTCGGGGGTGCGCTCCTCGATCAGGGCGAGGACGGGGGCCCAGGCCTCGGCGCCGAGGCCCTCCTCGTAGGCGTTGCCGTTCTGGGTGACGATCGCGGTGATCCGCTCGGGGTGGGCGAGGGCGAGGCGCAGGCCGATGGGGGCGCCGTAGTCCTGGATGTAGAGCGCGAACCGGTCCAGGCCGAGGGCCTCGGTGAACTCGGCGGTGAGTGCGGCCAGTTCGGCGAAGGTGTAGTCGAAGTCGGCGGCGGAGGGCGCGGCGCTGCGGCCGAAGCCCAGGTGGTCGGGGGCGATGAGTCGGTAGGAGTCGGCGAGCAGGGGGATCAGGTCGCGGAACATGTGCGAGCTGGTGGGGAAGCCGTGCAGCAGGAGCAGTACGGGGGCGTCGGCCGGTCCGGCCTCGCGGTAGGCGATCTCGTGGCCCCGGACGGTGACGGTGCGGTGGTGGGTCGGCAGCACGGACATCGTTCTAACCCCTCGGTCGTCTCTCACTGGTTGCGGGGCGACTCAATCAGAGGCCGGCATAACCTGTCAATGGCGGTTAAGGGGTTAGGTGGGCGTGGGAGGGTGGGGCATGACCGTGAGGATCGCTCCCACCCATGAACTCGGCGCCGCCCGGCTCCGCTCCGTACGCGAGATGCTCGACACCGCCTTCGCGGGCGACTTCTCCGACGACGACTGGGACCACACCCTCGGTGGCCTCCACGCCTGGATCGAGGACGAGCGGGGCATCGCCGCCCACGGCGCCGTCGTGCAGCGCCGGGCGCTCCACCGCGGCCGCTCGCACCGCGTCGGATACGTGGAAGGGGTCGCCGTCCGGCAGGACCGCCGGCGGCAGGGGCTCGGCGGCGCGGTGATGGCCGGACTGGAGCGGGTGATCGACGGGGCGTACGCCTTCGGGGCGCTCGGCGCCTCCGACGAGGGGGCCGCGCTCTACCGGGCGCGCGGCTGGCGGGTCTGGGAGGGGCGCCTCGAAGCGCTCGGGCCCGAGGGGGTCGTCCGCCTCGCCGAGGAGGAGGGTTTCGTCTTCCTGCGCCCCGCCGGCGACCGGGCCCTGCCGGACCCCGCCGCCCCGCTGGTCTTCGACTGGCGGGACGGCGACGTGATGTGAGGGGCGCTCAGCCCCGGTCCTTCGTGCCGGGGTTCCGGCGGGCGCGGCCCGCGGCCGTCTCCAGGTGGGAGGTGTACGCGGCGGAGAGCGCCGAAGCGACGGCGACCGTGATCGCGAGCCCGGAGGCCCCGAGCCCTCCGACGAGGAACGAGGTCATCGCGCCGCCGACCAGGACGCACCAGACCGCGAGCACCGCCTTGCCCCGGCGGCTCAGGAACAGCCACCGGTGCGGGGCGGCCGGCGGTGCCTCCACGGCGCCCGCCGGTCCGGCCGTCGCCGCGCGCGGCCGCTTGAAGTAGCCGTACACCAGCCACTCGCCGCACAGCTCCCAGCCCTCCGGCGTGAGCTCGTCGAGGACGCGGGTCCGCCTGCGGCCGGCGATCACCTCGCGGCGGTACTCCCAGGCGAGCGCGACCCCGGGCGTCCGGCGGCAGACGAAGCGGCCGATGGGGTCCAGGCCCTCCACCTCCCAGCCCTGGGCGCCGTGGACGTCCAGCATCCGGCGGTCGTTGAAGAGGTCGGCGGTCCACGTCCAGTGCTCCGCCGCCCCGTCCGGTTCCCCGGGGGCCGGGGCGAGTCCGCCCAGCCGGGCCGCGAAGCCCTCGGCCGGCCCGAACTCCTCCTCCGGCGCGGTCCCCGTCTCCGCGAGGTGTCCGCGCAGCTCGTCGGTCGTCCGTGCGATCTGCTCCTCGGGCACCCCCGCGGCGCGCAGCGCGTCGGTCAGCTCGGCGAAGTAGGCGTCGGTGGTCATGGTGCGGTTCCCCCTGCGTGCAGTTGCGTCCGTACGGCCCGGTGGAACTCCGACCAGGCCTCGCTCTCGGCCGTGAGGTGCGCCCGACCCAGGTCGGTGAGCCGGTAGTAGCGGCGCCCGGGCCCGCGCTCGGCGGCGCGGAACTCGGCCTCCACCAGGCCGGCCTGTTCCAGGCGGTTCAGTACGGGATAGAGCGTCCCGCCCTTGATCTCGCCCAGGCCCGCCCCGTCGAGGGCCTTCGCGATCTCGTACCCGTAACTCTCGCCGTCGGTCAGGCAGGAGAGGACGAGCAGGTCGAGGACTCCCTTGAGCCAGCTGGATCTGCGGTCTGTGGCCATGGGCACATCTGATCACTACCTAGGTAGGAATGCAACCTAGATAGGCGAGCCGTGCCACACGGAGGGTTGACGGCCGTCTCAGATAGTAGGAAGTCCGAGTAATTGTGGAGACAGATGCGGAGGCCTGCCCTAGCTTTGTAGAAGCCGAACGTCTCGCTTCATCAAGCGAATGGCGGCCGAGAGCGCGACGCCCTGTGCAGGTGACCCCTGTGGCGGCGCTCCCCGCCCCTTCCGGCGCCTTCGATCACCACTGATCTCCGCACATCCGGATCACCACTGATCTCAAGGAGTCGATCCCTCATGGCCGCTCAGACCGCCCGCCGCGTCCGCCACTCCGCCAATCGTCCCAGCGACGAGGCCCGCCAGAACGCCGCCGCCGCCCTCCAGCGCGCCCTCGATCGCCGTGACAACGGCGGCTCCACCGGCCACTGAGCCGTCGCCCGACATGGCGCTTCGTCCACATGGCGGACGGAACGTGTCAGACGATGGGACGAAGAGTAGGGTGCCGACATGTCTCACAGCATCAATCTCGCAGTCATTCCCGGCGACGGCATCGGCCAGGAGGTCGTGGCCCAGGGCCTCAAGATCCTCACGGCCGTCCTTCCCCAGGACGTGAAGCTGGAGACCGAGGAGTACGACTTCGGCGCCAAGCGCTACCACGCCACCGGTGAGACCCTCACCGACGCCGATCTCGCCTCCCTCAAGAAGCACGACGCCATCCTGCTCGGCGCCATCGGCGACCCGTCGGTGCCGTCCGGCGTCCTGGAGCGCGGCTTCCTGCTGAAGCTCCGCTTCGCCTTCGACCACCACGTGAACCTGCGTCCCTCGAAGCTGCTCCCCGGCGTGGCCACCCCGCTCGCCGGGCAGCCCGAGATCGACTTCGTCGTGGTCCGCGAGGGTACCGAGGGTCCGTACACGGGCAACGGCGGCACCATCCGCAAGGGCACCCCGCACGAGGTCGCCACCGAGGTCTCGGTCAACACCGCCTTCGGTGTCGAGCGCGTGGTCCGGGACGCCTTCGCCCGCGCCCAGGCCCGCCCGCGCAAGAAGCTGACCCTGGTCCACAAGAACAACGTGCTGACCTTCGCCGGCCACCTCTGGACGGACACCTTCAACAAGGTGGCCCAGGAGTACCCGGAGGTCACCACCGACTACCTGCACGTCGACGCCGCGACGATCTTCCTCGTCACCGACCCGGCCCGCTTCGACGTGATCGTCACCGACAACCTCTTCGGCGACATCATCACCGACCTCGCCGCGGCCGTCTCCGGCGGCATCGGCGTCGCCGCCTCGGGCAACATCAACCCGAGCGGCGAGTTCCCGTCCATGTTCGAGCCGGTCCACGGCTCCGCGCCGGACATCGCGGGCCAGGGCAAGGCCGACCCCACGGCCACCGTCCTCTCCGTCGCCCTCCTGCTCCGCCACCTCGGCTACGAGGCCGAGGCCGCCCGGGTCGAGGAGGCCGTCGCGGCCGACCTCACCGAGCGCGGCGATTCCGTCCGCACGACGGACGAGATCGGCGACGCGCTCGCCGCGCGAGTAGCGAGCTGACCCGCGCCGACTGACACCACACAGCAGCCGCCGGGTCGCATCAGCGCCCGGCGGCTGCCCCATGCGCGGCCGCGGGGCGCCTCCCCGAACCCCGGACCGCGCGCACCGTTTTCCGCACCGGTCCCCCCGAGCGATAATCGAACGTGGGGCCGCGGCATGCGGGCATGCCCGGACGCCGACTCGTCAGGGACGACAGTCCCCGCCGACGGCGTGCGCGCGGTCCTCCCCATCACAACCGGTGAAGGACACGCACTCATGACGACGCCCACGATCGAGCTCAAGCCCTCCTCCAGCCCGCTGTCCGCCGCGGAGCGCGAGGCGATCCTGGCCCAGCCGGGATTCGGCCGCCACTTCACCGACCACATGGTCACCATCCGGTGGACCGAGGGTCGCGGCTGGCACGACGCCCAGCTCGTGCCGTACGGTCCGCTCTCCCTGGACCCGGCCACGAACGTCCTGCACTACGCGCAGGAGATCTTCGAGGGCCTGAAGGCCTACCGCCGCCCCGACGGCTCGGTCGCCACCTTCCGTCCCGACGCCAACGCCCGCCGCTTCCAGGCCTCCGCCCGCCGGCTCGGCATGCCCGAGCTGCCGGTCGAGACCTTCGTCGAGGCGTGTGACGTGCTCGTCCGCCACGACGAGGCCTGGGTTCCGGCGCACGGTGGCGAGGACTCGCTCTACCTGCGTCCGTTCATGATCGCCACCGAGGTCGGCCTCGGCGTCCGCCCGGCCAACGAGTACCTGTTCGTCGTCATCGCCTCGCCTGCCGGTCCGTACTTCGCGGGCGGCGTGAAGCCCGTCTCCATCTGGGCCTCGGAGGACCGCGTCCGTGCCGTCCCCGGCGGCGTCGGCGACGCCAAGACCGGCGGCAACTACGCGGCCTCCCTGCTCGCGCAGGCCGAGGCGGCGGCCAAGGGCTGCGACCAGGTCTGC
Source organism: Streptomyces sp. TLI_105 (assembly GCF_900105415.1). GTDB lineage: Bacteria > Actinomycetota > Actinomycetes > Streptomycetales > Streptomycetaceae > Streptomyces. The sequence goes on along the minus strand of NZ_FNSM01000001.1, from coordinate 2,542,327 downwards.
TACCTCGACGCGGTCGAGCACAAGTGGGTCGAGGAACTCGGCGGCATGAACCTGTACTTCGTGTACGGAGACAGGATCGTCACGCCGACCCTCACCGGTTCGCTGCTGGCGGGCATCACCCGTGACTCGCTCCTCAAGGTCGCCCAGGACCTGGGCTACGAGTCCGAGGAGGCCCGCGTCTCCATCGACCAGTGGCAGGCCGACACCGAGAACGGCACCCTCACCGAGGTCTTCGCCTGCGGCACCGCCGCCGTCATCACCCCGGTCGGCCTGGTCAAGTCCGCCCGGGGCGAGTGGCAGCAGTCGGGCGGCGAGCCCGGCGAGGTCACGATGAAGCTGCGCGAGGCGCTGCTCGCCATCCAGACCGGCAAGGCCGAGGACGTGCACGGCTGGATGCACGAGCTCGGCAAGTAGTCACTCCGTCGTCGCCAGGGCTTCCGGGGCCGTCACGGTCCCGGAAGCCCTGTGCGGCGTCAGGACGGCGTACAGCGCGCCGCCCACGATCCCCGAGAAGACGAAGCTGCAGTCGACCCCGCCCGTGAGGGCGAGCAGCGGCCCCTCGTAGAGCGGCGTCGACACCGCGGCCAGGCCGACCGCCGCGCCGACCGCCCAGGAGACGGTGGCGCGCGGGTGCCAGCCCGCCGAGAACCAGTAGATCCCGCCGCGCGAGCGCTGGTTGAAGACCTGGAGCGCCTCCGGGTCGTACGTCCCGCCGCAGCGCACGTGCCCGATCAGGGTGATCACCGCCCACGGGGTCCCGATCGCGGTGAGCAGCAGCACGAACGAGGTCATCGCCGTCTGGGCGTCCGAGGCGAAGTGGCCGGCGAAGACGAAGGCCGTCGCCACCGCAGCGACGACGAGGGTGGCACGCGCGCGCGTGGCCTTCGGCAGGATCGCGTCGAGGTCGAGGCCCATCGAGTACAGCATCAGCCCGGCGTTGCCGACGGAGCCGGCGGTGGCGGCGATCAGCAGCGGTACGAGGTACCAGGCGGGGGAGGCGTCGACGAGTGGGCCCGCGTAGTCCAGGCCGCCGCGCGCCGCCAGGGCGGTGAACGTGCCGAAGAGCTGCGGGACGAGCAGGCCGACGGTCAGGCCCAGGCAGGTGGCCCGCCACACGGTCTTCGCGCTGTACCGCTCGGGGGAGACGTACCGGGTGTAGTCGCCGAGCAGGGTGATGAAGGCGACCGGTCCGCTGAGTCCCGCGGCCACGGCCGAGAGCAGCCAGGTCGGCCAGAAGGAGCCGAGCAGGTACGGGGTGTCCGGGACCGCGGCCGTGGTGAAGTCCCCGGCGTAGGCGGCCAGGCCGATGGCGAGGAGCACCGTCATGCCGATCGCGAGCGCCTTGCTCAGCCGGAGCAGCAGCCGGTAGCCGTACACCGCGCCGACCACCGTGCAGGCGGCGAGGAACGCGTAGACGAGGGCGTGGACGGCGCCGCCGGTCGGCAGGCCGACGAGGCGGGAGAGCGTGCCCACCATCACGTCGCCGCCGATCCAGAGGGTCAGCGCGGTGTAGCCCAGCGAGAGCAGCAGCCCGACCACGGAGCCGACCAGCCGGCCGCGGACGCCGAAGAAGGCGCCGGAGGAGGTGGAGAGGTTCGTCGCGGTGCGGAGGGACACGAGCGCGAGGGGGGCGGTGACCGCGACGCCGACGAGGGTGCCGGTGACGACGGAGGTCACCGAGGCCCAGAAGCCGAGCCCGAAGGAGACCGGCAGCCAGCCGAAGACGATCACCCCCAGACACAGGTTGGATCCGAGCAGGATCGAGACGAGGTCGCGGGGGCCGCTGGTGCGTTCGGCCTCGGGGATGGTGTCGACTCCGCGCTGTTCTATCGGCATGAGGACTCCCTGCGGGGACGGGCGGGACAGTTTTAGAGCGGCGCTCAATGTGACCTACGCCTGTCGGCGACGTCAATGCTTGGAAGCTCGCTTCTCAACATTTAGAGTGTCGCTCAAACGTGTCGCAATTGCAGGAGGTGTTTGGGGCGTGAGACTGACCCCCACGGAACGCGACCGGCTGCTTCTCTTCGGTGCCGCCGAGCTCGCCCGCGCCCGCCGGGCCAGGGGCCTGCGGCTCAACGTGCCCGAGGCGACCGCGCTCATCGCGGACACCGTCTGCGAGGCGGCCCGCGACGGCAAGCGACTCGCCGAGGCGATCGAGGCGGCCCGCTCCGTCCTCGGCCCCGACGACGTCCTGCCCGGCGTCGCCGACGTGGTCACCGAGGTCCACGTCGAAGCCGTCTTCGACGACGGCTCCCGGCTCGCGGTCGTCACCGACCCGATCGGCGGGGGCGGCCTGGGCCCCGAGGCCCCGGGCGCACTGCTGCCCGGCCCCGGGCACCCGGAGTCCCAACCGGCGCTCACCCTCTCCGTACGGAACACGGCGACGGTCCCCGTGAGCGTCACCTCCCACTTCCACTTCTTCGAGGTCAACCCGCGCCTCGACTTCGACCGGGCCGCCGCCTACGGCATGCGCCTCGCCATCCCGGCCGGAGCCTCCTTCCGCTTCGACCCGGGCGGCGAGGCCGAGGTCGGGCTCGTCCCGATCGGCGGCGCCCGCGTCGCCATCGGCTTCGCGGGCCTGGTCGACGGCCCGCTGGACGCGCCCGGCGCGCGCGAAGAGGCCCTGCGCAGGGCGCGGGCCTGCGGCTACCTGGGCGTTCTGCCCGACGAGGAGAGCGACTGATGGACCCGTACGAGTACGCATCCGTGCACGGCCCGCGCGCCGGTGACCGCGTCGTCCTGGGTGACTCCGGGCTCGTCGTCCGCGTCGAGTCCGACTCCCAGAAGCCCGGGGACGAGTTCCTCGCCGGCTTCGGCAAGACCGCCCGCGACGGCCTCCACCTCAAGGCCGCGGCCGTCCGCGAGACCTGCGACGTCGTCATCAGCAACGTCCTGGTCATCGACGCCGTGCAGGGCATCCGCAAGGTGTCCATTGGCATCCGAGAGGGCCGCATCCACGCCATCGGGCGGGCCGGCAACCCCGACACCCTCGACGGGGTCGACGTCGTCGTCGGCACCGGCACCTCGATCGTCTCCGGCGAGGGCCTCATCGCCACCGCCGGAGCCGTCGACACCCACGTCCACCTGCTCTCCCCGCGGATCATGGAGGCCTCGCTCGCCAGCGGCGTCACCACGATCATCGGCCAGGAGTTCGGCCCCGTCTGGGGCGTCGGCGTCAACTCGCCCTGGGCGCTCAAGCACGCCTTCAGCGCCTTCGACGCCTGGCCGGTCAACATCGGCTTCCTCGCCCGCGGCTCCTCCTCCGACGCGGCTCCGCTGGTGGAGGCGCTGGCCGAGGGCGGGGCGTCGGGCTTCAAGGTCCACGAGGACATGGGCGCCCACACCCGGGCCCTCGACACCGCGCTGCGGGTCGCCGAGGAGCACGACGTCCAGGTCGCGCTGCACTCCGACGGCCTGAACGAGTGCCTGTCGGTCGAGGACACCCTCGCCGTGCTCGAAGGCCGCACGATCCACGCCTTCCACATCGAGGGCTGCGGCGGCGGACACGTCCCCAACGTCCTGAAGATGGCGGGCGTGCCGAACGTCATCGGCTCCTCCACCAACCCCACGCTCCCCTTCGGCCGCGACGCCGTCGCCGAGCACTACGGGATGATCGTCTCCGTCCACGACCTGAAGACCGACCTGCCCGGCGACGCGGCGATGGCCCGCGACCGGATCCGGGCCGGGACGATGGGTGCGGAGGACGTCCTGCACGACCTCGGCGCGATCGGGATCACCTCCTCCGACGCGCAGGGGATGGGAAGGGCCGGCGAGACCGTACGCCGGACCTTCGCCATGGCCGGGAAGATGAAGGCCGAGCTCGGACCCATGGAGGGCGACGGCGCGCACGACGACAACGCGCGCGTGCTGCGCTACATGGCCAAGCTCACCATCAACCCGGCGATCGCCCACGGCCTCGCCCACGAGATCGGCTCGATCGAGGTCGGGAAGATGGCCGACATCGTGCTGTGGCGGCCGGAGTTCTTCGGCGCCAAGCCGCAGATGGTCATCAAGAACGGCTTCCCCGCGTGGGGGGTCGTGGGCGATCCGAACGCCGCCACCGACACCTGTGAACCGCTCGTCCTCGGACCGCTGTTCGGCGCGCACGGCGCCACGCCCGCCGACATCTCCGTCGCGTTCGTCGCGCAGGCCGCCGTCGACCTCGGCTCCGACGCGATGCCCACCCGCCGCCGCCGGGTCGCCGTGCGCGGCACCCGTGGCATCGGCCCCGCCGACCTGCGGCTCAACTCCCGCGTCGGCGACGTCCAGGTCGACGGCCGCACGGGACTCGTCTCGCTCGACGGCTCCCCGATCCGCTCCGAGGCGGCCGAGTCCGTCTCCCTCAACCGCCTCTACTTCCTCTAGGACCTGACTCATGACCTTCCGCATGCCCGCCGAGTGGATGCCGCACGAGCGCACCTGGATGGCCTGGCCCAGCCCCAACCCCACCTTCACCAACGAGGAGGAGCTCGCCGAGGCCCGTACCGCCTGGGCGTCGGTGGCCCGTGCCGTCCGCCGCTTCGAGCCGGTGACGATGGTCGTCGCGCCCGGCGACGCGGAGTCGGCCACGGCGCTCCTCGGCCCGGACATCGACCTCGTCGAGCGCGAGCTCGACGACGCCTGGATGCGGGACATCGGCCCGACCTTCGTCACGGACGGCACCGAACTCGCCGCCGTGGACTGGGTGTTCAACGGCTGGGGCGCCCAGGACTGGGCCCGCTGGGAGCACGACTCCAAGATCGCCCGCCATGTCGCGGACGTGGCGGGAGTCCCCGTACTCTCCTCCCCCCTCGTCAACGAGGGCGGCGCGATCCACGTCGACGGCGAGGGCACCGTCCTCCTCACCGACACCGTGCAGCTCGGCTCCGGCCGCAACCCCGAGTGGACGCGCGAGCAGGTCGAGCAGGAGATCCACGCCAAGCTCGGCACGACGAAGGCGATCTGGCTCCCCCACGGCCTCGCCGGCGACTACGGCCTGTACGGCACCCAGGGCCACGTCGACATCGTCGCCGCCTTCGCCCGCCCCGGCACGGTCCTCGTCCACAGCCAGCAGGACCCGGCCCACCCCGACTACGAGCGGTCCCGGATGTACGTGAGCATCCTGCGCGGCCAGACCGACGCCCAGGGCCGCGCCCTGGAGGTCATCGAGGTCCCGGCCCCGACCGTCCTCAAGGACGAGGAGGGCGACTGGGTCGACTACTCGTACATCAACCACTACCTGTGCAACGACGGCGTCGTCCTCTGCGCCTTCGACGACCCCCACGACGAACTGGCGGCCGAGATCTTCCGCCGCCTCTTCCCCGAGCGCGAGGTCGTCCTGGTCGACGCCCGGACGATCTTCGCGGGCGGCGGCGGCATCCACTGCATCACGCAGCAGCAGCCCGCCGTCCGGTAAAACCGCTGGTGGTGGCCGCACGCCCGATGAGAGCGTGCGGCCATGCCCGTACCCCACCCCGACGGCGACTACGCCCTCACGACCCTGTACTCCGTTCCCGACGACGCCTGGTACCTGGAGCTGGACCACGTCGGCGGGCAGCGCACGCTCGTCCTGGCGATCGTCCCCGACGAGGACCCCGGGCGGGAGCCGACGGTGTGCTTCGCCGCCGGCAAGGGCGACCACGACATCCCGTACACCGTCATGCGCTGGTTCATGGACCAGGTCGAGGCCGAGATCCGCACCTCCCGCGGCTGGATGACCCTGCGGCCGGAGATCGTCGCGGTGATCCGCGACCTGCGGCAGGAGCACATGGGCGTCATCGCCGACGAGCACCTCCCGCCCGTTCTCGCCGAGCTGCGCGCCGCCGTGCCCGGGGCCGACCTCGCCGACGTCATGCTGCACGCCTTCGGGCGCGGGCCCGACGGCCGCATCCTGTAGAACGTACGAGTGAGTCAGAGCAGCAACCCCACCCCCTCCCCGTCCCACCCCCGCCGGCGCAACCAGGCCGCCCCGCCCCGGGAGGACGTGCTCGCCGCGGCCATGGACACCATCGCCGAGCGGGGACTCGACGGGCTCACCATGGCCGGGCTCGGACGGCAGGTGGGGATGAGCAGCGGGCACCTCCTCTACTACTTCCGCACCAAGGACGAGCTGCTGCTGCAGACCCTGGAGTGGAGCGAGGGGCGGCTCGGGGCCGAGCGCAGCGCGCTGCTGTCCCGGCCGGGGACGGCGCGCGACCGGCTCGACGGGTATGTCGACGTGTACGTGCCCGACGGGCCCCGCGACCCGCACTGGACCCTCTGGCTGGAGGTCTGGAACCGGTCGCAGAACGCCGACGACGACGCCCGCGCCCGGCAGGCCGCCATCGAGGGGGCCTGGCACCGGGACCTGGTCGCGATCCTCGCCGAAGGCGTCTCGCGGGAGGAGTTCCGCGCGGTCGACCCGGACCGCTTCGCCACCCGGATGCGGGCCCTGCTCGACGGCTTCAGCGTGCACGTCGCCGTCGGCATCCCGGGCACGGGGCGGGAGCAAGTGCTCGCGCACGTACGGGAGTTCATCGAGCAGGACCTGCTCGCGCGACCACAACGCACGTAAGTACACCCGATCGTTGTGTGCTACAGCCTTGTCGCCCCCGCGTGGTCTCCGGCACGGTTCCTGCCCATGGGACGAGAGCACTGGAAGAAGATCTGGGTCGGCTCCGCCGGCAACATGGTCGAGTGGTTCGACTGGTTCGTGTACGCGAGCTTCGCCACCTACTTCGCGGGAGCCTTCTTCCCCGAGGGCAACGACACCGCCAAGCTCATGAACACCGCCGGCATCTTCGCCGTCGGCTTCTTCATGCGCCCCGTCGGCGGCTGGCTCCTCGGCCGGGTCGGCGACCGCAAGGGCCGCAAGGCGGCGCTCACCCTCACCGTGACGCTGATGTCCGCCTCCGCCGTACTGATCGCGATCGCGCCGACGTACTCCGTCGCCGGGTACGGCGGCGCCGCCGTCCTCCTCGTCGCCCGCCTCCTCCAGGGCCTCTCCGTCGGCGGCGAGTACGCGGCCAGCGCCACCTACCTCACCGAGGCCTCCGCGCCGCAGCACCGCGGCTTCGCCTCCAGCTTCCAGTACGTGTCGATGACCGCCGGCCAGATCCTCGGCCTCGGCCTGCTGCTCGTCCTCCAGCACACCCTGTCCGCCGACGCCCTGCACGCCTGGGGCTGGCGCATCCCGTTCGTCGTCGGCGCCCTCGGCGCGGCCGTCGTCTTCTGGCTGCGCCGCACCATGCTGGAGACGGAGGTGTACGAGGAGACCGCCGACTCCGGCGTCGCCCGGGGCCAGCAGGGCACCCTCAAGGCCCTGTGGGCGCACAAGCGCGAGGCCTTTCTCGTCATCGCGCTCACCATGGGCGGGACCGTGGCCTACTACACGTACACCACCTACCTCACCAAGTACCTGTCCAACTCCGCCGGACTGCCCAAGCAGACCGCCACCCTGGTCTCCTTCTGCGCCCTGATCGTCTTCGCCTGCCTGCAGCCGCTCGCCGGCCGGCTCTCCGACCGGATCGGACGCCGCCCGCTCCTCATCACCTTCGCGCTCGGCTCCACCCTCCTCACCGTCCCGATCCTGACGATGCTCAAGCATGCGGGCTCCTTCTGGCCCGCCCTCGGCCTCTCCCTCCTCGCGCTCGTCGTCGTCACCGGCTACACCTCCATCAACGCCTGTGTGAAGGCCGAGCTCTTCCCGACCGGCATCCGCGCCCTCGGCGTCGCCCTGCCGTACGCCATCGCCAACGCCCTCTTCGGCGGCACCGCCGAGTACGTGGCGCTCTGGTTCAAGGACGCCGGCGTCGAGTCGGGCTTCTACTGGTACGTCGCGGGCTGCGCGGCCGTCTCCCTGGTCGTCTACCTCACGATGCGGGAGACCCGGGACATCGACCTGGGCCGGGTGGGCGCCGCCCGCTCCGAGCGGCCGCGAGATCAACTGCCCGTATCGTGAGACCACCGTCCCGCTGATCCCGGACCTGTGCCAGACTTCCGGCGTGCTCGCTACCACGATGATTATCGGCAGCAGCGCGCCGGTCCGCAGTGGCCACTGAATCGCGGAACGATCCCCGCAGCAGTGGACACCGTGCCCCAGACCCGCGCGCAGACCTCTCGCACCCGCGAGGGGTTTTTTCGTTTTCCGGCCCCACCCACGCCGGAAGCGGACGACGCGTGAGAATGGGGGCAAGTGGATCCATACCTTCCGGAGCCACATCCGACAGGAGCCATCACAGCCATGACCACGGAGAACGCCGAGGGATCGCGCCTCGACGACAGTTTCCATGTCTTCGACACGACGCTGCGCGACGGGGCGCAGCGTGAAGGCATCAACCTCACCGTCGCGGACAAGCTGACCATCGCCCGGCACCTCGACGAGTTCGGCGTGGGCTTCATCGAGGGCGGCTGGCCCGGCGCCAACCCGCGCGACACGGAGTTCTTCGCCCGCGCCCGGCAGGAGATCGCGTTCAAGAACGCGCAGCTCGTCGCCTTCGGCGCCACCCGCAGGGCGGGGGGCAGCGCGGCCGAGGACCCGCAGGTCAAGGCGCTCCTCGACTCCGGCGCTCCGGTGATCACCCTGGTCGCCAAGTCGCACGACCGGCACGTCGAGCTCGCCCTGCGCACCACCCTCGACGAGAACCTGGAGATGGTCCGCGACACCGTCTCCCACCTGACCTCCCAGGGCCGCAGGGTCTTCGTCGACTGCGAGCACTTCTTCGACGGCTACAAGGCGAACCCGGACTACGCCAAGGCCGTCGTCCGCGCCGCGTACGAGGCCGGCGCCGACGTCGTCGTCCTCTGCGACACCAACGGCGGCATGCTCCCCGCCCAGATCCAGGCCGTCGTCGCCACCGTCATCGCCGACACCGGCGCCCGTCTCGGCATCCACGCCCAGGACGACACCGGCTGCGCCGTCGCCAACACCCTCGCCGCCGTCGACGCGGGCGCCACCCACGTCCAGTGCACCGCCAACGGCTACGGCGAGCGGGTCGGCAACGCCAACCTCTTCCCCGTCGTCGCGGCCCTGGAGCTCAAGTACGGCAAGCGGGTCCTCCCCGAGGGCGCGCTCGCCGAGATGACGCGGATCTCGCACGCCATCGCCGAGGTCGTCAACCTCACGCCCTCCACCCACCAGCCGTACGTCGGCGTCTCCGCCTTCGCCCACAAGGCCGGACTGCACGCCTCCGCGATCAAGGTGGACCCCGACCTCTACCAGCACATCGACCCCGAGCTGGTCGGCAACACCATGCGGATGCTCGTCTCCGACATGGCCGGCCGCGCCTCCATCGAGCTCAAGGGCAAGGAGCTCGGCGTCGACCTGGGCGGCGACCGCGAGCTCGTCTCCCGCGTCGTCGAGCGCGTCAAGGAACGCGAGCTCAAGGGCTACACGTACGAGGCCGCCGACGCCTCCTTCGAGCTGCTGCTCCGGGAGGAGGCCGAGGGCCGGGCCCGCCGCTACTTCCGTACGGAGTCCTGGCGCGCGATCGTCGAGGACCGCCCCGACGGCACCCACGCCAACGAGGCGACCGTGAAGCTCTGGGCCAAGGGCGAGCGGATCGTCGCCACCGCCGAGGGCAACGGCCCGGTCAACGCCCTCGACCGGGCGATGCGGGTGGCCCTGGACCGGATCTACCCGCCGCTCGCCAAGTTCGAGCTGGTCGACTACAAGGTCCGCATCCTGGAGGGCCGCCACGGCACCGAGTCCACGACCCGGGTCCTCGTCACCACCAGCGACGGCAACGGCGAGTGGTCCACGGTCGGCGTCGGCGAGAACGTCATCGCCGCGTCCTGGCAGGCCCTGGAGGACGCCTTCACGTACGGACTGCTGCGCGCCGGGATCGACCCCGCCGAATAGTTCCCCTATGTCTCGTTCGGTCCGGTTCGGGTAGCGTCGAACCATGAGGACCAGGGCGATGTCCACGGGATCGGCCCTCGGCGGGCTGCTCCTGCTCCTGCTCCTGGTCCTGGCGCCCACCGCGGGCGCCAGGGCCACGGGCGTACCCGACGCGGCCGCCGCCCTGAGACAGGGCCCGGTCTACGTCGACCCGGGCGCCGCCGGCCAGCTCTCCACGGCCGACGCGAAGGCCCTCGCGCAGAAGATCAGGGACGCGGACAAACCGCTCTTCGTGGCGGTCCTCCCCGCGAACGCGCAGTTCCCGCCGGAGGGACTGCTGCGGAACCTGCGGACGCAGACCGGGATCGCAGGCCTCTACGCCGTCCGCCTCGGCGACCGCTTCGACGCCGGCGCCGACCGCTCGGTGATGTCCGAGCAGACCGTGCGGAACCTCGTCACCGCCGTACGGCAGCCCGGCGTCGACGCCGCCACCGAGCTCAACAACTTCGTCGACCAGGCCCTGCCCGTGACGCGTGGCTCCGCCCCGGCCTCCTGGGGCTCCGTCGGCAAGGACTCCGGGGTCCCCGTCGCCGGACTCGTCACCCTCGGCGCGGTCGTCGCCGCGGGCGGCGCGGGCGCCTACGCCGTCGTCCGCCGCAAGCGGCTCCGCAAGGAGGCCGAGGAGCGCGCCGCCCTCGACCGGCTCCGGGTCGTCGTCGACGAGGACATCACCGCCTTCGGCGAGGAACTCGAACGCCTCGACTTCCACCCCGCCGAGCGCGGCGCCGACGACGCCATGCGCGGCGACTACGAACGCGCCCTCGACTCGTACGACAGGGCCAAGTCCCTCATGGGCGCGGTCACCCGGCCGCACGAGGTCCGCGGCGTCACCCAGGCCCTGGAGGACGGCCGCTTCTCCCTCGCCGTCCTGGCCGCCCGCCGCGAGTCCCGCCCGCTCCCCGAGCGCCGGCCCCCGTGCTTCTTCGACCCCCGCCACGGCCCCGCCGCCGAGGACCGGACCTGGACCCCGGCCGGTGGCACCCCCCGCCAGGTCCCCGTCTGCGCCGCCGACGCGGCCCGCCTCGACGACGGCCTCGACCCCGTGGCCCGCACCGTCGACACCGACACCGGCCGCCGCCCCTACTGGGAGGCGGGCCCCGCCTACGGACCCTGGGCGGGCGGCTATTTCGGCGGCGGCATGCTCCCCGGCCTCCTCGTGGGCACCATGCTCGGCTCCATGCTCGCCACCCCCGCCTACGCCGCCGAATACGGCGGCACCGACTTCCAGGGCGGCGACTTCTCCGGCGCCGACTTCGACTCCTCCGGCTTCGGCGGCGACTTCGGCGGTGGTGACGGGGGCGGCTTCGGCGGCGGCGACTTCGGCGGAGGCGGCGGGTTCGACGGGGGCGGCGGCTTCTAGCGGCCCCTCCGGACGTGCTCAGACCAGCGGCTTCACCGACATCAGCAGGTGGCGGTGGGTCCCCTCCGGGCCGTCGGTGAGGAGGGCGCGCTGGCCCGGGCCCAGGAGGTGGAAGTGGACCTCGGGGGCGTCCAGGGAGGCCAGCGCGTCCAGGAGGTAGTTCGGGTTGAAGGCGACCGTCAGGGACTTCGCGCCCGTGAGGGCGGCGGGGAGGCGCTGGGAGGCCACGTCGTCCTCGTAGCCCGCCTGGAGGTGGAGGGCGGTGGGGGAGAAGGCCAGCTGGACCGGGCTGTCGCCCTCCGCGACGACCGCGACCCGCTTGACGGCCTCGGTCAGCGGGACCCGCCCGGTGACCGCGAGGGCGTGCTCGCCGAGGGCGAAGAGCTTGTCGTGGCGGGGGAGCCGGCCGTCGAGCAGACGGGTGGTGGCGCGGGTGCCGGCGCTCTCGAAGCCGAGGGAGCCGGAGTCGAGGGCGAGGCGGGCCGGGCCCGCGCCCGCGAGGGAGCGGGCGATCTCGGTGAGGCGACGGGCCGGGACGACCACGTCCGCGCCCTCCACGTCGGCGCCGGCCTCCGGCTTCCACTCCAGGGTGCGGACCGCGTACCGGTAGCGGTCGGTGGCGGCCAGCGTCATCGTGGTGCCGTCCAGGGCCAGCCGTATCCCGGTGAGGACGGGCAGCGAGTCGTCCCGGCCCGCGGCCACGGCGACCTGGCCGACCGCCGCGGCGAAGGCGTCCCCGTCCACCAGTCCGCGCACCTCGGGCAGCGCGGGTGCGGCGGGATAGTCGTCGAGCGGCAGCAGGGAGAGGCCGAAGCGGGCGTCGCCCGAGGTCACCGAGAGGCGGGCGCCCTCCACGGCGAGCTCGGTGGCGCCCCGGGGGAGCACCTTGCAGATGTCGAGCAGGCGCCGGCCGAGGACCAGGGCCCGGCCCTCGACGACCGTGTCGGCCTCGACCTCGACGCGGGCCGAGGCCTCGTGGTCCAGACCCGAGACGCGCAGCCGGCCGTCCGCCGCCTCCAGGAGCAGACCGCCGAGGACGGGCAGGGGGGAGCGGGCCGGCAGGACGCGCGAGGCCCAGGCCACGGCGTCGGTCAACACGGCGCTGTCGATGCGGAATTCCATGCCGACGACGCTAACGGCCGCCACTGACAACGGGGTCGACCAGCAGGTCCAGCCGCTCTCCACCCCCTCCGCGCCCTTCGCCCCGCCACCCGTCCTTCGCCCCACGACGATCGGCCCCAGCGGCGCCCTCGGCCCCCAGGCCTTCGTCGCCCCCGCCGCCGGCCTCGCCCACAGCCGCGCCGCCGCCGAGAAGCGCGGCTGACGCCCGGGGCGGTGGAGAACGCCGAGCGCCCGCCTTCCGCTGTCGCGGAGGGCGGGCGCGCTCGTGTTTCCAGGGGCCGGCGGAAGGATCAGGCGGCGTTCTTGATCGCGGAGATGTCGAAGTTCAGCTTGACCTTGTCGCTGACCATGACGCCGCCGGTCTCCAGGGCCGCGTTCCAGGTCAGGCCCCACTCGGAGCGCAGGATCTCGGCGGAGCCCTCGAAGCCGACGCGCTCGTTGCCGTAGACGTCCGTCGCGGTGCCGTTGAACTCCAGGTCGATGGAGAGCGGCTTGGTGACGTCCTTGATGGTCAGGTCGCCGGTGATCCGGTACTTGTCGCCGCCGAGCTGCGCCGCCTCCGTGGAGCGGAAGGACATCAGCGGGAACTGCTCGGCGTCGAAGAAGTCGCCGCTGCGCAGGTGGCCGTCGCGGTCGCCGATGCCGGTGTCGATCGAGGCGATCTTGACGTCGATCGAGGCGGCGGAGGCGGCCGGGTTCGAGCCGTCGAGCTTCAGCGCGCCCTCGTGCTCGGCGAAGGTGCCGCGGACGTTGGTGACCATCGCGTGACGGACGGTGAAGCCGATGCTGCTGTGCGCCGGGTCGATGGTGTAGTCGCCGGTCAGGGCGGCGAGGGCGGGGTCCACGGGGAGGGTGGCGGTGGCGGTGGCGGACTCGTTGTTCTTGCGGCCGAAGAGACCCATGACGTGCTCCTTGTCGGTGTTTGTTGAACCTTCAACGAAGACGACTGTAACCCTATTCCGTTCAACATTCAACATCTCGGGAAGTTGTTCATCCGAACGGCGTCACGCCGACACCGACGCCCTCTGGCGGACGCGCGTAGAACTACGGCACCATCTCCCTGCGCGACGAGCACCACCTGCACAGCCGTCCCCTGTCGTCACGGTCATCCGCAGGAGGAACCCCCGTGAAGATCCGCTCCGTCCTCACCGCAGTCGCCCTCGTCCTGGGCGCCCTCTTCGCCCCCGGCTTCGGCGCCCTCACCACCGCCACCGACGCCCACGCCGTCACCAAGATCAGCCACTCCACCGCGACCTCGATGTTCCGGTCCTCCGGAATCACCTGGTCCTCGTCTGGCAACTGCTCGGACCGCTACAACTCCACCTGCACGTCCTTCGAGCAGCTCAACCTCGCCACCGCCCAGGGCGCCCAGACGCTCAAGAGCGCCAGCGGCTGCGCCCTCAACATCACCGGCGGCACCGAGGTCGGCCACGCGAGCGGCACGTACTCGCACTGGAACGGCTACAAGCTGGACTTCAGCAAGTACACCTGCCTCGGGAGCTACATCAAGAACACCTTCACCTACATCGGGCTGCGCGGCGACGGAGCCCCCCAGTGGAAGTCCGGCGCGGGCAACGTCTACGCCGACGAGGGCAGCCACTGGGACGTGACCTTCTACAACTGCGGCGGCTGCTGACCCGCACCGCGGCCGAAGAGCCCCTCTCCGGTGGTCACTTGGACTAACCGGAGGGGGTTCTTGGACTGGAGGGGCCCGCGCGGCGCGATCTCGTTGACGGTGCTGCCGGGGCGGTGCCAACTAGTGCGCATGCCCCTCCCTCACTCGCGAAGCCCGCGAAGAATACGTGCGGTCTGCGCGCTCGCCGCCGCGTCGGCCGGCGTGTTCGCCCTGTCCGGACCCGCCCTCGCCGAAGAAGAGACCACCACCGCCGACGGCGCCGTCATCGGCTCCGACCGGCTCTCCGTCGCCGTCGCCGAGGACTTCCCCCGCGTCCTGTCGTACACCGACCGGGCGAGCGGCGCCCGCCTCCTCGGGAGTACGGCCCCGGTGACGCAGGTCGTGCTCAACGGCACCGCCCGCGCCGTCCAGGTCAAGGGCGCCCCCGTCCTGACCGCCACGTCCGCCGCGTACACCCTCGTCTTCCCCGACCTGCCCGGCGTCGAGATGGACGCCCGGCTCGGCGTCGACGACCGGACCACCACCTTCGAGGTGACCGCCGTCCGCGACACCGAGGCCTTCCGCGTCGGCACGATCGACATCCCCGGCCACGACCTGGTCTCCGTCGGCTCCTCGGACACCGGCGCCGCGACCGCCTTCACCCGGCTCGACCCGGACTCCACCCGTACCGCCGACGTCTTCGCCCGGGTCACCGACACCACCGCGGCTGAGGCGAACCCGGTCGGCGCGAGCTACGCGATCGTCAACACCGGACGGCTGGCCGCCGCCGTCGAGTCCAACTCCAGCTACGACAAGCCCTCCGGCGCCTCCGCCCGCGACGGCGCCCGCTTCTGGCACCAGGCCCGCAGGAGCGGCACGGAGACCCGCGTCGGCGTCTGGTCCGGCCAGTGGACCTACCGCGGCGCCGGCGCCCCGCAGCCCGAGAGCGGCGAGAACCTGCCCTGGGCGAAGGTCGTCGTCACCCCCGACGCCAACGGCGACGGCGCCACCGACTGGCAGGACGGCGCGGTCGCCTTCCGCACGATCGGGATCAAGGCCCCCGGCAGCGACCAGACCCCCCGCCGGGTCGTCGCCCACATCCCCTTCAACTTCGCCTCCCAGGCCACCCACCCCTTCCTGCGCACCCTCGACGACGTCAAGCGGATCTCGCTCTCCACCGACGGACTCGGCCAGTTCGCGCTGCTCAAGGGGTACGGCTCCGAGGGCCACGACTCCGCCCACCCCGACTACGGCGGCAACTACAACAAGCGGGCCGGCGGCCTCGCCGACCTCAACACCCTTCTGCGCGAGGGCAAGAAGTGGGGCGCGGGCTTCGGCGTCCACGTCAACGCCACCGAGTCGTACCCCGAGGCGAAGAACTTCAGCGAGACCCTCGTCGACAGGACGAAGCCCGGCTGGAACTGGCTCAACCAGAGCTACTACATCGACCAGCGCCGGGACGTGAACAGCGGCGACCTCGCCCGCCGCTTCCAGCAGCTCCGCGACGAGACCGACCCCAACCTGTCGATGCTCTACATCGACGTCTACTACACGCACGGCTGGATCGCCGACAAGACGATGCAGGCCGTCCGGGCACAGGGCTGGAACGTCGCCACCGAGTGGTCGGAGAAGTTCGAGCGGGCCTCCCTCTGGTCCCACTGGGCCAACGACCTCGACTACGGCGGCGCGACCAACAAGGGCCTCAACTCGCAGATCATCCGCTTCATCCGCAACGGCGAGAAGGACGTCTGGAACAACCACCCGGTCCTCGGCCAGACCGCCCTCGTCGACTTCGAGGGCTGGACCGGCGAGACCGACTGGAACGCCTTCTCCGCCAACATCTGGCAGCGGAACCTGCCCGCCAAGTACCTCCAGCAGCAGAAGATCACCCGCTGGAACGGCGACGACGTCACCTTCACCGGCGGCGTCCGCGGCACCGTCGAGAACGGCCGCCGCACCTTCTACGAGAACGGCCGCAAGGTCCTCGACGGCGAGAGCTACCTGCTCCCCTGGGACGGCGGCAAGAAGTTCTACCACTACAACAAGGCGGGCGGCACGACCAGCTGGGCCGTTCCCGACGGCACGCGCGCGTACACCGTGTACGAGCTCACCGACAACGGGCGCGTGAAGACCGCCACCGTGCGCCCCTCCGGCGGGCGGATCACCCTCGACGCCGCCGCCGGACAGCCCTACGTCCTCTACCCCGACAGCGCCCCCGCCCAGACCGCCCCGCAGTGGGGCCAGGGCACCCCGGTGAAGGACCCCGGCTTCAACGACGCCAAGCTCGGCGCCTGGACCAAGGCCGGCACCGTCGCCCGCGACACCGACGACCAGGGCCGCAACAGCGCGAAGCTCAGCGGCACCGCCACCGCCTCGGTCCGGCAACAGATCACCGGCCTCACCCCCGGCAAGCGGTACACCGCCTCCGCCCTCATCGAGGTCGAGCCCGGGAAGACCCGCCCCACCACCCTGTCCATCGGCGACCGGGCGGTCACCGTCGAGCGCTCCGCCCTGGAGGACCAGGTCGCCGCCTCCGACTGGAACGGCACCCGCTTCCAGCGCGCCAAGGTCACCTTCTCCGCCCCCGCCGACGGATCCACCCCGCTGCGGATCCAGGCCGCGAGCGGCAGCGCGGCGACCGTCCGGATCGACGACGTGCGGATCGTCGCCGACGCGCCTGCGACGAAGGCCGGCACGGTCGCGTACGAGGACTTCGAGGCCGTCGACCAGGGCTGGGGCCCCTTCCTCAAGGGCGACGCCGGAGGCACGACCGACCCCCGCACCCACATCGCCCAGCTGCACGCCCCGTACACCCAGGCCGGCTGGAACGGAAAGGCGATCGACGACGTCATCGGCGGCGCCGAGAGCCTCAAGTCCCATGACGAGAACAGCGGACTCGTCTACCGGACCGCGCCCTGGACCGTCCCCATGAAGGACGGCCACGACTACCGCGTGGAGTATGACTACCAGTCCAGCCACGCGGGCGCGTACGAGTGGGTCACCGGCTACGACCGCACGCACGGCGCCGGACCGGCCGTCGAGACCCGGCGCACCCCGATCGGGCAGCAGAGGACCACCGGGCACTTCGCCGAGACCGTCACGGCGGGCTGCGGCGACACCTGGACCGGGCTGCGCAAGCGCGCCGACGCCCCCGACGGCGCCGACTTCGTCCTCGACGGCTTCACCGTCACCGACCTCGGCCCGGCCGCCGAGCGCGCCGCCTGCGGCACGCTCACCGTCACCGCGCCCGAGACGCTGGAGCCCGGCCGGCCGAACCGGGTCACGGCCACCTTCGTCAACGACGAGGCCGCCGACGTCACCGGCGCCCAGGCCGTCCTCACCCTCCCCGAGGGCTGGACCGCCGAACCCGCCGCCCCCGTCGCCCTCGGCACGGTCGCCCCGGGCGCGCGGACCACCGCCACCTGGCAGGTGACCCCGCCGGTGGACGCGGCCTACCGGCCGTACTCGCTGGGCGCCTCCGTCGCGTACGGCCTGGACGGCGGGCCCAGGAAGCTCACCGCCGCCACCACCGTCCGCACCCTGCCCCCGCCGCCCACCGCCGACAGCTGGGCGAGCGACCTCGACTGGACCTCGGCCGCCAACGGCTGGGGACCGGTCGAGCGTGACCTCTCCAACGGCGAGACGGGCGCCGGCGACGGCTCCCCGCTGCGGATCGGCGGAGTGACGTACGCCAAGGGCCTGGGCACCCACGCCCCGGCGAAGGTCCGTTACTACCTCGGCGGCCGGTGCACCTCGCTCACCGCCGAGGTCGGCGTGGACGACGTCCAGACCAGCCGCGGCAGCGTGCAGTTCAGCGTGCTCGCGGACGGCGCGGAGAAGGCGGAGTCCCCGGTCCTCAAGGCCGCCGACCCGGCCTGGTCGCTCACCGCCGACGTCACCGGCGCCTCCTACGTCGACCTGGTGGTCGGCGACGGCGGCGACGGGAACGGCAACGACCACGCGGACTGGGGGAGCGCCCGCTTCCACTGCGGGAGCTGACGTCCAGCAAGCGCTTGCCGTGCTCATTGATTGCGTCGGAAACAGGGTGTTACACCGGGCGCCGACCGGTCTCCACCACTTCCCCCGGGAGGCTCCCGTGTCCCTGCCCCTCTGGTCCCGCCGCACCTTCCTGAGCACGACGGCGGCGGCCGCGGCCGCCCTCGCGCTGCCCCCCTCCGCCCACGCGGCGGACCCGGCCGTCCCGGCCGCCTCGGCCGACTCGGCCGACGAGTTCGAGGCCCTGCGGCTCCGCTGGCTCGACCTCCAGCTCGGCTCCGGCTTCGACGCCGGGGCCGAGCCCTACGCCGGCCGGCTCGCCGAGACGGGCACGCTCGCGCGTGCCTTCCGCGCGAGCATGGCCGCCACCCCCGCCTCGCTCTGGCCCGACGCCCCCTTCGACCCGCCGGCCGGCATCACCCAGAGCTACAGCCGCCTGTGGACCATGACCCAGGCGTACGTCCAGCCCGGCACCGGCCTCACCGGCGACGAGACCCTGCTCGCCGACGTGCTGCGCGGCCTCGACCACCTCTCCGCCACGGTCTACCGGGCGGGCGCCCCGCGCTACGGCAACTGGTGGGAGTGGCAGATAGGCAGCCCCCGCCTCCTCATGGACATCGTGGCCGCGCTCCACCCCCGTCTCGGCGCCGAGCGCGTCGCCGCCGCCTGCGCCGCCGTCGACCACTTCGTGCCCGACTCGGTCCTGCGGAGCTACACCGGCACCTCCACCGGCGCCAACCGCGTCGACCTCTGCCGCTCCGTCGCCCTGCGCGGCGTCCTCGGCGCGAACCCCGCCAAGATCGCCCTCGCCCGCGACGCCCTCTCGCCCGTCTTCCCGTACGTCACCCAGGGCGACGGCCTCTACGCCGACGGCTCCTTCGTCCAGCACACCTGGGTCGCCTACTCCGGCACCTACGGTCAGGTCATGCTCGACGGCCTCGGCCGGCTCTTCACCCTCCTCGCCGGCTCCAGCTGGGCCGTCACCGACCCGAACCGGCAGATCGTCCTCGACAGCGTCGAGAAGGCCTACGCGCCCTTCATCTACGACGGCCTGATGATGGACAGCGTCAACGGGCGCGCCATCAGCCGCGGATACCTCAGGAACGACGACCGGCGGATCATGCGCTCCGACCACTTCCACGGCCAGGGCGTCATCGCGGCCATCGCCCTCCTCGCGGGCGGGGCGTCCGCCGCCGAGCGGGACCGGTGGCACGCGCGCGTGAAGGGGTGGATCGAGCGCGACACCGTCTCCCCGGTCCTCGCCGCCCGCCAGTTCGGCGTCGCCGACCTCGCCCGGCTGCACGCCGTGGCCGCGGCCCCCGTCCCGGCCGCCCCGGAGCCCACCGGCCACCGGCTCTTCCCCGCCATGGACCGGGCCGTCCACCGCCGCCCCGGCTGGGCCGCCAACATCTCCATGGCCTCGAACCGGATCACGTACTACGAGTGCGGAAACGGCGAGAACCCGCGCGGCTGGCACACCGGTGCCGGGATGCTCTCCTGGTGGACCCCGGGCCTCGGCGACCAGTACACCGACTGGTTCTGGCCCACCGTCGACCCGTACCGCCTCCCCGGCACCACCGTCTCCACCAGGCGGCTCGCCGACCGGGCGGGCGGCGAGTGGGGCGCGCCCCGGCCGGCCGTCCGCTGGGTCGGCGGGACCACCGACGGCGAGTACGCGGCCGTCGGCCAGCACCTCAAGGGCCTCGGATCCACCCTGGAGGCCCGCAAGTCCTGGTTCTGCACGGCGGACGCGGTCGTCTGCCTGGGTGCCGGGATCACCGCGACCGACGGCGTGCCCGTCGAGACGGTCGTCGACAACCGCCTCCTCGGGGAGGAAGGCACCCAGTCCTTCACCACCGGCGACGGCTGGGCGCACCTGGACGGCCACGGCGGCTGGGTCTTCCCGCAGGGGGCCGGGAACCTCCGCACCCTGCGCGAGGACCGCACCGGAGCCTGGAGCGACATCAACACCACCAGCTCCACCGAGCGCCGGACCCGCCGCTACCAGACCCTCTGGTTGGACCACGGCACCGATCCGGCCGCCGCCTCGTACGCGTACCTCCTGATGCCGGGCGCCTCCCCGCGGACGCTCGCCGCCCGCGCCGCCGACCCCGACTGGCTGCACGTTCTCGACAACACCGCCGAGCGGCAGGCGATCGCCGTCCCGTCCCTCGGGCTGACCGCCGCGAACCTCTGGCAGGCCGGTACGGTGGGACCGCTCACGGTCACCGCGCCCGCGAGCGTCCTCGTCCGGCGCCGCCGCTCCGTCCTGGACCTGAGGGTCTCCGAGCCGCTGCGCACGGGGCAGCCGCTGGAGCTGGTGTGGAACCGTCCGGTCCGCCGGGTGGTCCGCCACGACCCCTCGGTGGAGGTCCTCGCCACCGGGTCCTCGCTGCGGCTGCGGATCACCCCGGGAACCGGGGGAGCGACCCACGGTTGCGAGGTTCTGCTCTAGGTCTATGTCGGACCCCTACAAACACGAGGGGTGCCTGGCTGTTGACTCGGGCTGGACGGGCGAGGGTTCTGTCCAGCCCCACCAGGATTCGACACGCGAGACTGTACGGAGTCGACGGCGGGGTTTTCTTGTGTGACTTCGTAGGGTCGGTACATGACCGTTGTGGACCAGATCCCGAGCGAGCCCGCTGACGCCCGTGGCCGAGTGGCCGAGCTGCACGTCCTGCGCGAGCAGGCGCTGCGTGGCCCGAGTGAGCGCGCCACCGAGGCCCAGCACGCGAAGGGCAAGCTGACGGCGCGTGAGCGCATCGAGCTGCTGCTCGATCCTGGTTCCTTCAGCGAGGTCGAGCAGCTGCGCCGGCACCGCGCGCAGGGCTTCGGCCTGGAGGCGAAGAAGCCGTACACCGACGGTGTCATCACCGGCTGGGGCACGGTGGAGGGCCGCACGGTCTTCGTCTACGCGCACGACTTCCGGATCTTCGGCGGCGCCCTGGGCGAGGCCCACGCCACCAAGATCCACAAGATCATGGACATGGCCATCGCGGCCGGTGCGCCGCTGGTCTCCCTGAACGACGGCGCCGGCGCCCGGATCCAGGAGGGCGTCTCAGCCCTCGCCGGCTACGGCGGCATCTTCCAGCGCAACACCAAGGCCTCCGGTGTCATCCCGCAGATCTCGGTGATGCTCGGCCCGTGCGCCGGCGGCGCCGCCTACAGCCCGGCGCTGACCGACTTCGTCTTCATGGTCCGCGAGACCTCGCAGATGTTCATCACCGGTCCGGACGTCGTCAAGGCGGTCACCGGCGAGGAGATCACCCAGAACGGCCTCGGCGGCGCCGACGTGCACGCCGAGACCTCCGGCGTCGCGCACTTCGCGTACGACGACGAGGAGACCTGCATCGCCGAGGTCCGCTACCTCCTGTCGATGCTCCCGCAGAACAACCGCGAGAACCCGCCGACCGTCGCCTCCGAGGACCCGGCCGACCGCCGCTCGGACGTGCTGCTCGACCTGGTGCCCGCCGACGGCAACCGCCCGTACGACATGCACAAGGTCATCGAGGAGCTCGTCGACGACGGCGACTACCTGGAGATCCACGAGCGCTGGGCCCGCAACATCATCTGCGCGCTCGGCCGCCTCGACGGTCAGGTCGTCGGCATCGTCGCCAACCAGCCCCAGTCGCTGGCCGGCGTCCTCGACATCGAGGCCTCCGAGAAGGCCGCGCGCTTCGTCCAGATGTGCGACGCCTTCAACATCCCGATCATCACCCTTCTGGACGTACCCGGCTTCCTGCCCGGCGTCGACCAGGAGCACGGTG
The DNA here is from genome assembly GCF_900105415.1 of Streptomyces sp. TLI_105. Classification (GTDB taxonomy): domain Bacteria; phylum Actinomycetota; class Actinomycetes; order Streptomycetales; family Streptomycetaceae; genus Streptomyces. The sequence goes on along the minus strand of NZ_FNSM01000001.1, from coordinate 2,520,611 downwards.
GAATCATCAGGCACGGCGCGAAGCTGCTGTACGCGTACTGCAACGCGACCGTGCCCCGGATCTCCCTGATCCTGCGCAAGGCCTACGGCGGCGCCTACATCGTGATGGACTCCCAGTCCATCGGCGCCGACCTGACGTACGCCTGGCCCACCAACGAAATCGCGGTCATGGGCGCCGAAGGCGCCGCCAACGTCATCTTCCGCAAGCAGATCGCCGAGGCCGAGGACCCCGACGCCATGCGGGCCCGCATGGTCAAGGAGTACAAGGCCGAACTGATGCATCCCTACTACGCGGCCGAGCGCGGCCTGGTCGACGACGTCATCGACCCCGCCGACACCCGCCAGGTACTCGTCAAGTCCCTCGCGATGCTCCGCACCAAGCACGCCGACCTGCCGTCCCGCAAGCACGGCAACCCGCCTCAGTAAGAGGAGTCATCCACGTGACCAGCCCCGCCAACCTTCTCCGCGTCGAGAAGGGCACCGCCGACCCCGAGGAGCTCGCCGCCATCACGGCCGTGCTGCTCGCCCGCGCCGCCTCCCAGCCCGCCGAGGAGACCCACCGCGGCCGCACCCAGGCCGGCTGGCGCCGCCTGGAGCGCGAACACGGCTTCCGCGCGCCCCACAGCTGGCGCTGACCTCGCCGTACCGAAGGGCCCCCGCTCCCGCACAGGGAAACCGGGGGCCCTTCGGCGTCCCCGGCCCGTAGCATCGCCTGATGCGGAAGATCGACATGCTGATGCCGGACCGGGGGCAGCCCGACACCGCCGCCCTGCGGGCCCACGCCCCCGACGCCCTCGCCCGCTACGTGCTCGACCCCGACCAGGCCTGGTGGCGCCGGCGGATCTGCGTCCAGGCGCTCGCCGGCCGGGTCCCGGAGGCCCGGGTCCCCGGCCTCTTCGCCCGGATCCGGGACGAGGACGAGACGGCCGAGGTGCGCATCGCGCTCCTCGGCCTCCTCTCGGGCCGGACGGAACTCCTGCCCTGGCTGCGCGACGAGGCGGGGCGGGGTGACGGTTCGTACGGTGTCGCCGAGGCGGTCCTCAAGGCCCGCGGCCTGCTCGGCGACCGCACTGCCGCCTCCGGCTTGTCCACGCTCGCGGCCTCGCCCTGGCAGCGGTGGCGGGAGGACGGGGAGGCCGGCCTCGACGGCCTGACGGAGCACCACGGCGCCGACGCGATCCTGGCCGACCTCGGGGAGGAGCGGCCCGAGGACCGCCGCTTCGCGCTCCGGACGCGGCACCGCGCGGGGCGGGACGTGATCCCGTACCTGGCCGACCCGGATCGCGGCGTCGCCCACCTGGCCCACACGCTCGTCGCGGATCCCGACCGGCTGCGCGCCTTCCTGGACGGGGAGCCCGCTCCCGAGGCCGCCGTGTGGGCCGTGTGCGCCCTGCACGGACTCACCGAGGACCGGGCGGAGACCCGCCGGCTCGACGAGCGGCTCGGCAGCCCCCGGGTCGAGGTCGACGGCCTCGACGAGGAACTGCGCCGGGCGATCGTCCACGAGTACGCCCCCCGGTGCGAGTGGGGGAGCGACCCCCGCTGGCGCCTGGAAGTCCTGTGCACCGAGCCGCCCGGCCGCCCGGACCAGGCGGACCGGCTTGCTCGGGCGACGGCCGCGCTGACCGCCGCCGGTCTCGCTCCGGACCCGCCGGTCTCCGCCGGGGACCACCACCAGCAGGGCGACGGGACCTATCACGTGATCTCCTGCGGCGGCGAGGACGTCCTCATCAGCGTCCTCGGGCGCTTCGCCACGGGCCACGACGACCGGCACCCCGCCCGGCGGGCCCTGGAGGAGGCCGGCTTCCGCTGGATCGACCGGGCCACCGGCGGCATCGAGGTCACCGACCTGTGCGTCTACTACTTCGGCGGGCGCGGGCACCGCGACGTCGACACCCTGCTGTTCTACTGGCAGGACTGAGAGGACAGGACGTGGAAAGGCCCCGTGCACCGGATCCGGTGCACGGGGCCTTTCCACGTCCTGTCGTCCCGCCGGGACTACCGCAGGCGTGCCATGAGGGCGTGCTCGACGAGCGTGATGAGGGCGCTCTTGGCGTCGGCGCGGTGGCGGGCGTCGGTGGTGATGATGGGGGTGTCGGGGCCGATCTGGAGGGCCTCGCGGACCTCTTCCGGCTGGTAGGGCTGGTTGCCGTCGAAGCCGTTGAGGGCGATGACGAAGGGGAGGCCGCTGTTCTCGAAGTAGTCGACGGCGGGGAAGCAGTCGGCGAGGCGGCGGGTGTCGACCAGGACGACGGCGCCGATGGCGCCGCGGACGAGGTCGTCCCACATGAACCAGAAGCGGTCCTGACCCGGGGTACCGAAGAGGTACAGGATCAGGTCCTGGTCGAGGGTGATGCGGCCGAAGTCCATGGCGACGGTCGTCGTCGTCTTGTCGCCGGTGTGGGTGAGGTCGTCGATGCCCGCGGACGCGGAGGTCATGACGGCTTCGGTACGCAGCGGGTTGATCTCCGAGACGGCGCCGACGAACGTGGTCTTGCCCACGCCGAAGCCGCCCGCCACCACGATCTTCGCGCTGGTGGTTGAACGGGCCGCGCCGCCGCTAGAGCTTGCGAAGTCCACTGAGCACCCTTTCGAGCAGTGTCACGTCTGGCTGACCGCCGGCGGCCTCGTCGCCGCCGGGCTGGTGGATGGCGACGAGTCCGGCCTCGGCCAGGTCGGCGACGAGGATTCGGGCGACGCCGAGGGGAATGGAGAGAAGGGCCGAGATCTCCGCGACCGACTTGATCTCGAAGCAGAGCCGGCAGATCCGCTGGTGCTCGGGCAACTGCCCCTGCAGCCGGGCCGGGTCGGCCGTCGTACTGACCAGCGCCTCGATGGCGAGCTGGTAACGCGGCCGGGTCCGGCCACCGGTCATGGCGTAGGGACGCACCAGCGGGTTGTGGCCGCCGGAACCGCCCGCGGCGCCGCGCGAGGCGGACGGCGAACCCGCGGCCGACGGGACCTGAGGCTGCGCGTAGGGCTGCGACACGCCCTGTCTGCTCGGGGCGGAGGGAAAGTTGAACCGGTTGTTCTGCGCGGTGTCGCCCAGGGGCGCCTGGTGCGCGTCATAACCGTTGTAGGGGCTCGCGCCCGGCGGTGTACCCACGTCTCCTCCTCCGACTGCCTCGCGGTCCATGTCCCTTGAACCGCGCCACCGCACCTTACGGTGCGGTGACGTGAAACGCACTGTCCGTCTGTTAGTTGAGAAGACTTCCCTGAAGTTCCGCCCGCAGGTCGGGGGTCAGAACCGTGCCCGCGCGATCCACGAGCAGAGCCATCTCGTAGCCCACGAGACCGATGTCGGCCTCCGGGTGGGCGAGCACGGCCAGCGAGGAGCCGTCCGAGATCGACATGATGAAGAGGAAGCCGCGCTCCATCTCCACCACGGTCTGGTTGACCGCACCACCCTCGAAGATCCGGGACGCGCCCGCGGTCAGCGAGGTCAGTCCGGAAGCGACGGCCGCCAGCTGGTCGGCGCGGTCACGGGGGAACCCCTCGGACATCGCCAGCAGGAGTCCGTCGGCGGAGACCACCACCGTGTGCGACACCCCGGGGGTGTTGTCCACGAAGTTGGTGATCAACCAGTTCAGATTCTGCGCCGCCTGGCTCATGCTCACACTAACGCTCCTGGTTGTAGGTACTGCCCGGGCCGAGGCCCGATCCGTTCGTGTCCGTTCCCGCGCTGCGCCCCTGCTGGACGCCCCGGCGCAGGTTGCTCAACCTGCCCCGTACGTCCTCGGGTGCGCGGGAGACCTGGGGGCCGCCCTGCGGGGTCTGCTCAGCCGTCCCCTCGACCAGGTTGGCCTTCGGGACCCGCCGGGGGAGACCGGACGAGGTGACCCCGCCCGCCTTGGGGTCCTTGAGCTTTCCGGCCCGCTGCCAGCGCTCGTCGTTGGTCGAGCGCCATTCGTCGGAGCCGTGGGCTGCGTCTTGCTGCTGCACCGGCTGCGCGGGCTTCGGCTGCTGCGGCGCCTGCTGCGGCACCTGCTGCGTCTGCGGGGCGACGCTGCCGCGGCGCGGCAGACCGGCGTCGGTCAGCGCGTGTCCGGCGTCCGGGGCGGGACTCGCGGTCGGGCCCGGACGGTCGAAGCCTACGCGCTCGGGGGCCTGTTCGGGAGCGCTCGGAGCAGATTCCGGTTCCGCTCCGAAATCCTGTCCGTAGCCACCCTGGTAAGCGTTCTGATCCGACCACTCTGCCTGGTGGGGCTGGGGATCGAACGCATTGCCGTACTGCTGGTGTTCGGTTCCCGAGGTCTCGTACGAGGCTTCCGCATAGCCCTGCTGCGGGTACGCCTCGTAACCCTGCTGCGGGTAGGCGTAGCCCTCCTGCTGCGGGTAGGCGTCCTGCTGCTGGAAGCCGTCCTGCTGCGGGTAGCCGGCCGCGTACTCCTGGCCGTACTCCTGCGCCGGGTACTGCTCCGCCGGGTACTCCTGGGCCTGCTGCTGCCCGTACTCCTGGCCCTGGTCGTACTCCTGGCCCTGGCCGTACTGCTCCGCAGGCTCCGTCTCGTCGCGGAAGAGCGGACGGTCGCCGCCCTGCGCCTGGGCCTCCAGGGCGGCACGCCGCCCTTCGCGCTGGAGCGAGCGGTTGACCGGGTCGAGCTGGCGCTCCTCCTCGGCCGGCTGCTCGTAGCGCGAGTCGTCGAAGCCGAGGTCGGCCGCGGTGAGCATCGGCTGCGGCGCGGCGCTCTCGAAGGCGTTCTGCTGCTGTTGCTGCGGGATGATCTGCGAGACGGTGAAGTCGTCCTGGAGCGGCTGCTCGCCGCCACCGCCGTGCGTGATCGCGTCCGGCAGCATGACCAGCGAGGTCGTCCCGGCCTGCTCGCCCGAGGGGCGGAGCTGGACCCGGATGCCGTGCCGGTCGGCGAGCCGGCCGACCACGAAGAGGCCCATGCGCTGCGAGACGGCGGCGTCCACGGTGGGCGGGTTGGCCAGCTTGTGGTTGATGTCCGCGAAGTCCTCGGCGGTGAGGCCGATGCCCTTGTCGTGGATCTCGACCATCACGCGGCCGTCGGGCAGACGGGTCGCGGTGACGCGGACCTTGGTCTGGGGGGAGGAGAACGTGGTGGCGTTCTCCAGGAGCTCGGCGAGCAGGTGCACGAGGTCGGTCACGGCCTGGCCGTGGATCTCGGCCTCCGGGACGCCGGCCAGCTCGATGCGCTCGTACTGCTCCACCTCGGAGGAGGCGGCGCGCATGACGTCGACCAGCGGGACCGGCTGGTCCCAGCGGCGGCCCGGCTCCTCGCCGGCGAGGACGAGGAGGTTCTCGCCGTTGCGGCGCATACGGGTGGCCAGGTGGTCCAGCTTGAAGAGGTTCTCCAGCTGGTCCGGGTCGGCCTCGTTGTTCTCCAGGTCGGTGATGAGGGTCAGCTGGCCCTCGATCAGCGACTGGTTGCGGCGCGAGAGGTTCGTGAAGATCGCGTTGACGTTGCCGCGGAGCATGGCCTGCTCGGCGGCGAGCCGGACGGCCTCGCGGTGGACCTGGTCGAAGGCGCGGGCGACCTCGCCGATCTCGTCCTGCGAGTCGATCGGGATGGGCTGGACGCGGGTGTCGACGCGGCCCGGCTCCGTGCGGGAGAGCTGGTCGACCAGCATCGGCAGGCGCTGCTCGGCGATGCCGAAGGCGGCGTTCCGCAGCTCGCGCATCGAGCGGCTCATCTGGCGGGCCATCATCCCGGCCAGGATGAAGGCGGCGAGCAGGGCGACGACGACGATGCCGCCGTTGACCCAGGCGTCCCTCTTGGCCTCGTCGGAGATGGCGGCGGCCTCGGTCACGGCCTTGTCGACGAGGGTCTTCTCGACCTCGCTGTAGCCGTCGAACTTGGCGGTGGCGACGGCCATCCAGGTCTCGGGCGTGATGCCCTTGCCCTTCAGCTCCTTGATGCCGTCGGAGCCCTTGGCGGTGCCGATCTGGGAGGCGACGCCGGAGTAGACGGAGCCGTCCTTGCCCTTGGGGAGCTCGATGCCGGCCGCGGCCATCCGCTTCTCGCCGTCGGCGGCCTTGCCGGCCATGACCTTCTTGAGGAGGTCGACGTCCTCGGGCAGACCACCGGAGCTGAACTCGCCGAGGGCGATCTGCTCCAGGTAGTTGTACGAGTTGAACGCCACGGACTGCTGGGCGAAGACGGCCTCGTCGTGGCTGGGCCGGACCAGGAGCTGGGTGCCGATGGAGCGCTGGAGGGACTCCGCGCCCTTCGAGAGCTGGATCGCGTAGACGGTGCGGCCGTAGCTGGTGATGTTCCCGGTGCCCAGACCGAGCTCGTTGGAGAACTCCATCAGGTAGTGCTGCACGCTCGTGTAGCCGAGCTGGGTGTTCACCGGGTCGAGGGAGCGGGTGTACGCGGCCTTGCGCAGCGTCTCCAGCTTCGGCTCCTCGTCCTGGAAGAGCCGCAGACGACGCTCCAGGCCCTGGCCCGACGGCATGTTCTTGACGGCCTCGTCGAACTTGGACTTGGCGGAGTCGGTCGCGGCGTACGCCCGGGTGACCTCGTCGACCTTGCGGTCCTCGGGGGTCTTCGCGACCAGCAGGGGGCCGGCGGTGAGGTCGCGCTCGTTGAGCAGGGCGGTGCCGTACTCCGAGGCGGCGCGCACGATGAGCGCCGTCTTCTCGGCGTCCTGCGCCTCCTGCCAGGTGTCGATGGCCGACTTGACCTGGAAGCTGCCCATGACGAGGCCGGTGAGCACGGGTATGCAAAGGATCGCGTTCAGCCGGGTGGGCACCCGCCAGTTGCGCGGCGAGAGCTTGCTGGAGCTGCCCTTGGGAGCCTCCACGGGGGGCGGCGTCACGGGCACGTCCGCGGGCGACATCGCCGTACGCGACGGCGGCGTGAAGTTGCCCCGCGTCTCCTGCTCCGCGGAGCTTTCCTTGCTTCGCCTCACTCGACCAACAACCTCTCGGCGTCGGCACCTACGTTGTGCCGGTGTTTCGTTCAGGGCCGTACTACTCGGGAGTTCATGAATTGCAGCACGTGAAGGGGGTCCGTTCCAAACAGTGGGAAGCGGCCCCTTTCAGTGGTCCAGGCCTCGCATAAAACGGGCATAAAGAGCGAGCCCCGCCAAAAGGCGGGGCTCATGTGAGCGCAGTGACACCGACCGGATGCGTCGGGTGTCCGGGGCGCCCCAATTCTCTGTCGAAACGTTATGAACACGGGGACGGCCGTGTCGAAGGACACAGACCGCCCCTGGCAGCGGCATATGACAACTGCCCTGACCGGTCCCTTTACTTGAGGCGTGCCATGAGGGCGTGCTCGACGAGCGTGATGAGGGCGCTCTTGGCGTCGGCGCGGTGGCGGGCGTCGGTGGTGATGATGGGGGTGTCGGGGCCGATCTGGAGGGCCTCGCGGACCTCCTCCGGCTGGTAGGGCTGGGCTCCGTCGAAGCCGTTGAGGGCGATGACGAAGGGGAGACCGCTGTTCTCGAAGTAGTCGACGGCGGGGAAGCAGTCGGCGAGGCGGCGGGTGTCGACCAGGACGACGGCGCCGATGGCGCCGCGGACGAGGTCGTCCCACATGAACCAGAAGCGGTCCTGACCCGGGGTACCGAAGAGGTACAGGATCAGGTCCTGGTCGAGGGTGATGCGGCCGAAGTCCATGGCGACGGTCGTCGTCGTCTTGCCACCGGTGTGCGTCAGATCGTCGATGCCGGCCGACGCGGAGGTCATGACGGCTTCGGTACGCAGCGGGTTGATCTCCGAGACGGCGCCGACGAACGTGGTCTTGCCCACGCCGAAGCCGCCCGCCACCACGATCTTCGCGCTGGTGGTCGATCTGGCCGCGCCGCCGCTAGAGCTTGCGAAGTCCACTGAGCACCCTTTCGAGCAGTGTGACGTCCGGCGTGCCGCCGGTCTCTCCGTTGCCCGGCTGGTGGATCGCCACCATGCCGGCCTCCGCCAGGTCGGCCACGAGGATCCGGGCGACACCGAGCGGCATCGACAGGAGGGCCGACACCTCGGCCACCGACTTGACCTCGCGGCAGAGGTGGCAGATCCGCTGGTGCTCCGGAAGGAGCGTGGCGAGGTGTGCCGGGTCGGCCGTGGTGCTGACCAGCGCCTCGATGGCGAGCTGGTAGCGCGGCCGGGTCCGGCCGCCGGTCATCGCGTACGGACGCACCAGCGGCTGGTCGCCCTCGTACCCGTACTCGTCGACTGAGGCGCCGTACGGATCGTGAGAGGCGGGGGGCGGGGTCATGAATCCTCCGGGCGTGACAGCAAGACTTCTGCCGTCTGATGGGGCCGGTGGGGGGCCGGGTGGGGCGGCCGGACGATGAACAGTGTCCAGAACGGTACGGAGGGGCGTACCGCCCTGCGGATCGGTCGATGCGGACGGATGTGGGGTCCGTCCGCCGTGCGTGACCTAGTGGAGCAGGCTGCCCTGGAGCTCCGCACGGAGATCCGGGGTGAGGACGCTGCCGGCCCGGTCGACCAGCAGCGCCATCTCGTAGCCCACGAGGCCGATGTCGCACTCGGGGTGAGCGAGCACGGCCAGCGAGGAGCCGTCGGAGACCTGCATGAGGAAGAGGAAGCCGCGCTCCATCTCCACCACGGTCTGTGCCACGGGACCACCCTCGAAGATCCGGGACGCGCCCGCGGTCAGCGAGGTCAGTCCGGATGCGACCGCCGCCAGCTGGTCGGCGCGGTCGCGGGGGAATCCTTCGGACATGGCCAGCAGGAGTCCGTCGGCGGAGACCACCACTGTGTGGGACACCCCGGGGGTGTTGTCCACGAAGTTGGTGATCAACCAGTTCAGATTCTGCGCCGCCTGGCTCATCGCGTTCAACTAACGCTCCTGCTGATGGTTCGGACCGAGGTGGTGGCTACCCGTGGTCGAGTTGCCGGCCTGGCGGCCCTGCTGGATGCCGCGGCGCAGATTGGTGAGCCGGCCGCGGACGTCGTCGGGTGCACGCGAGACCTGGGGGCCGGCCGTGTGGGCCTGCTCCTGTGCGGTCCCGGGTACGAGGTTGGCCTTCGGCACACGGCGCGGAAGACCGGAGGTGGTGACGCCGCCGGCCGCGGGCTTGCGCACCCGCTCCGCCTGGCGCACCAGCTCGTCGTTGGGCGAGGTCCGCCAGGCGGCCCCGCCGTTCTGGCGGCCGCCGTCACCGGCCGGGTCACCGGCCGGACGGGGCGCCGGAGCGGACGGCTGCGACACGACCGGGGTCTGCATCGTCTGCGCCGGATCCGCCTGTCGCGCCTGCTCCTGGTGCGACCAGCTGGTCTCGAGCGTGTCGTACAGCGGGGTACGACCGTCGCCCGCGCCACCGGCCGGCGGCAGGGCCTCCGGCCGGCGCGGCTGCTGGAGCTGAGGCTGCTGCGGCTGCCGGCCGGCCGGCTCGGCCGGACGCGGGGCACCGAAGTCGTTGCCGCCCCGCTGGCGCGGCGCCGGGGGCTGGGCCTGCGGGGCCTGCTGCTGCGCCTGCGGCACGAAGGGCTGCCGGCCGAACTGCTGCTGGCCGCCCTGGTACGCCTGGGGCTGCTGGGCCTGCTGCTGCTGGGGCTGCTGCGGGGCGCCGAAGTCCGGGCGCGGGAACTGGCCGGTGGAGCCGGGACCCTGCGGAGCACCGAAGTCGGGGCGCGGGAACTGCGCCGTCGACGCCGGGTCCTGCGCACCGCCCTGGTAGGCCTGCGGGGCCTGCTGCTGCGGGAACTGCTGCTGGGGCTGCTGCGGGGCGCCGAAGTCCGGGCGCGGGAACTGGCCCGTGGAACCGGGGCCCTGCGGAGCCGCCGGGGACCCGAACAGGCCCGCCGACTCCGGCTCCTCGTGACCGCGCGGGGCGTCCAGCGGGGACATCTCCTGCTGCGGGCGCCGGACCGGCTGCTGCTGCGGGTCGTTGCCCCAGCTCGCGGCCTGCGGGCGCTGCTGCTGCGCCTGCGGGTCGCCGCCGGGCAGTTCGGCGCGCGGGAGGTCGTAGCCGCCCTGCTGGTTGCCCTGCGGCTGCTGCGGCTGCTGCGGCTGCTGCGGTGCCTGCGGGCCGGACTGGTTGCCCCACACGTCCGTACGGGACGGGATGGCGCTCGCGGCGCCGCCGATGAGGCCGCCCCCGCCGGGGCCCGGACGCAGCGCGTCGGGCGACTGGGGAGCCTGCGGGGCCTGCGGCAGCCGGCCGGTCTGCTCCGACTGGGCGTTCTGCGGCTGCGGGGTGCGGGGCTGGGGCGCGCCGTCACGGGCGGGCAGCGCGGCCCGGGGACCGCTCGTACCGACCTGACCGCGTGTGGCACCGGCACCGGCACCGAGGCGGCCGGCCGTCGAGGACGGGGCACCGCCCTGGCCCGGACGTCCGCCGCCGGGGCCACCGGCCGCGCCGGGGCCGCCGGGGAGACGGCCGCCGGGGGCCGAGGCGCCCTGGCCCTGCGGCATCGCGCCCTGGCCGCCCGCGCCCGGCTTGGGCATGGGCTTCTTGCCGCCCTGGGCGACGTCGACGGGGAGCATGACGAGCGCGGTGGTGCCGCCCGAGTCGGACGGGCGCAGCTGGATCCGGATGCCGTGTCGCAGGGACAGGCGGCCGACCACGAACAGGCCCATGCGGCGGGAGACGGAGACGTCCACGGTGGGCGGCGAGGCGAGCCGCTCGTTGATCGCGGCGAGGTCCTCGGGGGAGAGGCCGATGCCGGTGTCGTGGATCTCGACGAGCACGCGGCCGTCGGGCAGGGCGTGACCGGTGACCCGGACCTTGGTCTGCGGGGAGGAGAACGAGGTGGCGTTCTCGAGCAGCTCGGCGAGGAGGTGCACGAGGTCGTTGACGACGCGGCCGGCGACCTCGGTCGCCGGGACCGCGGCCAGTTCGATGCGCTCGTACTGCTCCACCTCGGAGGCGGCGGCACGGAGGACGTCGACCAGCGGGACCGGGCGGGTCCAGCGACGGCCCGGCTCCTCACCGGCGAGGACGAGGAGGTTCTCGCCGTTCCGGCGCATACGGGTCGCGAGGTGGTCGAGCTTGAACAGCGAGGAGAGCTGGTCCGGGTCGGCCTCGCGGGACTCCAGCTCGGAGATGAGCGAGAGCTGACGCTGGATGAGGCCCTGGGAACGGCGCGAGAGGTTGGTGAACATCGCGTTGACGTTGCCCCGGAGGAGGGCCTGCTCGGCGGCGAGGCGGACCGCCTCGCGGTGCACGTCGTCGAAGGCCGCGGCCACCTGGCCGATCTCGTCGCGGGAGTGCACACCGACGGACTCGACGGAGGTGTCGACGTCCTGCGGGTCGGACTCGGAGAGCTGCTTGACGAGCTCGGGCAGGCGGTCCTGGGCGACCTTGGTCGCGGTGTCCTGCAGCCGGCGCAGCGAGCGGATCATGGACCGGGCCACGACGAAGGCGCCGATGAGCGAGACGCCGAGGACGAGGAGGATCAGGGCACCGTTGATGATGGCGTCGCGCTGAGACTCCTGCTTCAGCTCACGGGCCATCGTCTCCATGTCGCCGAGCAGACCCGCCTCGATGCGGTTCATGGCGGAGATCTTGGTGCTGTACTCGTCGGTGAAGTTCAGGTGACCTCGGCGCGGGCCGTTCGGCATCGCGTCGTCCGAGTTCAGCACGCGCTCGGCGTACTTGTTGGCGGCGTTGATCGACGGGTCGCCGCTGTTCAGCGACTCGGTCCGCTCGGCGGCGTCACCGCCGGTCGACTCGTAGATCGCCTGGAAGGACTTGAGCTCGACGCCCTCACTGTTGAGGGCGGCCTCGCCGTAGAGGCGGTCACCCTGCTGGAGCTTGCCGGAGGTCCGGTCGCTCGGGGGAAGCGCGGACGCGATGATCGCCTGCTGGATGGAGGCGTACTCCTTGGCGGACGAGAACGCGGCGAGCGCGCGGGTCCGCTTGATCATCTCGGGGTTGCTGGTCGCCTGCGCCATGTCCTGGGACAGGCTGAGGAGCGAGCGGATGAGGCGGCTGTAGGCCTCGACCGTCACCGAGTGCGAGACGCCCTTCTCGTAGGCGCTGCCCCGGATGGAGTGGAGCTCGGTGACCTGCGAGGCGATCTGGCTGACGTTCTGGCGGATGCTGCGCAGCGCCTCGTCGCCCTCGGTGGCCGGGATGTCCTCGGTGGCCTCCAGGAAGGCCTTGTACTCGCGGTCCGTCTTCCGGCGCGGGTTGGCGACCTGGTAGTCGCTGACCGGGCGGCCGTTGGCCAGCGGGCCGGCGGACAGGTCGCGCTCGGCCTGCAGGGCCTGGGCGAGGCCCGTGGCCTCTCGGGTCAGCTTGGTGAGCAGCTGCATGTGGTCGAGCTGCTCCATGTCCTGGAGCGAGTCGCTGATGCGGATGCCGCCCAGGGTGGTCGCCGCGACCACGGGGAGGGTGAGGAGCGCGACGAGGCGCGTGGAGATGCGCCAGTTGCGCAGGGCTATTCGGGGGCCGACCTCGTTCTCGGCCCGGACCTTGGGGGGAGCGGCGGACGGCTCGGCGGAGGTGGCCGCGGCGCTCGCGCGCCTGCCGCCCTCACCGCCGCCGCCGGACGGTCCCTGACCCTGGTTCGGGGTGTGCGGGGCCGAGGGACCGCGGTCGGTCCCGGCACGCGGTTCCTGCTCCGCCGGAGCATCCGCTCGGCCCTGGCGGGCCTGGGGAGACCCCGAGCCATCCCTCTTGAAACGTCCCTGCACTAGCGTCGCAACCTCTGGACCAGGCGTCCTTCCGGATGAACGGAGAGGACGGTGTCGGCGTCGATCGGGGTGCGTGGCGCACCCCAGGTGGTCGTCGGTGACCGGCGCAGTTCCCCCTTTCCCGCCACGCGGCCGGCGCTGCGTTGCGCCCTCTGCGCGCCGGCTTGAAACCCGCGGCGGTGCGTGGAATTCCAGCACAGTGCCGGATCTCCAACAAGAGCCGCGTGTCGCGGCGGGAGGGGGATGACAACGCGTGCACGATGCGTCACCCCATGTAGAAGATGATCACGGAGGATTCGGACTTTTCTGTCCCAATGGTCGGGCATCCCCGTGTGTCCCAGTCGACATGATCAGGAGCGGAATGGCTCGTTCAATGACGTAATGTCCCTTTCCGTGACGACCGGGGGCGGTCCGCAATGCCCGGAATGTAACGCCAGTGGTGAGCAAACTCACACCCAAATCGATGCCTCAGCCATGCATTCGAAGGGAATCGCATGTTTAGCCTGACGCTTTACACCCCTTCGCGCCCGTACGGGCGCCTCTCCCGGAACAAGGTCTGATCACCGCGATGAAGACGACGACGCTCCGCACCACGGCCAACCCCCGCCGTTCCACCCTCGTCCACCTCTCGGACGCCGCAGAGCTCGGCCGGGGCGCCCAGCCGGAGTACTCGGCGGAGCTGCCCGGCAACACGGCCAACCCGCGCCGCACCATCCTGATGCAGGCCCCCGCTCCCTACGAGCCCCAGCCGTACGCCTCCGCGACCCGCTGACACCCGGGGCGTCAGGGCCTGCCCCCGGCTCCCGCATCGGCACCGGTGATATCGCCGGTCGGCCGCCCCCTCGCCGCGTTAGCCTGGAGCGTCAGACTCCAGCCAGTAGCAAGTGAGGGGCGACAGCACTCGTGCGCATCGCCAGATTCTCCATCGACGGCAATGTGGCCTTCGGCGCCGTCGAGGGCGAGGGAACCGTCGAGTCCGGCGGCCTCGTCCTCGACATCATCAAGGGCATCCCGTACACCGACTTCGAGCTCAGCGGCACCAAGGTCCCGCTGAGCAAGGTACGGCTCCTGCCGCCCGTGCTCCCCAACAAGGTCGTGGCCATCGGCCGCAACTACGCCGAGCACGCCGCCGAACTCGGCAACGAGGTCCCCGACGTCCCCGTCGCCTTCTTCAAGCCCACCACCTCGGTGATCGGCCCCGGCGACGCCATCGAGTACCCCTCCTTCTCCGACGAGCTGCACCACGAGGCCGAACTGGCCGTCGTCATCGGCCGCATGTGCCGTGAGGTGCCCCGTGAGCGCGTGAAGGACGTCGTCTTCGGCTACACCTGCGCCAACGACGTCACCGCCCGCGACGTCCAGCAGCGCGAGAAGCAGTGGGCCCGTGCCAAGGGCTTCGACACCTCCTGCCCCCTGGGCCCCTGGGTGGAGACCGACCTCGACCCGAGCGACCTGACCATCCAGGCCACGGTCAACGGCGAACAGCGCCAGCTGGGTCGGACGAGCGACATGATCCGCTCCATCGAGGACCTGGTCGTCCACATCACCGAGGCCATGACGCTGCTCCCCGGCGACGTCATCCTCACCGGCACCCCCGCCGGAGTCGGCCCCCTCAACGTCGGCGACGAGGTCGCCGTCACCATCGAAGGCATCGGCACTCTCACCAATAAGGTGATCAAGCGTGGCTAACGCGAACATCCGCGTCCGTTTCTGTCCCTCGCCGACCGGCAACCCCCACGTGGGCCTGGTCCGCACCGCCCTCTTCAACTGGGCCTTCGCCCGGCACAACCAGGGCACCATGGTCTTCCGCATCGAGGACACCGACGCTGCGCGCGACTCCGAGGAGTCGTACAACCAGCTGCTCGACTCGCTGCGCTGGCTCGGCCTCGACTGGGACGAGGGCCCCGAGATCGGCGGCCCCCACGCGCCGTACCGCCAGTCGCAGCGGATGGACATCTACAAGGACGTCGCGGACAAGCTGCTCGCCGGCGGTCACGCGTACCACTGCTTCTGCACCGCCGTGGAGCTGGAAGCCCGCCGCGACGCCGCCCGCCTGGCCGGCAAGCCGTCCGGTTACGACGGCACCTGCCGCAACCTGAGTGCCGAGCGCATCGAGCGCTACCGCGCCGAGGGCCGCGAGTCGATCGTCCGCTTCCGGATGCCCGACGAGCCGATCACCTTCACCGACCTGGTCCGCGGCGAGCTCACCTTCACCCCGGACAACGTGCCGGACTACGGCATCCTCCGGGCCAACGGCGCCCCGCTGTACACCCTGGTCAACCCGGTCGACGACGCCCTGATGGAGATCACCCACGTCCTCCGCGGCGAGGACCTGCTCTCCTCCACCCCGCGCCAGGTCGCGCTCTACAAGGCGCTGATCGAGCTGGGCATCGCCAAGGAGATCCCCTCCTTCGGCCACCTGCCGTACGTGATGGGCGAGGGCAACAAGAAGCTCTCCAAGCGCGACCCGCAGGCCTCCCTCAACCTCTACCGGGAGCGCGGCTTCCTCCCCGAGGGCCTGCTGAACTACCTGTCGCTCCTCGGCTGGTCCTTCTCGGCCGACCAGGACATCTTCACCATCCCCGAGATGGTGGCGAAGTTCGACATCGCCGACGTCAACGCCAACCCGGCGCGCTTCGACCTCAAGAAGGCCGAGTCGATCAACGCCGACCACATCCGGATGCTGGACGTGAAGGCCTTCGCCGCGGCCTGCGAGCCCTGGCTCCGCGCCCCGCACGCCCCCTGGGCCCCCGAGGACTTCGACCAGGCCGCCTGGGAGGCCATCGCGCCGCACGCCCAGACCCGCGTGACCGTCCTCTCGGACATCACGGCCAACGTGGACTTCCTCTTCCTGTCCGAGCCGGTCTTCGACCAGCCCTCGTGGGACAAGGCCATGAAGGGCGAGCCCGCGGCCCTGCTCACCACCGCCCGCGAGAAGCTCGACGCGGCCGACTGGAGCGACCCCGAGTCCCTCAAGAACGCCGTCCTGGCCGCCGGCGAGGTCCACGGCCTCAAGCTCGGCAAGGCGCAGGCCCCGGTCCGCGTGGCCGTCACCGGCCGCACGGTCGGCCTGCCGCTCTTCGAGTCCCTGGAGATCCTGGGCAAGGAGAAGACCCTGGCCCGCATCGACGCGACCCTGGCGAAGCTCGCCGGCTGATCCGCGCCGTACTACGCACCGGTACCCCCGTCCCGCGCCCGCGGGCGGGGGTACCGTCGTCCCCATGACCATCCGCGCGGTGCTCTGGGACATCGACGACACGATCTTCGACTACGCGAGCGCGGACCGGACCGGGATGCGGGCGCACCTCGCCGCCGAGGGGCTGCTGGACGCCTGGGGCTCCGCCGAGGAGGCCCTGCGGCGCTGGAAGGAGCTCACGGAGCTGCACTGGCGCCGGTACGAGGCCGAGGGCGGGGACTTCCGGGACCAGCGGCGCGACCGGGTGCGGGACTTCCTCGGGCGGCCGGCGCTCACCGCCGCCGAGGCCGACGACTGGTTCGACCGGTACGTGGTCCACTACGAGGCCGCCTGGGAGCTCTTCCCCGACACCGTGCCCGTCCTCGACCTGCTGGCCCGGGACTACCGCCACGGAGTGCTGTCCAACTCCAGCATCCACAACCAGGACCACAAGCTCCGCGCGCTGGGCGTACGGGACCGCTTCGAGGCCGTGGTGTGCGCCGCCGAGCTGGGGGTGGCCAAGCCCGCCGCGGAGGCCTTCCACGCCGCCTGCACCCTCCTCGACCTGCGCCCCCACCAGGTGGCGTACGTCGGGGACCACCCGGACATCGACGCCCGGGGCGCCGTGGAGGCGGGCCTCCGGGGGATCTGGCTGGACCGCGCGGGGACCGGCGGGAGGCCCGAGCTGACCCGGATCACCGACCTCCGCCAGCTGCCCGCGCTGCTGCGTGCGGATACGCGTTTTGGAGCACCGTCCACCTTCGGGTAATGTTCTTTCTGCGCCGAGGGGAACGGGCCGAAAGGCCGGAAAGCCCCGGAAGCGCAAGCCGAGCAGGATCCCTTATCGAAGTGATCAAGTTCCGGTGGCCTATGGTGTAATTGGCAGCACGACTGATTCTGGTTCAGTTAGTCTTGGTTCGAGTCCAGGTAGGCCAGCTCGCAGAGCTCATCTGCACCTGTGGATGGCATCCACGAAGCCCCCGTTGTGTAGCGGCCTAGCACGCCGCCCTCTCAAGGCGGTAGCGCCGGTTCGAATCCGGTCGGGGGTACAGATCCTTCCCGCGGGATCACCTGGGTAGCTCCCGGTGGTCTCGATGCAGGATCGCTAGGGCCCCCGTTGTGTAGCGGCCTAGCACGCCGCCCTCTCAAGGCGGTAGCGCCGGTTCGAATCCGGTCGGGGGTACCAACTGGTCTAAACCACCAGTGGCCTATGGTGTAATTGGCAGCACGACTGATTCTGGTTCAGTTAGTCTTGGTTCGAGTCCAGGTAGGCCAGCGCAGTAAATCCAGGCGATCCGTCGCGTGGAAGCAAGATCTTGCCCCCGTTGTGTAGCGGCCTAGCACGCCGCCCTCTCAAGGCGGTAGCGCCGGTTCGAATCCGGTCGGGGGTACAAGACGAAGAAGCCCTTCCCTTCGGGGGAGGGCTTCTTCGCTGTTCGGTACCGCGCACACAACTCCGGCCCACCGCTGCGGCGTTGGAGCGGTGGGCCGGGACGAACAGGAGGGACGGCGGAGCTCAGCCGTTGCGGCGGAGCGCCTCGGAGAGACGGGCGGCGGCGTCGATGACCGCCTGGGCGTGCATACGGCCCGGGTGGCGCGTCAGACGCTCGATGGGGCCCGAGACCGAGACGGCGGCCACCACGCGGTTCGAGGGACCGCGTACGGGCGCGGAGACGGACGCCACGCCCGGCTCCCGCTCGCCGATCGACTGGGCCCAGCCGCGGCGCCGTACGCCCGACAGGGCCGTCGCCGTGAAGCGGGCGCCCTGGAGGCCGCGGTGCAGCCGCTCGGGCTCCTCCCAGGCCATCAGGATCTGCGCGGACGAGCCGGCCTTCATGGTCAGCGTCGAGCCGACCGGGACGGTGTCCCGCAGGCCCGAGAGCCGCTCGGCCGCCGCCACGCAGATGCGCATGTCGCCCTGGCGTCGGTAGAGCTGGGCGCTCTCGCCGGTGACGTCGCGCAGATGCGTCAGAACCGGGCCCGCGGTCGCGAGCAGGCGGTCCTCGCCGGCCGCGGCGGCGAGCTCCGCCAGGCGCGGTCCGAGGATGAACCGGCCCTGCATGTCACGCGCCACCATCCGGTGGTGTTCCAGTGCCACGGCCAGTCGGTGGGCCGTGGGTCGTGCGAGTCCCGTCGCCGCGACCAGTCCTGCGAGGGTGGCCGGACCGGACTCCAGGGCGCTCAGGACAAGGGCTGCCTTGTCGAGAACGCCTACGCCGCTAGAGTTGTCCATGCAACGATATTCGCGTCTCACTCTGTGAAACGCAAGTTCAATTTTTCTCGGAACCTGTGACCCTGGTGATGCGGCCGCACAACGGCCCGCGAAACGGGTCTCTAGTTGTGCCGGCGTAGACGTCGGCCGGAGGGAAAGCGATGGGTAGGACACTCGCGGAGAAGGTCTGGGACGACCACGTCGTCCGGCGCGCCGAGGGCGAGCCCGACCTCCTCTTCATCGATCTGCACCTGCTGCACGAGGTGACCAGCCCCCAGGCCTTCGACGGTCTCCGGCAGAACGGCCGGCAGGTGCGGCGCCTCGACCTCACCATCGCGACCGAGGACCACAACACCCCCACCCTCGACATCGACAAGCCGATCGCCGACCCGGTCTCCCGCGCCCAGCTGGAGACCCTCCGCAAGAACTGTGCCGAATTCGGCGTCCGGCTGCACCCGCTCGGCGACGTCGAGCAGGGCGTCGTCCACGTCGTGGGCCCCCAGCTGGGCCTGACCCAGCCCGGCACCACCGTGGTCTGCGGCGACTCGCACACCTCCACGCACGGCGCCTTCGGCGCGCTGGCGTTCGGCATCGGCACCAGCCAGGTCGAGCACGTGCTCGCCACCCAGACGCTGCCGCTGGCCCGCCCCAAGACCATGGCGATCACGGTCGACGGCGAGCTGCCCGAGGACGTCACCGCCAAGGACCTGATCCTGGCGATCATCGCGAAGATCGGCACCGGCGGCGGCCAGGGCTACATCCTGGAGTACCGCGGCTCCGCCATCGAGAAGCTCTCGATGGAGGCCCGGATGACCATCTGCAACATGTCGATCGAGGCCGGCGCCCGCGCGGGCATGATCGCCCCCGACGAGACCACCTTCGCCTATCTGAAGGGCCGCGCCCACGCCCCCGAGGGCGAGGACTGGGACGCCGCCGTCGCGTACTGGAAGACCCTGAAGTCCGACGAGGACGCGGTCTTCGACGCCGAGGTCGTCATCGACGCGGCTGCGCTGGCGCCGTTCGTCACCTGGGGCACCAACCCGGGCCAGGGCGCGCCGCTTTCGGCGAACGTCCCCGACCCGGCTTCGTACGAAGACGCTTCGGAGCGCCTCGCCGCCGAAAAGGCCCTGGAGTACATGGGGTTGACCGCCGGGCAGCCGCTGCGCGACATCAAGGTCGACACCGTCTTCGTAGGCTCCTGCACCAACGGCCGCATCGAGGACCTGCGCAACGCGGCCTCCCTCCTGGAGGGCCGCAAGGTCGCCGACGGCGTCCGCATGCTGGTCGTCCCCGGCTCGGTCCGGGTCGCCCTGCAGGCCGTCGAGGAGGGCCTGGACAAGGTCTTCAAGGAGGCCGGCGCCGAATGGCGGCACGCGGGCTGCTCCATGTGCCTGGGCATGAACCCCGACCAACTGGCCCCCGGTGAGCGCTCCGCGTCCACCTCCAACCGCAACTTCGAGGGCCGGCAGGGCAAGGGCGGCCGCACCCACCTGGTCTCCCCCCAGGTCGCCGCCGCCACCGCCGTCCTGGGCCACCTGGCCTCCCCGGCCGATCTGTCCGACGTCGCCACCACCGCGGGGGTCTGAGGAACCATGGAAGCTTTCACCACGCACACCGGCCGGGCCGTCCCGCTGCGTCGCAGCAACGTCGACACCGACCAGATCATCCCGGCGCACTGGCTGAAGAAGGTCACCCGCGACGGCTTCGAGGACGGTCTCTTCGAGGCCTGGCGCAAGGACTCCGAGTTCGTCCTCAACCGCCCCGAGCGGCAGGGCGCCACGGTCCTGGTCGCCGGCCCCGACTTCGGCACCGGCTCCTCCCGCGAGCACGCCGTCTGGGCGCTCCAGAACTACGGCTTCCAGGCGGTCATCTCCTCCCGCTTCGCCGACATCTTCCGCGGCAACTCGCTGAAGAACGGCCTGCTCACCGTCGTCCTCCCGCAGGAGACGGTGGACGCCCTCTGGGAGCTGACCGAGGCCGACCCGACCGCCGAGATCACCGTCGACCTGGAGACCCGCAAGGTTCTGGCCGCCGGGATCGAGGCCGACTTCGAGCTCGACGAGAACGCCCGCTGGCGACTGCTCAACGGTCTCGACGACATCAGCCTCACCCTTCAGAACGAAGCGGACATCGCTGCCTACGAGGCCGCTCGACCGGCCTTCAAGCCCCGTACAATTACGTTCTGAGCAGCGCTTTTCCAAGACTGCGCCCCCCACCGACCGGTGGGGGGCGCAGTCGCTTGTTGAGACCCTGTCGGGCGACAACTCGCCCTAGATGGCACAATCGGTGCATGGAACGCGACAGCCAACTCGAGCTCTACGAGGCAGTCGCCGCCCGATTGAAGGAAGCGCACACAAGGGTGCGCTCACTGCAAGTCCCGGAGGGCGTAAGGATGGCGCTGTCCCGGAAGCTGCTGGTCGTCACGGCAGCGGCGAAGCACGATCTCAAGGACGCGGCCACGCGTCTCGACCGGTTGATGAAGGACCTCGATGAGGGCCGATTCCCAGAGGACGACTGACACCAGGAACTCCGCAACGGAACTTCCGCGTTGCGGCACTAGGGTGATTAGACCGTTTCGTGTTTGATTTGCGGTATATACATGCCTAACGTGCGAAAAAGCTTGAACACTTTCGTTCTGGCAATGTCTCCGAAGGGGAAGACGTGAACAAGGCGCAGCTCGTAGAAGCGATTGCCGACAAGATGGGCGGTCGTCAGCAGGCCGCCGAAGCCGTCGACCACGTGCTCGACGCCATCGTGCGCGCCGTGGTGGCCGGTGACCGGGTCTCGGTCACCGGTTTCGGCTCGTTCGAGAAGGTCGACCGGCCGGCCCGCTACGCCCGCAACCCGCAGACGGGTGAGCGCGTCCGGGTCAAGAAGACCTCCGTCCCGCGCTTCCGTGCAGGTCAGGGCTTCAAGGACCTGGTCAGCGGCTCGAAGAAGCTCCCCAAGGGCGGCGAGGTCTCCGTCAAGAAGGCCCCCAAGGGCAGCCTCACCGGTGGCGCCTCCGCGACCGTGAAGAAGGCCGCCGCCAAGAAGGCCACCACCGCCAAGAAGGCCGCCGCGAAGAAGGCGACCCCCGTGAAGAAGGCCACGACGGCCGCGGTGAAGAAGACCACCGCCGCCGCCAAGAAGACCACCGCGGCCGCCGCGAAGAAGGCGACCCCGGCGAAGAAGGCCACGACGGCCGCGACGAAGAAGACCACCGCCGCCGCCAAGAAGACCACCACGGCCGCCACCGCGAAGAAGGCGACCAAGGCCACCGCCAAGAAGACCGCGCCGGCCGCGAAGAAGGCCACGGCGACGAAGGCGCCCGCCAAGAAGACGACGGCGCGCAAGACGACCGCCAAGAAGACCGCCGCCAAGAAGTAGGACGCGCGGTACCGACCCGCCGGGCCGGGCTCCCCTCCGGGAGCCCGGCCCGCGGCGCGTCTCAGAAGGTCTGCAGCGTCACCAGGGTGATCCGGAGCCCCGCGCCCGACGTGCCGGGCTCGGTCTCGATCCGCACCCGCTGCCCCGGCCGCAGCAACCGCAGCCCGCCCGCCTCGAAGGCCTCCGCCCCGAACTCCACGGGGGTGCCGTCGTCGAGCAGCACACTGCCGCTGCGGGTCTCGGGGTCGTACGTGAACGCGGTCGCCTGCATGGACCGCAGCCTATCCGGCCGCCGTCGCCCACCGGGCGGCCGTCCGCGGACCGAGCCCCAGCGCCAGCGCCGCCGCCAGATCCTCCCCGGTGTCCACGTCCCGGCGTACGGAATCCACCCCGGCGAGCCGGATTTCGGCCGCCCCCGAAGACAAATGCCGCAGCCTCGACGCGCCCCCGAATGCCGGTTCCAATTCCGCCCCCGGCGCCGCCGAGAGGAATGTCGTACCTATTTCGGCGGCATCCGAGAGAAATGCCCTCGTAAAATTTCCGGCCGCGTCCAGGACCCGGGTCAGCTCCGCGGGCCGCAGCGCCGGGAGGTCCGCGTTGAGCGCCGCCACGCGCGCGTGCGGCCGCCCGGAACGCACGGCCCGCGCCCCGTGCGCCAGCGCCGCGTTGAGCCCCGCCGCCGGGGAGTCCGGCACGATCCGCGCGCCCAGCGCCGCGAGCGCCGCGCCGGCCACCGGATCGTCCGTGACGACCGCCACATCGCGCACGCGCGCGCAGTTCAGCACCGCCTCCACGGTGTCCTCGGCGAACGCCAGCGCGAGCCGGGGACGCAGCCGCGCGCCCGCCGTGGCCGCCAGCCTGCTCTTGGCCAGGGCGAGGGGCTTCAGGGGGACGACCAGGGACCAGCCGTCGTCGGCGCCGGTGCGCATCGGGGGCAGCGTCTTCATCGGGGCCATTCTGTCCCGCCCACGCGGTCGACCGGAGGTCCCGGGGCGTACGGTGTCACTCGACAGACCAGGAGCATGGGGCGACACTTGACCCCCTGCCAGCCAGTCCCGGAGAAAGGTGTCCGAGTGCCCCGCCGCAGAATCGGCTTCTGGTACCGCCTCGCGGCGGTCATCGCCAAACCCCCCCTGGTGGTTCTGTTCAAGCGGGACTGGCGCGGTATGGAGCACATTCCGGCCGACGGCGGTTTCATCACCGCGGTCAACCACAACTCCTACCTGGACCCGCTGTCCTACGCGCACTACCAGTACAACACCGGCCGGGTCCCGCGCTTCCTCGCCAAGGCCGGACTCTTCAAGGGCGGCTTCGTCGCCACGATGCTCCGCAACACCGGCCAGATCCCGGTCTACCGCGAGACGACCAACGCGCTCGACGCCTTCCGCGCCGCCGTCGACGCCATCGAGCGCGGCGAGTGCGTCGCCTTCTACCCGGAGGGCACCCTCACCCGCGACCCCGAGATGTGGCCCATGGCCGGCAAGACCGGCGCCGCCCGCGTCGCGCTGCTCACCCAGGTCCCCGTCATCCCGGTGGCCCAGTGGGGCGCCAACCTCGCGATGCCGCCGTACGCCAAGGAGAACAAGCTCCGCCTGTTCCCCCGCAAGACGCTGATCGTGCAGGCGGGACCGCCCGTCGACCTCTCCCGCTTCCACGGCCTGGAGCCCACGCCCGACGTCCTGCGCGAGGCCACCGAGGTCATCATGGCCGCCATCACCGCCCTCCTGGAGGAGGTCCGCGGCGAGAAGGCGCCCGCCGAGCCGTACGACCACCGCAAGGCCCGCCTGGAGCAGCGGCGCAGGGCCGCCGGGGAGGGCGCCAAGTGACCAGGGCAGCCGTCTTCGGCAACGGATCCTGGGGCACCGCCTTCGCCATGGTGCTCGCCGACGCGGGCTGCGAGGTGAGCCTCTGGGGCCGCCGCGCCGAACTCGCCAAGGAGATCAACACCGGCCGGGTCAACCCCGACTACCTGCCGGGCGTCGAACTCCCGCAGGGCATCACGGCCACCGCGGACCCCGCCGAGGCCGCCGCGGACGCCGACTTCACCGTCCTCGTCGTCCCCTCCCAGACCCTGCGCGGCAACCTCGCCGCCTGGCGGCCGGTGCTCGCCCCCGACACCGTCCTCGTCTCCCTCATGAAGGGCGTCGAACTCGGCACCGCCAAGCGGATGAGCGAGGTGATCACCGAGGTCGCCGACGTGCCCGCCGACCGCGTGGCCGTCCTCACCGGGCCCAACCTGGCCAAGGAGATCGCCGCCCGGCAGCCCGCCGCCGCCGTCGTCGCCTGCTCCGACGAGACGGTCGCCCAGCGGCTCCAGACCGCCTGCATGACCCCGTACTTCCGCCCGTACACCAACACCGACGTGGTGGGCTGCGAACTCGGCGGCGCCGTCAAGAACGTCATCGGCCTCGCCGTCGGCATCGCCAACGGCATGGGACTCGGCGACAACTCCAAGGCCACGCTCATCACCCGCGGCCTCGCCGAGACCACCCGCCTCGGCCTCGCCATGGGCGCCGACCCGCTCACCTTCTCCGGCCTCGCGGGCCTCGGCGACCTCGTCGCCACCTGCTCCTCGCCGCTCTCCCGGAACAACACCTTCGGCACCAACCTCGGCCGGGGGATGACCCTCCAGGAGACCATCGCGGCCACCAAGCAGACCGCCGAGGGCGTCAAGTCCTGCGAGTCCGTGCTCGATCTGGCCCGCCGCCACGGCGTCGACATGCCCATCACCGAGACCGTCGTCTCGATCGTCCACGACGGCAAGCCGCCCGTCGTCGCCCTCAAGGAGCTCATGTCGCGCTCGGCCAAGCCCGAACGCCGCTGAGCCCGGCCGTGTGAGCCGTACGCGCGCGTGCGAGCGGGGCGCTCAGCAGTTCGGGAGCCGCAAGGTACGCTCATCGCGATATGAGCGAGAACACCCAGAGCCCCCGCAAGCCGCGCGTGGCCGTCGTCTTCGGCGGACGCAGCTCCGAGCACGCCATCTCCGTCGTCACGGCGGGCGCCGTCCTGAGCGCCATCGACCGGGACAAGTACGACGTGCTGCCCATCGGCATCACGACGGACGGGCGCTGGGCGCTCACCGCCGACGCCCCCGAGCGGATGGCCATCGCGGACCGCGCCCTGCCGAACGTGGCCGACCTGGCCGAGTCCGAGGAGGGCGGCGTCGTCCTCTCCGTGGACCCCGCCAACCGCGAGGTCGTCCTCACCGAGCCCGGCGCCGTGCCCAAGGCCCTCGGCGAGGTCGACGTGGTCTTCCCCGTGCTCCACGGCCCCTACGGCGAGGACGGCACCCTCCAGGGCCTCCTGGAGCTCTCCGGCGTCCCCTACGTCGGCGCGGGCGTCCTCGCCTCCGCCGTCGGCCAGGACAAGGAGTACATGAAGCGGGTCTTCGTCTCCTTCGGCCTCCCCGTCGGCCCGTACGAGGTCATCCGGCCGCGCGAGTGGGAGCAGAGCCCCGCCGCCGCCCGCAAGAAGATCGTCGAGTTCGCCGCCGAGCACGGCTGGCCGCTCTTCGTGAAGCCGGCCCGCGGCGGCTCCTCCATGGGCATCACCAAGGTCGACGACCTCTCCGGCCTGGACGAGGCCATCGAGGAGGCCCGCCGCCACGACCCCAAGATCCTCGTCGAGTCGCTGCTGCGCGGCCGCGAGATCGAGTGCGGCGTCCTGGAGTTCGAGGACGGCCCGCGCGCCAGCGTCCCGGCCGAGATCCCGCCGGTCACCGACCACGACTTCTACGACTTCGAGGCCAAGTACATCGACTCGGCCTCCGGCATCGTGCCCGCCCCCATCGGGGACGAGGCCACCGCCGAGGTCCAGCGCCTCGCCGTCGCCGCCTACGAGGCCGTGTCCTGCGAGGGCCTGGTCCGCGCCGACTTCTTCCTCACCGAGGACGGCGACTTCGTCATCAACGAGATCAACACCATGCCGGGCTTCACGCCCATCTCCATGTACCCGCGCATGTGGCAGGAGAGCGGCGTGAGCTACCCCGAGCTCGTCGACCGGCTCATCCAGGCCGCGCTGACCCGCTCCACGGGCCTGCGCTAGACGGACCGGGACCGGGGGCGCCGGGGTGCGGTCACCCGCACTCCGGCTCCAGGGCGCACGGGACGGTCCGCTCCACGGGTCCCGCGAGATCCGTGAGCGGACCGGCGTCGTGCGCGTACCGCTCGTCCAGCGTCACCTCGACGTACGTCCTGCGGTACACCGAGGTGAAACGGGGTCCGTCGCCCTCGCGCTGCTCCAGCATCCAGCGCACGCCGTTCGCGGAGACGCCCTGCGACTTCGGGTCGCTCATCTTTTCGGGCCGGGGGACCCCGCAGCGCAGTACGATCGCACCGTCACCCCACCCGGCGGTCAACTCGGAGCCGGGCTCCGGGTCACTCCGCGCCAGGCCCGCCACGGTCTCGGGGAGCTCCTTCGCCAGTGCCTGGCAGAGGGCGGCCTCCTCCGCCGGCGGGTTCGGGACCACGGCGGACGCCGCGGCGTCCGGTGAGGAACAACCGGCGGCGGCCGACAACAGGACGGCGGCCGCGACGGCGGCGGGCAGGCCGAAGGGCCGGTGGGAAGACGTCACCGGCCAAGCGTAGACGGGGGCTACAGATGAACGACCGGGCAGGTGAGGGTGCGCGTGATGCCGTCCACTTGCTGGACCTTGGCGACCACCATGCGGCCCAACTCGTCGACGGTGTCCGCCTGCGCGCGCACGATCACGTCGTACGGTCCTGTGACGTCTTCGGCCTGGATGACCCCCGGGATCTTGGAGATGGTGTCGGCGACGGTCGACGCCTTGCCCACCTCGGTCTGGATGAGGATGTACGCCTGAACCACGGAACCTCCAGGGCGACCACGAGGATCTTGTGGGAGAAAGGGACGCCACGGTACCGCGTCGCCGCGGGCCACGGGGAGACCCGCGCGTCCGGAGGCGCTCGGGGTGTGGCGTACGCAGGACAGAAGTTGACGGTCTACTTGACGGTACCCAGCACGGTGACGGCCCGCGACCCGCGGCGCGAGACGACGCGCCCCCGCCCGCCGGCCGGCACGAAGACACGAGGTGAGACGCGGTGAAGGGCACAGTCGGAGAGCTGGGAGAGTTCGGGCTCATCAGGGAGCTCACGTCCCGGCTCACCTCCACCCCGGCGGTACGGATCGGGCCCGGCGACGACGCCGCGGTCGTCTCCGCCCCCGACCGGCGCGTGGTGGCCAGCACGGACATCCTGCTCGAAGGACGTCACTTCCGCCGCGACTGGTCGACGGCCTACGACGTCGGCCGCAAGGCCGCCGCGCAGAACCTCGCCGACATCGCCGCCATGGGCGCGGTCCCCACCGCGCTCCTCCTCGGCCTCGTCGTCCCCGCCGAACTCCCTGTGACATGGCCCACGGAACTCATGGACGGGCTGCGCGACGAATGTCAGGTCGCGGGCGCGGCGGTGGTCGGCGGCGACGTCGTCCGCGGCGACACGATCATGGTCTCCATCACCGCGCTCGGCGACCTCCGCAACCACGACCCGGTCACCCGCGGCGGTGCCAAGGCCGGCGACGTCGTCGCCTACACCGGCTGGCTCGGCTGGTCCGCCGCCGGATACGCGGTCCTCTCCCGCGGCTTCCGCTCCCCGCGCGCCTTCGTCGAGGCCCACCGCCGGCCCGAACCGCCGTACCACGCGGGCCCGGCCGCCGCCGGGCTCGGCGCCACCGCCATGTGCGACGTCAGCGACGGCCTCATCGCCGACCTCGGGCACATCGCCGAGGCCAGCAAGGTCCGCATCGACCTGCGCTCGGGGCTCATCGACATCCCCACCCAGATGAACGACATCGGCCAGGCCGTCGGCGTCGACCCCATGCAGTGGGTGCTCACCGGGGGAGAGGACCACGCCATCGTGGCCACCTTCCCGCCGGACGTGAAGCTGCCCGCCCGCTGGAAGGTCATCGGTGAGGTCCTCCACCCCTCGGCGCTGCCGCAGGTCACCGTGGACGGCGCGCCCTGGCACAGCGTGGGCGGCTGGGACCACTTCGGAGAGACGGAGTGAATCCCCCTCTGGTCCTCACCGTCGCCGGATCCGACTCCGGCGGCGGTGCCGGCATCCAGGCCGACCTGAAGACGATGCTCGCGCTCGGCGTCCACGGCATGAGCGTGCTCACCGCCGTCACCGCCCAGAACTCCCGGGGTGTGCAGGGCGTCTGGGAGCTCCCCGCGGAGGCCGTGCGCGCCCAGTACCGGGCCGTCGTCGACGACATCGGCGTCCAGGCCGTGAAGACCGGCATGCTCGCCTCCGCCGCCCTCGTGGAGACCGTCGCCGAACTCCTCGCGGACACCGACGCCCCCGTCGTCGTCGACCCGGTCGGCGTCTCCAAGCACGGCGACCCGCTGCTCGCGGAGACCGCGCTCGACTCCGTACGCCGACGGCTGCTGCCCCGGGCGACCGTCGCCACCCCCAACCTGGACGAGGTGACGCAGCTCACGGGCGTCCACGTCGGCCACGAGGGCGACATGCGGACGGCCGCCGAGGCGGTGCTGTCGTACGGACCGCGCTGGGTCCTGATCAAGGGCGGGCACCTGCCCGCCGGTCAGGAGGCCGTGGACCTGCTCACGGACGGCACCGAGGAGCACTGGCTGCGCGCCCCGCGCCACGACAACCGGCACACCCACGGGACGGGCTGCACGCTCGCCTCGGCGGTCGCCTCCGGACTCGCCAAGGGCCTGCCGGTGCCGGAGGCGGTGCGGGAGGCGAAGGAGTACGTGACCGGGGCGATCGTCGCCGGGTTCGCCCTGGGCGCGGGCATCGGACCGGTCGACCACGGTTGGCGGTTCCGGGCCTGACCGCCGAGGGGCCCGCCCTCATCAGGGCGCGGCAGAAGTTTTCGGGCATGGCAAAAGGCCGGTTCACCGAGGTGAACCGGCCTTTCAAGGCAACCGCAGGGGCTGCGCTACGACGGAACGTCGCAATTAGCGCGAGACCTTGCCGGCCTTGATGCACGAGGTGCAGACGTTGAGCCGCTTCGGCGTCCGACCGACCACGGCACGCACGCGCTGGATGTTCGGGTTCCAGCGACGGGACGTACGGCGGTGCGAGTGCGAAATGTTGTTGCCGAAGCCCGGCCCCTTGCCGCAGACGTCGCAGTTGGCAGCCACGGGTCACTCCAAAGACTTCAGATTTACAGTGAAATCCGGCGCACCGGAATCAGGAGTCTGAAGTGGCTTGCCGGGGAACGGCCCGGTTTGAACCGGGCAACCGAAGCAGCATACAACGCCTGCCTCGGTGGAACGAAACTACCACGGTCTCCGCGGACCTCGCCCCGGGCCCGGGTCACGAGCGGGCCACCCCGGGTCTACCCTGCGGTGAGCTCACCGCCGAAGGAGGACCCCCCGTTGTCGCGAGCCCTTCAGCCTGACGAGGAGCTCGTCGAGCTCGACGCCGAAGCGGTCCGGACCTGGTGCGCACGGGCCCTCGACGCCCTCGGACGGGAGCGCGAGGAGATCGACGCGATCAACGTCTACCCGGTCGCGGACGGGGACACCGGCACCAACCTGTACCTGACGGTCGAGGCCGCCCGACAGGCCGTCGAAGCCGTCTTCGCCGCCTCCGCCCCCGACACCGCCGAGACCGTACGGGCCATGGCCCACGGCGCCCTGCTCGGCGCCCGGGGCAACTCCGGCACCATCCTCGCCCAGCTCCTGCGCGGCATGGCGGCCGTCCTCGCCGAAGGACGTGACGGTGATCACCTCGCCCGCGCCCTGGCCGAGGCGGCCGCCGCCGCCCGGCAGGCCGTCGCCCACCCCGTGGAGGGCACCGTCCTCACCGTGGCCACGGCCGCCGCGGCCGGCTGCGCGGACGGCGGCACCCTCCTGGAGGTCGCCACCCGGGCCCACGGCGGGGCCAGGACCGCCCTGGAGGCGACCCCCGGCCAGCTGGCCGTCCTCGGCCGGGCCGGGGTCGTGGACGCCGGCGGACGCGGTCTGGTCGCCGTCCTCGGAGCGCTCGTCGACACCGTGGGCGGCCGGACGCCGGACCCCGCCGAGACCACGACGAGCGCGGTACGGGTCCTCGGGGACGTACGGGCCGTACCGGCGGCCTCCGCCCCGGCCTGCGACGGCGAGGCCGGACCCGCCTACGAGGTGATCTACCTCCTGGAGGCCGAGGACGCCGCCGTGGACCTGCTGCGGGCCCGGCTCGACGCCCTCGGCGACTCCCTCGTCGTCGTCGGCGGCGACGGGCTGTGGAACGTCCACGTCCACGTCGACGACGCGGGCGCCGCCGTCGAGGCCGGCGTCGAGGCCGGCCGGCCCCACCGCATCCGCATCACCCACTTCGCGGCCGACGCGGCGGCCGCGAAACCGTCCGGCGCCGGACGCGCGGAACGCGCCCAGCGCGCGGTCGTCGCCGTCGTCCCCGGCGAGGGCCTCGCCGGACTCTGCGCCGAGGCCGGCGCGACCACCGTCCGCAGCAGGCCCGGCGAACCGCCCGCCGGCGACGAACTCCTGGAGGCGATCCGCCGGGCGCACGCGCGCGAGGTCGTCCTCCTGCCCAACGACACCGAGCTGCGCCAGACCGCGGCCGCCGCCGCCGAACGCGCCAGGGCCGAGGGCATCCGCGTCGCCCTCATCCCGACCCGGGCCGCCGTCCAGGGCATCGCCGCCCTCGCCGTCCACGAACCCGACCGGCGCTTCGACGAGGACGTCGTCGCCATGACGGCCGCCGCCGGAGCCACCCGCTACGCCGAACTCGCCGTCGCCGAACGCCGCTCCTTCACCTCGGCTGGCGTCTGCCAGGCCGGCGACGTCCTCGGCCTCATCGAGGGCGACGTCGCCGTCATCGGCAAGGACCTGACCGAGACCGCCCGCACCGTCCTGGACCGCATGCTCTCGGCCGGCGGCGAACTCGTCACCCTCGTCGTCGCCGACGACACCCCGCCCGGACTCGCCCCCGACCTGGAGGGCCACGTCCGGCGCGGCTACCTGGCCGTCGACACCACCACGTACCACGCGGGCGCGGGCGCGCCGCCCCTGCTCATCGGAGTGGAATAGGCCCCGATCCCGGCGGTCGTCCACAGGCTTCGGCACGACTGTCGGTCCCGTGGTCTTCAATGGAGGACGTGCCCGCGCTCGACGAACCACTCAAGAAGGCCCTCGGCCCCGCCACCGCCAAGGTCATGGCCGAGGCGCTCGACCTGCACACGGTCGGGGACCTGCTCCACCACTACCCCCGCCGGTACGCCGAGCGCGGGGAGCTGACCGCCCTCTCCGAGCTCCCGCTCGACGAGCACGTCACGGTGGTCGCGCAGGTCGCCGACGCCCGGGTGCTGACCTTCAACGGCTCCAAGGGGCGCGGCCAGCGCCTCGAGGTGACCATCACCGACGGCAGCGGCCGGGTGCAGCTGGTCTTCTTCGGCAAGGGCGTCCACAAGCCGCACAAGGACCTGCTGCCCGGCACCCGCGCCATGTTCGCCGGCAAGGTCTCGCTCTTCAACCGCCGCCTCCAGCTCGCCCACCCCTCCTACGAGTTGCTCCGCGGCGACGCCGACGAGGCCGTGGACACCTGGGCGGGGGCCCTCATCCCGATCTACCCGGCCACCACCAAGCTGGAGTCCTGGAAGATCGCCAAGGCCGTCGACGCCGTCCTTCCCGGCGCCGGTGACGCCGTCGACCCGCTGCCGCCCGCGCTGCGCGAGGGCCGCGGCCTCGCCGAGCTGCCCGACGCGCTGCGGATGATCCACCGCCCCCGCACCAAGGCGGACATCGCCGCCGCCCGCGAGCGGCTCAAGTGGGACGAGGCCTTCGTCCTCCAGGTCGCCCTCGCCCGCCGCCGGCACGCCGACACCCAACTGCCCGCCGTCGCCCGGCGACCGGTCCCCGACGGCATCCTCGACGCCTTCGACGCCAAGCTGCCCTTCACCCTCACCGACGGCCAGACGAAGGTCTCCCAGGAGATCTTCGACGACCTCGCCACCGAACACCCCATGCACCGCCTCCTCCAGGGCGAGGTCGGAAGCGGAAAGACCATGGTCGCCCTGCGCGCCATGCTCGCCGTCGTCGACTCCGGCGGGCAGGCCGCGATGCTCGCCCCCACCGAGGTCCTCGCCCAGCAGCACCACCGCTCCGTCACCGAGATGATGGGCGAGCTCGCCGAAGGAGGCATGCTCGGCGGCGCCGAGCGCGCCACCAAGGTCGTCCTGCTCACCGGCTCCATGGGCGCCGCCGCCCGCCGCCAGGCCCTGCTCGACCTGGTCACCGGCGAGGCCGGCATCGTCATCGGCACGCACGCGCTGATCGAGGACAAGGTCCAGTTCCACGACCTCGGCCTGGTCGTCGTCGACGAGCAGCACCGCTTCGGCGTCGAGCAGCGCGACGCCCTGCGGGGCAAGGGCAAGCAGCCGCCGCACCTCCTCGTCATGACCGCGACGCCCATCCCGCGCACGGTCGCCATGACCGTCTTCGGCGACCTGGAGACCTCCGTCCTCGACCAGCTGCCCGCCGGCCGCTCGCCCATCGCCAGCCACGTGGTCCCCGCCGCGGACAAGCCGCACTTCCTCGCACGGGCGTGGGAGCGGGTCCGCGAGGAGGTGGGGAACGGACACCAGGCGTACGTCGTCTGCCCCCGCATCGGCGACGAGGAGGACCAGAAGAAGTCCAAGGCGTCCCCCGAGGACGAGGCCGAGAAGCGCCCGCCGCTCGCCGTCCTCGACGTCGCCGAGAAGCTCCGCACCGGCCCCCTCGCGGGCCTGCGGATCGCCGTCCTGCACGGCCGCATGCACCCGGACGACAAGGACGACGTCATGCGCCGCTTCGCCGCCGGCGAGCTCGACGTCCTCGTCGCCACCACGGTCATCGAGGTCGGCGTCAACGTGCCCAACGCCACCGCCATGGTGATCATGGACGCCGACCGCTTCGGCGTCTCCCAGCTCCACCAGCTGCGCGGCCGCGTCGGCCGGGGCTCCGCCCCCGGTCTCTGCCTCCTCGTCAGCGAGATGCCCGAGGCGAGCCCCGCCCGGCAGCGGCTGAACGCCGTCGCCACCACCCTCGACGGCTTCGAGCTCTCCCGCATCGACCTCGAACAGCGGCGCGAGGGCGACGTCCTCGGCCAGGCCCAGTCCGGCGTCCGCTCCTCCCTCCGGGTCCTCGCCGTCATCGACGACGAGGAGGTCATCGCCGCCGCCCGCGAGGAGGCCACCGCCCTCGTCCTCGCCGACCCCGCCCTCGGCGCCCACCCCGGCCTGCGCACCGCGCTCGACGCCCTCCTCAGCGAGGAGCGGGAGACGTACCTCGACAAGGGCTGAGAAGGGCTGAGCGCCGCGCCGCGGCCATATCCTGGGACCTACGCATTGGACGACGCAGGACGAGGACACCGATGACCCGCGTGATCGCCGGCAGCGCCGGCGGACGGCGCCTGGCCGTGCCCCCCGGCAACGGCACCCGCCCCACCTCCGACCGGGCACGGGAAGGCCTCTTCTCCACCTGGGAGTCGTTCCAGGGCCTGGCCGGGGCCAGGGTCGCCGACCTGTACGCGGGCTCCGGCGCCGTCGGCCTGGAGGCGCTCTCCCGGGGCGCCGCCCACGCCCTCCTCGTCGAAGCCGACCCCCGCGCCGCGAAGACGATCCGGGACAACGTCCGCTCGATCGGCCTGCCCGGCGCCGAACTCCGCACCGGCAAGGCCGAGCAGATCGTGACGGGACCGGCCCCGGCCGATCCGTACGACCTGGTCTTCCTCGACCCGCCCTACGCCGTCGGGGACGACGATCTCCGCGAGATTCTCCTCACACTGCGCTCGGGGGGCTGGCTGAGCGAGGATGCCCTCGTCACCGTGGAGCGCAGCACCCGAGGCGGGGAGTTCGGCTGGCCCGAGGGCTTCGAACCCCTGCGGTCCCGTCGTTACGGCGAGGGAACGTTTTGGTACGGTCGCGCCGCCTCTACGTGCGAAGACGCACGATGACCGGACCGGAGAGCGAGGGACCCAAGTTGCGCCGCGCCGTCTGTCCGGGGTCATTCGACCCCATCACCAACGGACATCTCGACATCATCGCCCGCGCCTCCAAGCTGTACGACGTCGTACACGTGGCCGTGATGATCAACCAGTCGAAGAAGGGCCTCTTCACGGTCGACGAGCGGATAGAGCTGATCCGCGAGGTCACCGCCGACTTCGGCAACGTCGAGGTGGAGTCCTTCCACGGCCTCCTCGTCGACTTCTGCAAGCAGCGCGACATCCCCGCGATCGTGAAGGGTCTGCGCGCGGTCAGCGACTTCGACTACGAGCTGCAGATGGCCCAGATGAACATCGGCCTCTCGGGCGTGGAGACCCTGTTCGTCCCCACCAACCCGACGTACAGCTTCCTCTCCTCCTCGCTGGTCAAGGAAGTGGCCGCCTGGGGCGGGGACGTCTCCCATCTGGTCCCGCCGACGGTCCTCCCGCGGCTGACCGAGCGGCTCGCCCGGAAGTGACGCGCGGCCACCGTCGCTGACGCTCCGTCACCTGGTGTCGGACGGGCGCCGACTGCCCTTACAGTCGTCCCGTCCGTCTCCATCCAGCTGTAGAGAGTGGCGAGCACCAGGTGGACGTGCAGAAGAAGCTCGACGAGATCGTCGCGACCGTGCAGGGCGCCCGCTCCATGCCCATGTCGGCATCCTGCGTGGTCAACCGCGCCGAGCTGCTCGCCCTGCTCGAAGAGGTGCGCCAGGCCCTGCCCGGCTCCCTGGCCCAGGCCCAGGAGCTGATCGGCGGCCGCGAGCAGATGGTCGAGCAGGCCCGCCAGGAGGCCGAGCGGATCATCGAGGCCGCCCACGCCGAGCGGGGCTCGATCGTCTCCGACACCCAGGTCGCCCGCGAGTCCCAGGAGGAGGCCGACCGGATCCTCGCCGAGGCCCGCCGCGAGGCCGAGGAGGTACGGGCCGAGGCCGACGACTACGTGGACTCCAAGCTCGCCAACTTCGAGGTCGTCCTCAACAAGACCATCGGCTCCGTCGACCGCGGGCGCGAGAAGCTCCTCGGCCGCGGCCCGGGCCTCGACCGGGACGGCTACGCCGACGCGGACGCCCCCGAGTACAGCGCCGACCCGCAGACCCTGATCCAGCGGGCCGACCAGTACGTGGACGCGAAGCTGGGCGCCTTCGAGGCCGTCCTCAGCAAGACCCTGGAGGCCGTCGGCCGGGGCCGGCAGAAGCTGCACGGCCGGATCGCCACGGACGCCCTGGGCGAGCACATGGCCGCGCAGGACGGTCTCGGCGGCGCGGTCCCCACCAGCGACGCGGACTACCTCGCCGGGCTCGCGGAGCTCTCCGACCCCGAGCCGGCGCAGCCGCAGGCCCCGCAGATCCCCGCGCAGCAGCCCGACCCGTACGGCTACCAGCAGCCCCAGCAGGACCCCGCCTATGCGTACCAGCAGCAGGACGCCTACGGTTACCAGCAGCAGGACCCCTACGCGTACCAGGGGCAGTACGGCTACGAGCAGCAGCAGTACGACCCCCAGGGCCAGGTCCACGCCCAGCCCCACCAGCCGCAGCAGGCCGCCGCGCTCGACGAGACCAGCTTCTTCGACACGAGCATGATCGACCTGGAGCAGCTGCGCCGGTACGAACAGGGGCAGTAAGGGGCGGGGAGCCCGGATTGGGCCCTGAGCGAAGCGTCCAGTATCCTGGCTCTTCGGTCGCGCTATGTCCGCGATCCCAGCTGCCCACGTCCGGCAGCCTCCTCCACGCCGCAGAACGATCCGAAAGCAGGAAGAGCCCTGAGCACGCGCCTCGACCACCGCAACCCCCTCGTGTTCGACACGCACGAGCTGGGGCGGCGTCCTGGTGCCCTGCAGCGGGTCTCGCGTTCGGTCGAGGCGCCCGGTGGCAACGCTGCGCTCGGCGTCGAAGGAGTGATCGGAGTGCCCGAGGGCTCTCCGGTGGAAATCGATCTCCGTCTTGAGTCGGTCATGGAAGGGGTGCTTGTCACAGGCACCGCCCGTGCATCGGCCGAGGGGGAGTGCGTAAGGTGTCTGGAGCCCGTCGAGCTGGAGCTCGACGTGGACTTCCAGGAGATGTTCTCGTACCCCGACTCCGACGACCGGGGCCGCTCCAGGGCGGCCGCGGACGACGAAGCCGAGGACGACGAGGACATGATCCCCCTCGAGGACGGCATGTTCGACCTCGAACCCGTGCTGCGTGATGCGGTGGTGCTCGCACTGCCGATGCAGCCGGTGTGCCGGGAGGACTGTGCGGGGCTGTGTTCCGAGTGCGGAACCAACCTGAACGAGAACCCGGACCACCACCATGAAGCCGTCGACATCCGTTGGGCGGCACTGCAGGGACTCGCCGGTTCGCTGGGAACCGATGAGAAGGACAACATGAGCGGCAAAGCCTCTGACGGGGACGTCCGAAGCGCCGCCGAGAAGCAGGAGAAGTAGCCGTGGCTGTTCCGAAGCGGAAGATGTCGCGCAGCAACACGCGCCACCGCCGGTCGCAGTGGAAGGCTGCGGTCCCCACCCTGGTTTCGTGTGAGCGTTGCCAGGAGCCGAAGCTGCAGCACATCGCGTGCCCGAGCTGCGGCACCTACAACAAGCGCCAGGTCCTCTCGGTCTGAGTGGCTGGTGAGAGGCACGATGTCTGAGAACATCAGCGCAGCCTCGTCCCACACGCTTCTGGAAGGGCGGCTCGGGTATCAGCTCGAGTCCGCCCTTCTGGTGCGTGCGCTGACCCACCGTTCGTACGCGTACGAGAACGGCGGTCTGCCCACCAACGAGCGCCTCGAGTTCCTCGGGGACTCCGTGCTCGGCCTGGTGGTCACGGACACGCTGTACCGCACCCACCCCGACCTGCCGGAAGGCCAGCTGGCCAAACTGCGGGCCGCGGTGGTCAACTCGCGTGCGCTGGCGGAGGTCGGGCGCGGCCTCGAACTCGGCTCCTTCATCCGGCTCGGCCGGGGCGAAGAGGGCACGGGCGGCCGGGACAAGGCGTCCATCCTCGCCGACACCCTCGAAGCGGTGATCGGCGCGGTCTATCTCGACCAGGGCCTCGACGCGGCGTCCGAGCTGGTGCACCGGCTCTTCGACCCGCTGATCGAGAAGTCCTCGAACCTCGGTGCGGGCCTGGACTGGAAGACCAGTCTCCAGGAGCTCACCGCGGCCGAGGGTCTGGGCGTCCCGGAGTACCTCGTCTCCGAGGAGGGTCCGGACCACGAGAAGACCTTCACCGCTGCCGCCCGCGTCGGTGGTGTCTCGTACGGCACCGGCACCGGCCGCAGCAAGAAGGAAGCGGAACAGCAGGCGGCGGAGTCCGCGTGGCGCGCTATCCGCGCGGCCGCGGACGAGCGCGTGGCGGCGGCGAAGGCCGCGGCCGACGCCGGCACGGTCGGCGAGCAGGACGGGGCCACCCCGGCCACCGCCTGACCGCGACTCCGCGCGCTCCCGCGCTCCTTCGGCGAAATCTTCCCGCCCGCCCCCGCCAGGGGCGGGCGGAGCCGTTTCCGGGGAACGTCCGGGCGGTAGGGTTGAGCCGCTGTCGAAGACGTTCCGGAGGAGTCCCGTGCCCGAGCTGCCCGAGGTCGAGGTCGTACGGCGCGGTCTGGAGCGCTGGGTCGCCGGACGGACCGTGACCGAGGTCGAGGTGCTGCACCCCAGGGCCGTACGGCGCCATCCGGCGGGCGGCGAGGACTTCGCGGCCCGGCTGAAGGGGCAGCGCTTCGAGGGGGCGCGGCGGCGCGGGAAGTACCTCTGGCTGCCGCTGGCGGAGACCGGGACCTCCGTCCTGGGACACCTCGGCATGAGCGGTCAGCTCCTCGTCCAGCCGGAGGACGCCCCGGACGAGAAGCACCTGCGCATCCGGGTCCGCTTCGACGACTCCCTGGGCACCGAGCTGCGCTTCGTCGACCAGCGCACCTTCGGCGGCCTCTCGCTCCACGACCAGACCCCCGACGGGCTCCCGGACGTCATCGCGCACATCGCCCGCGACCCGCTGGACCCGGCCTTCGACGACGCCGCCTTCCAGGGCGCGCTGCGCCTGCGCCGTACGACGATCAAGCGGGCCCTGCTCGACCAGTCGCTGATCAGCGGCGTCGGGAACATCTACGCCGACGAGGCGCTCTGGCGGTCGAGGCTGCACTACGACCGGCCGACCGCCACCCTGACCCGGCCGCGCTCGGCCGAGCTCCTCGGGCACGTCAGGGACGTGATGAACGCGGCGCTCGACGCCGGCGGCACCAGCTTCGACAGCCTGTACGTGAACGTCAACGGCGAGTCCGGCTACTTCGACCGCTCGCTGGACGCCTACGGGCGCGAGGACGAGCCCTGCCGCCGCTGCGGTACGCCGATGCGGCGCCGCGCCTGGATGAACCGGTCCAGCTACTTCTGTCCGCGCTGCCAGCGCCCGCCGCGCGCCCTCGTCCGAGCCGTCAGGCGGTGACGGTCTCGGCGCGCTCCGCGTCGTAGCTCTCGCGGGCGGTCAGGACCTGGTCCATCCGCCCCTCCACCAGTTCGATCAGTCCGATCAGCCGCTCCGCGACCTCGCGGCCGAGCGGGGTGAGCCGGTAGTCGACCCGAGGCGGGTTCGTGGGCTGGGCCTCGCGGTGGACGAGGCCGTCGCGCTCCAGGGCGTGCAGGGTCTGCGACAGCATCTTCTCGCTCACGCCGTCGACCCGGCGCCGCAGCTCGTTGAAGCGGAACGTCCCTTCGTGCAGGGCGCCCAGGGTCAGGCTGCCCCAGCGGCCCGTCACGTGCTCCAGCGTGCCGCGCGAGGGGCAGGCGCGCGCGAACACGTCGTAGGCGAGGTCGTCAGTCATGGATCCACCGTACTCCGGCACAGCGCTTACCGTCACGGGTGCGCTAACCACTGGCTTGCACTTTCTAAAAGTTAGTGCTCTACTTCTGGTCATCACCCCGTACACCTCTTCGAGGAGTCTTCTGTGACCACCCCCGTCGTCTCCATCGCCTACCACTCCGGCTACGGCCACACCGCGGTCCTGGCCGAGGCCGTCCGTGACGGCGCCGCCGACGCGGGCGCCACCGTCCACCTGATCAAGGTCGACGAGATCACCGACGCGGAGTGGGAGCTGCTCGACGCCTCCGACGCGATCGTCTTCGGCTCCCCGACCTACATGGGCACCGCCTCCGGCGCCTTCCACCAGTTCGCCGAGGCCACCTCGAAGCGCTGGTTCACCGACGCCTGGCTGGACAAGCTCGCCGCCGGCTTCACCAACTCCGGCTCCAAGAGCGGCGACAAGCTGCACACCCTGCAGTTCTTCCAGACCCTCGCCGGCCAGCACGGCATGACCTGGGTCAACCTGGGCCTGAAGCCCGGCTGGAACACCACCGAGGCCTCCGAGAACGACCTCAACCGCCTCGGCTTCTTCGCCGGTGCCGGCGCCCAGACCCACAACGACCTCGGCCCGGAGGGCGTCCACAAGGCCGACGTCGCCACCGCCGAACACCTCGGCCGCCGCGTGGCCCGGACCGCCCGCACCTTCGCGGCCGGCAAGGCCACCGTCTGACGGCTCCGCGCCCGTGCGCGAAGAAGTGAGGGGCGGGGTCTCGGACCCGCGCCCCTCTTCGCCATCGACGTGCTGACCTGCGCTGCTGCCCCCGTGCGCATCCCCGTCATCGGGCGCACGGGGAGTGCGTGTGCCGAGCCGCACGGCGGCCCGTGCGGGCGAGGATCAGCCGACGCAGCCGGGGACCGGGCTCGGACTGTTGAGGCAGTTGCTCGGCGTGTTGGCGGCGACCCGGGTGCGGTTCAGGGTCACCGTGCCGCCGTTGTTGTAGACGCCGCCCGGGTTTCCGGCGCCGGCCGAGTTGTTGCTGATGTTGCTGGCTGTCACCGTGGAGGTGCCACCGGCGACGGCAGGTACTCCGTTGGCGAGACCGCCGTCGGTCTGTGCGGTGTTGTTCACGATGTTGCTGGGGTTGACCGTCAGCGTTCCGACGCTGGCGACACCGCCTCCAGCGCCGCCTGCCGTGTTCCCGCTGAGTTGCGAGAAGCTGACGGCGACCGTGCCGTCACTGACGATGCCCCCGCCGTTCTGGGCCGCGCTGTTACCCGTGAGGGCACTCGCGGTGATCTGAGCCGGCGAGCCCGCGGACACGGCGATGCCACCGCCGAAGTTCGCGTGGTTGTTCCGGAGCACGGCGGCGCTCAGATTGAGGCTGCCGCCATTGGACACGAGGATGGCGCCGCCGGCCCCGTTCGCGACCACACTGCCCGTGGCGTCACCGTTGCTGAGGACGGTTGCTCGGAGGGTCAGAGCGCCGCCGTCGACCGTGAGGATGCGGAACGCCCCCGCCACCCGGGTGAGGGTGGCGCCGTTGCCATTGATGACGATCGGCAAGGTGATGGCGGGAAGTTCGGTGGTCAGCCGATAGGCGCAGCCGCGCGCCAGGTCGAGGGTGTCGCTGCTGCCGGGGGTGCTGTTGGCGGTGTCGATGGCGTTGCGCAGGGCGGTCTCGCTGCACGCCACGGGCAGCGTCGCGGCCCAGGCGGCCGGAGCCAGGGCAGTGGGGGTGAGCGTGGCGGCGCCGATGCAAAGCGCCTGACGGTTGTCAGTGTTGGTCGCCTTTGGCTGCCCTCGGACGGCCCCGTCACGGCCCCGGGTATCGTTCAGACCCTTCGCAGAGCTGGGCTTCCAGCGCTCCGACATCAAGGAAGACACATGGCGCTGGGCCGCAAAGGAGCACGGCGCATCGTCGTCGGCGACACGACCTATCGCTGGCGGCTGCGACGCAGGCCGACCTACAGCCAAGGTCTCGGCTGGTCCCCCTGCGCGTACGCCGTGGAACACGCGGATCATCCCGGGACCACCCTCGTTGTCACCACGAACAAGGCCCACCCTGGCAACTGGCTCGAAGCTCCGGGCGGCTCCGTACTGCCCTCCGATGTTGCCGAGGCCATCGAATCCGCCCTACGGCAGGGCTGGGAGCCCACGCGGAGTGGCTCGCCCTTCCAGCTCGACCAGTCCGCTGGCTTCTCTCCCTTGCTTTGAAGGTGCTGGGACATCACCGCTTTACAAGAACGGGAGGGTGGAGCCGTGCCTGACCTGCATAGACGCTGCAGGAGCTGACCGACGCCCCAGAGCCCGACAACACCCCTCGCTCCCCGTGGTTCCCCGCCCTATCTGGCACGGATGTGGCACGACGGTGAAGCCGTTGATGGGAGCACCTACCAATCGCGCCACTGGTCCGTGAGCTCATATCGCCCGAGCCCATGCCGGGCGGTCAGCGCCGCCACATCGACGCCGTGCTCGGTCAGAGCCGTGTCGATGTACTCACACAAGGCCTCGCGTTCATCCGTCTCGTAGCCGCAGTGGATGTCGTCCACGGCGTTCAGGGCCAAGACGACACGCTCTACCGCGGCGAAGACCTGGACATCCTCTGTGCCATCCAGCCCGGCCACCTCCGCATCGAAGGAGTCGAGGACAGAATCGGTCGCTACCAGGAGCTCATCCGGGTACAAGGCGGCCATGCAAGCGCAGCCAGGATCCAGCGTGCCGGCAGCCAGTTGCTCCGCCTCACGGGCTATGCCCTCGCGCCAGCTCGTCGTAGGTCTCTCAGCCATAGCGCGGACCGTACAGCGCACCTCTGACAGCAAGGACGCTGCGCGATTGACATGAGCTTGGGAATCACCGATCTTTGGCGCCTGATAGGCGCTGTGAGCTGCGGAAACGGGTGCCGAGTCGAGCCGTGCGGCCCTTCTCGGCACCCGTCGTTATCCGTGGTTTCCCGTCCCACCTGGCATGGAAATGGCACGGTGACCTCTTCGTCCCGAAGCAACCCGGGCAGGGGCTGTGCCTTGCGCTGCTGCGCCTCTCACCTGCGCTGATGGTCCGCAGACGTTCGCGCTCGTCCGCCGCTGTTCGGCGGCGTTGTCACGCAGTTAGACACTTACTGCTTGCACTGCCTCCAGTTTGGGGCCCTTGGCTCGACTCCGAGCCGGTCCGCTCCCGTGAGTGCCCTGTGCTCCCCCTACTCCCCGCTCGATCAGGTACCGGCGGGGCACGGAACAAGGCGCTCGCTAAGCGATGCCTACAACTTTTCGTCCCGCTCCAGGATCAGGCTGATCGGACCGTCTTCAAGGTCAATACCGCTATCAAGGTGCTCGTGGTAGCCGTCCCTGAGTTCGGGATCAGCCAGTCCAAGAAGTCGCTCGGCAAGGTCCCGAAGTCCGGCCGCGTTGGCCGCGATCGTTATTTCTGTAGCTGAGCCGTACACCTTGATCCGAGGTTCATCCATGGCGTCACGCTACAGCGCGCCACTGTACGAACGACCTGGACGCCCGGCGCCGCGCCTGCTCGGCTCTGCCTGGGTCGACGGCAGACGGGATGGGAGTCCCCACCGCCACACCCCACCGGCCGGCACCCGCCCACGGAGCCCCCTCCATCCCGGAGCCTGAGCGCCCCCGCCGGAGGCATCGTCCTGGGCCGCACTCGCGTACGGCCTCGCCGCATCGCGG
The DNA here is from genome assembly GCF_900105415.1 of Streptomyces sp. TLI_105. Lineage (GTDB taxonomy): Bacteria > Actinomycetota > Actinomycetes > Streptomycetales > Streptomycetaceae > Streptomyces. The sequence continues at coordinate 2,478,877 of NZ_FNSM01000001.1, read as the reverse complement.
GTTTGCCACCCATCAACCCGAGCCGTCAGGCGTGCGGCCGGCGGCCGGGCTGGAGCGGGGCGCAGACAGGAGCGCAGGCCCGGGCGACGGGCCGCGCGCGCCGCGCCGTGCGCGGCGGGTGCCTTGATCCGTTAAGGCGCCCCGGCCCGACCCCCGCAAGGTAAAGCCATGGCCGGGCGCTCGCGTCGTAGCCGTCCGGGCCGAGCTCCCCGACCGCTATCAGGCACTCGTCGATGCTGCTGCCGGATGCGGCCTGCGTCAGGGAGAGGCCTTCGGACTGGCTGTTGAGGACCTCGACCTTCAGAGTGGCGTCGTCCACGTCGTCCGACAGGTGAAGCTGCTCCGCAACCGCCCGGTCTTCGCCCCGCCCAAGGGCGGCAAGGAACGGGACGTGCCCCTGCCTGAGTCCATCGCCCTCGCGCTCGCCGATCATCTTCACCAGTTCCCGGCGGCCGAGGTCACCCTGCCTTGGAAGACACTCGACGGTCCTCCAGTCACGGCGACGCTGATCTTCCGGAGCCCAGAGGGGCATTCGTTGAACCGGAACCGCTTCAACGACCGCCAGTGGCGTCCGGCCCTTCGCGCCGCAGGCATCGTGGGAGGCAGGGATAACGGGATGCACGCGCTGCGGCACTTCTATGCGTCAGTGCTCCTGGACGCGGGGGAGAGCATCAAAGCCCTGAGCGAGTACCTCGGCCACCACGACCCGGGTTTCACGCTCCGGACCTACACCCCCCTGATGCCGTCGAGCCAGACTCGTACGAGAGCCGCCGTGGACGCGGTGTGGGCCGCCTCTGGCATCGAACCTGATGGGCGGCCGGATGGGCAGGTCTAGTGCGGTCAACCCGCTGGAGCTCGGAGGCGCGGCGTCGAGCATGATGGCCGGCATGCTGCTGACCTTTGGTCCCGACCGCCAGACCCGTGAGTTCACCTGCGACTGCTGCAACGCCCCCAAAGAGCGGGCCTGGAACTTCATCTATGCGGACGGCGCACCGTACGCCGTGTACTTCGCCGATTGCTATCACCACACGGACCGGGATTACGACGCGTGGATCGACGTCATCTTCGGCACCTGGGGTGCGGGTCCGGATGAGTGGGGCGATCACGTCGCCTTCGGTTGCCGGGTCGGTCCCGTGCAGGGGCAGACGTCCCCCGCGTCCACTGTGGTGAATGCCGGCCTCGCGCATCCGGACGGGCCGCTCTTCGGGCGCAAGCTCGATCGGGAAGCGGCTCTTCAGCATCCGCTGCTGAACGACTTCTGGAAGGTCTCGGACTTCATCCTGGAGAACGACCCCTTGGTGCGGGGGCACCTCTACGGCCGTTAGGCAGCAGGCCGCAGACGCAGTGTGGGCCGTCCCAGGTGTCGATCACGGCCCCGGGACGGCCCACATACATACGCAGGGCTCTGACCTGCGGGAATCTCAGTACCCGAAGTCCTGGGTCCACCAGGGGCCGCCGTCGCCGAAGACGACGCCCACGCCCATGGTCGTGAAGTCGCAGTTCAGGATGTTGGCGCGGTGGCCGTCGCTGTTCATCCAGGACGCCATCACCGCCGCCGCGTCCACCTGGCCGCGGGCGATGTTCTCGCCGCCCATGCCCGAGATGCCCGCCTGCTCCGCCCGGACCCACGGGGTGTCGCCGTCCGGGTCCGTGTGGTCGAAGAAGCCGCGGGTCGCCATGTCCGCGCTGAACGCGTCGGCCAGCGCCGCGAGCCGCGCGTCCGTGCGTATCGGCGTGCAGCCCACCTTGGCGCGCTCGGCGTTGACCAGGCGGAAGACCTCGGCCTCGGCGGCCTTGCCCCGGTCGGCGGTGGAGGTGACCGGGGGCTTCTCCGTCGGCGCCGCCGTGGTCGGGGCCGGCCTCGGTGCGGGCGCCTTCGTCGTGGGCGCGACCGAGGTCTTCGGCGCCACCGGCTTCGGAAGGGGGGCCTTCGTCTTCGGCGGGGTCTTCGAGGGGGCCTTCGACGGGGTCTTCGAAGGCGTCGGCTTCGGCGTGGCCTTCGGGCTCGGCTTCGTCGAGGGGGTCGCCGAGGGGGAGGCGGGGGCGCTGTTCTTTCCGGCGCCCGTGCCCGTCACCGCACCGTCCGATCCTCCGGCCGGGGACTGCGTGGAGCCGCCCTGCGTCGTCAGCTCCGGGGCCTGCCGGGACTGGACCTGGTGCTCGCTCCTGCCGGCGCTGCCGACGGTGAACGTGTTCCCGCCGGGGAGCAGACCCGAGGCGACGGCGACGGCGCCGACCGCGACGGCCGCGGAGGCGCCGAGCAGGCCGGTGCGCACGGGCCGCCGACGGCGGGCGGCACCCCGGTGCGGGCGGTCCGAACCGGCCGCGTAATCTTCTGCGGCGGGTGCGGCGCCGGAGCGACGGTGGCGTCCCATCTGCGCTGCCTTCCTCTTGCTGGTCTTCGCTGGCTTCGCTGGTTCTTTGCCGGGCTTTGCTGATCTTTGCTCTCGGTACCGTTCCGGAGGGGCGGTCGAACGGCGCGCGCCCGAACGGGTGAGGTGTGTTCGGTCGGGACTGTACGCGATGGAAAGCGGGGGCGACGTGCTCATCCGGCAATCCGCCCGTTAGCGTGCAGCCATGAGCGACGACGTACGGATGACCGCCTGGGTGCGCGGCCGGGTACAGGGAGTGGGCTTCCGCTGGTTCACCAGGGCAAACGCCCTGGAGATCGGCGGCCTGGTGGGCTTCGCCCTGAACCTCGACGACGGCCGGGTGCAGGTGGTGGCCGAGGGCCCGCGTGAGAATTGCCACCGTCTGCTCGACTGGCTCCACTCGGCCGACACACCCGGACGTGTGGACGGCGTCACTGAGATCTGGGACACCCCGCGCGGCGGCTACGACGGCTTCGCCATCCGCTGACGATCACGCTCCGACACCCCGCCCGGTGACCCAGAGCGGCGCCGGGCGGACGCCCGGTAACAGGGGCGTGACCAGCGAAGCACCTGATGGTTGCCATCTGGCGCCGGTCGTGCAAGGCTGCCCCGTAAGGATGATCGCGACGCCCCTGAGACACCGAGTCCGAAGGCCCAGCCGCCTGCTGAGCGGCCGTGGACTCCTCGGTGGCCCTTCAAACGGGGCGTGATCGTGTTGACCGTCAAACTTTTTGGTGAGACTCTGGAAGCCCCGCGCACCTTAGCTGTTTGGCAGTGGAACCGGCACGACAAGCAGTACTGCCGAGCACCGCGGGTGCGAATCCCTCACGACCCACACCGCTTCGGTCGGTCACTCATTGTGGAGGACCATCCATCATGGCAAAGGCGCTTCTCGGATACGTCGGCGGCTCCGACCCGCGACTCCTCGCCGAGATGCGACGGCTTCAGCAGCGCGTCCAGGACCTCGAATCCGAGCTGGTACGGATCCAGTCCGAGAACGACACGCTCGCCGCTGCCGCCGCTCAGCACCAGGGAGAGTCGTTGCTGAACAGCATCGACCTCGACGTACCCCAGGCAGAGCCTGCGCTCACCTGACAACCCGGCCCCCAGGGGCCCGGTGGAAAGCATTCTCGTCGGCGCAGCCGGACATCACATCGCTGATCGTGCGGATCGACGCACGCGCACGACAGCAGGATACGCAAGGGACGCTTCGGCGTCCCTTCTTCCTTTCACCCGCCGTTTCCCCCGCGTCCCACCCCTCCTCACCCGAGGATCTGCCCCACGTCATCACGGGTGAAACGCACGGGCCCCGGTAGAGTCGCCTGAGTGCACCTCAAGGCCCTGACCCTCCGCGGATTCAAGTCGTTCGCCTCGGCCACCACGCTACGGTTCGAACCGGGAATCACCTGCGTCGTGGGGCCCAACGGTTCGGGCAAGTCCAACGTCGTGGACGCCCTCTCCTGGGTCATGGGCGAGCAGGGCGCCAAGTCGCTGCGCGGCGGCAAGATGGAGGACGTCATCTTCGCCGGCACGACCGGGCGCCCGCCGCTCGGCCGCGCCGAGGTCTCGCTGACCATCGACAACTCCGACGGCGCGCTGCCCATCGACTACGCCGAGGTCACCCTCACCCGGATCATGTTCCGCGGCGGCAGCAGCGAGTACCAGATCAACGGCGACACCTGCCGGCTGCTCGACTTCCAGGACCTGCTCTCCGACTCCGGCATCGGACGCGAGATGCACGTCATCGTCGGACAGGGACAGCTCGACTCCGTGTTGCACGCCGACCCGATGGGCCGCCGCGCCTTCATCGAGGAGGCCGCCGGCGTCCTGAAGCACCGCAAGCGGAAAGAGAAGGCGCTGCGGAAGCTGGACGCGATGCAGGCCAACCTCGCGCGCGTGCAGGACCTCACCGACGAGCTCCGCCGCCGGCTCAAGCCGCTCGGCCGGCAGGCCGCCGTCGCCCGCCGCGCCGTCGTCATCCAGGCCGACCTGCGCGACGCCCGCCTCCGGCTCCTCGCCGACGACCTCGTCCGGCTCCGGGCGGCGCTGGCTGTCGAGGTCGCCGACGAGGCCGCCCTGCTCGCCCGCAAGGAGGCCACCGAGACCGAGCTGCGCGCCGCCCTCGCCGAGGAGGCCGGGCTCGAGGCGGAGGCCCGCACCCTCGTGCCCCGCCTGGAGCGCGCACAGCAGAACTGGTACGACCTCTCCCAGCTCGCCGAACGCGTGCGGGGCACCGTCTCCCTGGCCGACGCGCGCGTGAAGAGCGCCACCACCGCCCCCACCGAGGAACGGCGCGGCCGCGACCCGGAGGACCTGGAGCGCGAGGCCGCCCGCGTCCGCGAACAGGAGGCGGAGCTCGAAGCCGCCCTGGAGGCAGCCGAGCGCGCCCTGGAGGACAGCGTCGCCCACCGCGCGGACCTGGAGCGCACGCTCGCGGCCGAGGAGCGCCGCCTCAAGGACGCCGCCCGCGCCATCGCCGACCGGCGCGAGGGCCTCGCCCGGCTCCACGGCCAGGTCAACGCGGCCCGCTCGCGCGCCGCCGCCGCCCAGGCCGAGATCGACCGGCTCGCCGTCGCCCGCGACGAGGCCGCGGAGCGGGCCGCCGCCGCCCAGGAGGAGTACGAGCAGCTCAAGGCCGAGGTCGACGGCCTCGACGCGGAGGACGCCGAGCACGGCGAGCGGTACGAGGCCGCCCGCCGCGAACTCGCCGACGCGGAGGCCGCGCTCGGCGCCGCCCGCGAGGCCGCCGCCACCGCCGAACGCCGCCGCGCCGCGACCCGGGCCCGGCACGACACCCTCGCCCTCGGGCTGCGCCGCAAGGACGGCACGGGCGCGCTGCTCTCCGCCGGGCTCAGCGGACTCCTCGGCCCGGCGGCCGAACTCCTCACCGTCACCCCCGGGTACGAGATCCCCGTCGCCGCCGCCCTCGGCGCCGCCGCCGACGCGCTCGCCGCCGACGGGCCCTCCTCCGCCGCCGAGGCCCTGCGCCTGCTGCGCAAGCAGGACGCGGGCCGGGCCTCGCTGATCCTGGCCGGAGCCCCCGAGCCGGAGCCCCCGACGGCGGCCGGAAGGCACCCGTACGCCGCCGACCTGGTCGGCGGACCCGTCGAACTCCTGGGCTCCGTCCGCCGGTTGCTCGCCGGAATCGTGGTCGTCGGGGACCTCGACGAGGCCGTCGAACTGGTCAGGACCCGGCCCGAGCTGACCGCCGTCACCGCCGAAGGCGACCTGCTCGGCGCGCACTTCGCGCACGGCGGCTCCGCCGGGGCGCCCAGCCTCCTCGAAGTCCAGGCCTCGGTCGCCGAGGCCGCCGCCGAGCTCGACGAACTGGGCGTGCGGTGCGAGGAGTTCACGCTCGCACAGCAGGAGGCCGCCGAGCGGCGGCGCCACGCCGCCGCGCTCGTCGAGGAGCTCGACACCCGCCGCCGCGCCGGCGAGCGCGAGAGGTCCGCCGTCGCCCAGCGGCTCGGACGGCTCGCCGGGCAGGCCAGGGGAGCGGCGGGGGAGGCCGAGCGGGCCGCGGCGGCCGCCGCCCGCGCCCAGGAAGCCCTGGAGAAGGCCACCGCCGAAGCCGAGGAACTGGCCGAACGGCTCCTCGTCGCCGAGGAGATGCCGGCCGAGGACGAGCCCGACACCTCCACGCGCGACCGGCTCGCGATCGACGGGGCCCACGCGCGCCAGACCGAGATGGAGGCGCGGCTCCAGGTCCGTACCCACGAGGAGCGGGTCAAGGGGCTCGCCGGACGGGCCGACTCGCTCGACCGGGCCGCCCGCGCCGAGCGGGAGGCACGCGCGCGTGCCGAGCAGCGCCGGGCCAGGCTGCGCCACGAGGAGCGGGTCGCGGGCGCGGTCGCCGCGGGCGCCCGTGCCCTCCTGGCCCATGTCGAGGTCTCCCTGGTGCGTGCCGAGCGGGAGCGGGAGGCGGCCGAAGCGGCGCGGGCCGAGCGGGAGCAGGGCCTGACGGCGGCCCGGGCCAAGGGCCGGGACCTCAAGGCCGAGCTCGACAAGCTGACCGACTCCGTGCACCGGGGAGAGGTGCTCGGCGCCGAGAAGCGGTTGCGGATCGAGCAGCTGGAGGCGAAGGCCCTGGAGGAGTTCGGCGTGGAGGCGACCGCCTTGGTCGCCGAGTACGGTCCGGACCAGCCCGTGCCCCCGTCGCCGGCCGTGGAGGGGGAGGAGGCGGGGGAGCCGGAGTCCGAGGAGCCGCGGCCGTTCGTCCGTTCGGAGCAGGAGAAGCGGTTGAAGGCCGCCGAACGGGCGTACCACCAGCTCGGCAAGGTCAATCCGCTGGCCCTGGAGGAGTTCGCGGCCCTGGAGGAGCGACACCAGTTCCTCTCGGAGCAGCTGGAGGACCTGAGGAAGACCCGTACCGACCTGCTTCAGGTCGTGAAGGAGGTGGACCTGCGGGTCGAGCAGGTCTTCACCGAGGCCTACCGGGACACCGCCCGCGAGTTCGAGGGCGTCTTCTCGCGGCTCTTCCCGGGCGGTGAGGGCCGGCTGATCCTCACCGATCCGGACAACATGCTCACCACCGGCGTCGAGGTGGAGGCCCGCCCGCCGGGCAAGAAGGTCAAGCGGCTCTCGCTGCTCTCCGGCGGCGAGCGCTCGCTCACCGCCGTGGCGCTGCTCGTCTCGATCTTCAAGGCCAGGCCCAGCCCGTTCTACGTGATGGACGAGGTCGAGGCGGCGCTCGACGACACCAACCTCCAGCGGCTGATCGGGATCATGCGGGAGCTCCAGGAGTCCTCGCAGCTGATCGTGATCACGCACCAGAAGCGGACGATGGAGGTCGCGGACGCGCTGTACGGCGTTTCCATGCAGGGCGACGGGGTATCGAAGGTCATCAGCCAACGGCTCCGCTAGAAGGTTCCCTCTTGATCACTTTCAAGAGTTGAATGCAAGTGAGCCTCTTGTTCGCTGGATTTCTTAGGAGGTCACCTCTTGACTTCGAAACTTGAAGGCATAGTCTCTGCAACGTTGCTTTTACCTTCACGTGGTGGGCGGCGTGAAGTTGTGCGCCACTGGAAGGGCTCGCCCCCCACCGAGGAGTCCATGTGACCGACACCGCGCAGGCGCCCACGCCGCCGCCTTCCGAAGGCCGAGCCGCCCACCCGGACCACCTCGGCCACGTCATCTTCATCACGGCCTCCGCCGCGATGGGTGGATTCCTCTTCGGATACGACAGCTCCGTCATCAACGGCGCCGTCGAGGCGATCCGGCACCGTTACGACATCGGCTCCGGCACCCTCGCCCAGGTCATCGCCATCGCCCTGATCGGCTGCGCCATCGGCGCCGCCACCGCCGGCCGGATCGCCGACCGCATCGGCCGCATCCGCTGCATGCAGATCTCCGCGGTGCTCTTCGCCGTCAGCGCCGTCGGCTCCGCGCTGCCCTTCGCCCTCTGGGACCTCGCCCTCTGGCGGATCGTCGGCGGCTTCGCCATCGGCATGGCCTCCGTCATCGGACCCGCCTACATCGCCGAGGTCGCCCCCGCCGCCTACCGCGGCCGCCTCGGCTCCTTCCAGCAGGCCGCGATCGTCATCGGCATCGCCATCTCCCAGCTGGTCAACTACGGCATCCTCCAGCTCGCCGACGGCGACCAGCGCGGCGAGATCGGCGGCCTGGAGGCCTGGCAGTGGATGCTCGGCGTGATGGTCGTCCCCGCCTTCCTCTACGGCATGCTGTCCTTCGCGATCCCCGAGTCCCCGCGCTTCCTCATCTCCGTCGGGAGGATCGACCGGGCCAAGGAGGTCCTCGCCGAGGTCGAGGGCCGGGGCGTCGACCTCGACCACCGCGTCGCCGAGATCGACCGGGCCATGCGCAGCGAGCACAAGTCCACCTTCAGGGACCTGCTCGTCACCGGGAGCAGGGTCAGGCTGCTGCCCATCGTCTGGGTGGGCATCGGACTCTCGGTCTTCCAGCAGCTCGTCGGCATCAACGTCGCCTTCTACTACTCCGCGACGCTCTGGCAGTCCGTCGGCATCGACCCGTCCAGCTCGTTCTTCTACTCGTTCACCACGTCGATCATCAACATCATCGGCACGGTGATCGCGATGGTCCTGGTCGACCGGGTCGGCCGCAAGCCGCTCGCCCTCGTCGGCTCCATCGGCATGGCGATCGCCCTCGCCTTCGAGGCCTGGGCCTTCTCCGCCGACCTCGTCGACGGCAAGCTGCCCGAGACCCAGGGCGTGGTGGCCCTCGTCGCCGCCCATGTCTTCGTGCTCTTCTTCGCCCTCTCGTGGGGCGTGGTGGTCTGGGTCTTCCTCGGCGAGATGTTCCCCAACCGGATCCGCGCCGCGGCCCTCGGCGTCGCCGCCTCCGCCCAGTGGATCGCCAACTGGGCCATCACCGCCAGCTTCCCGTCCCTCGCGGACTGGAACCTCTCCGGCACCTACGTCATCTACACGGTCTTCGCCGTGCTCTCGATCCCCTTCGTGCTGCGGTACGTCAAGGAGACGAAGGGCAAGGCGTTGGAGGAGATGGGCTAATCCCCGCTGCCCCTCTCCTCGCGACGACCGCCCCGGCCGCAGGCCCCATGCCTGCGACCGGGGCGGTGCGCCGTCTCACGCCGTGAGCCGCGGCAGCACGTCCTCGCAGAACAGCCGCAGACTCCGCCACCCCTCCTCGACCGGCATCCCGCCGCACAGCGGGTGCAGCACCGGACTCTCCAGGCCGAGCGCCAGGCACTCCTCCGGGGTGACCACCCGGTACACCCCCTCCGCCCGCAGCTCCGCCACCGTCGTCGCCGTCGACCGCACCGCCGAGCGGATGTCCTTCGACTGCCAGGAGGCGTACGTCCGCGCCTCGTGCAGGAAGTGCTCGCCGTGCTCGGCCCAGGTCCGGTCCGGGTCCTCCGACAGGTGCAGCAGCGGGGTCTTCTCGGCCGGCATCATCGTCCAGCCCTCCGTGCCGTACTCCGCGCACCGCTCCCGGTAGTACTCCTCGAGCTCCGGCAGGTGCGCGCTCGGGAAGAACGGCAGCCCGAGCCGGGCCGCCCGTCGCGCCGCGGCCCGCGACGAACCCCCGACGAGCAGCATCGGATGCGGCCGGGTGAAGGGCCGCGGGGTGACCCGTACCGTACGGCCCCGATAGGTGAACGGCTCCCCGGTCCAGGCCGTGAGCAGGGTCTCCAGGAGCAGGTCCTGGAGCTTGCCGCGCCGGCCCCAGTCGACCCCGCGCTCCTCGTACTCCTCCGGCCGGTAGCCGATCCCGGCCACCGTCACCAGCCGGCCCCCGCTCAGCAGGTCCAGGACCGCGATGTCCTCGGCCAGCCGCAGCGGATCGTGCAGCGGGCCGATGATCGCCGAGACGGTGACCGCTATCCGGCGCGTCGCGCCGAAGACCGCGCCCGCGAAGGCGAAGGGGGAGGGCAGCCAGTTGTTCTCGACCCCGTGGTGCTCCTCGGTCTGCACGGTGTCGACGCCGTGCTCGTCGGCGTACGCGGCCATGGCGAGCGCGGCCCGGTAGCGCTCCGAGAGGGAGTCGGGGGTCGCGCGGGGATCGACGAGGTTGAACCGTACGACGCTGAACGGCATGGGAAGTCCCCCTTCGCTGGTGCGCGGAAGGGGGACGTTATCTGACGTGGCGTCAGATGGAAACGGTCTCGCGCACTTCGGCGGGCGCCACCGCCACCTTCGCCGGGGTGCGCGGCAGCACCGCGTACAACACGCCGGCGGCCACGATCGTCGCCGCCCAGCCCAGACCGTTCTCACCGATCCAGGACGAGGCGAGCGGACCGGAGAACCAGTCGACCTTCGTGAACAGCAGGCCCACGGCCAGCGCCACGGCCCACGCCGTCATCGCCTGCCAGGCGAAACCGCCCCGGTACCAGTAGGCGCTGGTCCTCGTGGTGTCCATCAGCGCCGCCGCGTCGTACGACCTCCGGCGCAGCATGTCCACGCCGAAGACCCCGATCCACGCCGAGAACGCCACCGCGAGCAGCGTCAGGAAGGAGATGAACGAACCGATGAAGCTGGACGCCACGACCATCAGGAGGAAACCGAAGACCAGGCTGATCACGGCGTTCACGCTCACCGCCGCCGCGCGCGGCACCTTGATGCCCAGGGTCTGCGCCGTGAACCCGGCCGAGTACATCGACATCGAGTTGATCAGCACCATCCCGATCAGCGCGATCACCAGGTACGGCACGGAGATCCACATCGGCAGCAGCTCGCCGATGAAGGAGACCGGGTCCTGCGCCGAGGCCAGGTCCGGCGTGGACACCGCCATCACCGCGCCCATCAGCACCATCGGGAGCACCACGATCCCGGCGCCGCCGACCGTCGAGCCGACCATGGCCCGCGAGGAGGCCGTCCGGGGCAGGTAGCGCGTGAAGTCGGGGCCCGAGGGCACCCAGCTGATGCCGCCGGCCGCGATCGTGCCGATGCCCGCGACCATCATCGCCGTCGAACCGGCCGGCTTGTCGAAGACCGCCGACCAGTCGGTGTCGGCCACGAGATAGGCCAGGACGAGCACCGAGAAGGCCCCGAAGAGGTACGTCGACCACTTGCTGCACACCCGCAGCGCGTTGATCCCGAGACCCGAGACCAGGAACGTGCTGGTCACGAAGAGCAGCAGCGTCACCACGATGAGAAGCGTGTTCGACTTCACGCCGAAGAGCAGATCGAGGACGGTCAGCACCGCGTACGCCCCGGTGACCGCGTTGATGGTCTCCCAGCCCCAGCGGGCCACCCAGATCAGCGCCCCCGGGAAAAGGTTTCCGCGCTGACCGAACACGGCCCGCGACAGCGCCATGCCGGGCGCCCCGCCACGCTTCCCCGCGATCGATATCAGACCGACGATCCCGTACGAGAGGACCGGCGCCGCGATCGCCACCGTCAGGACCTGCCAGAAGTTCAGGCCGTTGAAGACGATCAGACCGGCGCCCATGGTGAGCAGCAGCACGCTGATGTTGGCCGCGACCCAGGTCGGGAAGAGCTCGCGGACCCGGCCGGTCCGCTCGGCGTCGGGGACGGGCTCGAGACCGCGGGTCTCCATCGCGCCGTCGTGCGTCGCGCCTGCGGCTTCGGAGGCGTGGGGCATAGGGGTACTCCGTTGGACAGATGTGGGGGAACCACCCACTGTACGTGCTCCGCCTCCGGGGCCTTCGTGGCCGATACTGGTCCCGTTATGGAACTCATCCTTGCTGTAGTCATCGCTCTGGTCGTCGCGGTCGCCGTGACGAGCGGGCTCGTGATCAGCGGTCGCAAGAAGAAGCAGCTGCCGCCGGCCGAGCCGCCGTCCACCACGCCGACCATCACCGCTCCGCCCGCCGAACCGCACGTCGGCGAGGAGGCGGAGACACCGCGGGAGGAACCACGCCGCACGGTCGAGGAGGTCGAACTCCCCACCGATACGGCCTCCGGGGCCACGGTCGTCGAGGAGCCGCTCGTCGAGGAGCCCGAGGCTCCCGAGATCGAGGTGCCCGAGCCGACCGCCGGCCGGCTCGTCCGGCTCAGGGCCCGGCTCGCCCGCTCCCAGAACTCGCTCGGCAAGGGGCTGCTCACGCTCCTGTCCCGCGAGCACCTCGACGAGGACACCTGGGAGGAGATCGAGGAGACCCTCCTGACGGCCGACGTCGGCGTCGCGCCCACCCAGGAGCTCGTCGACCGGCTGCGCGAGCGCGTCAAGGTGCTCGGCACCCGCACCCCGGACGAGCTGCGCGGCCTGCTCCGCGAGGAGCTCGTCACCCTCCTCGGCGACTTCGACCGCACGGTGAAGACCGAGAGCCCCGAGGACATCCCGGGCGTGGTCATGGTCGTCGGCGTCAACGGCACCGGCAAGACCACCACCACCGGCAAGCTGGCCCGGGTCCTCGTCGCCGACGGCAAGTCCGTCGTCCTCGGCGCCGCCGACACCTTCCGCGCCGCCGCCGCCGACCAGCTCCAGACCTGGGGCGAGCGCGTCGGCGCCCGCACCGTGCGCGGACCGGAGGGCGGCGACCCGGCGTCGATCGCCTTCGACGCGGTCAAGGAGGGCATCGCCGAGAAGGCCGACGTCGTCCTCATCGACACCGCCGGCCGGCTCCACACCAAGACCGGCCTCATGGACGAGCTCGGCAAGGTCAAGCGCGTCGTCGAGAAGCACGGCCCGCTCGACGAGATCCTCCTCGTCCTCGACGCCACCACCGGCCAGAACGGCCTGATCCAGGCCCGCGTCTTCGCCGAGGTCGTGGACATCACCGGCATCGTGCTCACCAAGCTCGACGGCACCGCCAAGGGCGGCATCGTCGTCGCCGTCCAGCGCGAGCTGGGCGTCCCGGTCAAGCTGGTCGGCCTGGGCGAGGGCCCGGACGACCTGGCGCCCTTCGAGCCGGGCGCCTTCGTCGACGCCCTGATCGGCGACTGACACCTCGTACGGAGACACCTCGTACGGCACGCTTCGTACGGCACGCTTCGTACGGCACGCGGAAGGGCCCTCACCACCAGGTGGTGAGGGCCCTTCCGCGTGCCGGGGGCCAGAGGCGCCAGGGAGCGGACGTGCCGGGGATCAGAAGTGCGTCCGGTGGCAGATGTACGCCAGGGTGCCGAGCAGCAGCCGGGCCTGCGGGGGCGCGCCCGCCGTGTCCAGCGTCGGGGGCCGCAGCCAGCGCACCGGCCCGAGCCCGCCCAGGTCCGACGGGGGAGCGGTGACGTAGGAGCCGGGCCCCAGGCAGTGCAGGTCCAGATCGGCGTCGTCCCAGCCCATCCGGTACAGCAGCTGCGGCAGCTCGGCCGCCGCGCCCGGGGCGACGAAGAACCGCGCCCGGCCGGTGGGGGTCGCGCACACCGGGCCCAGCGGCAGCCCCATGCGCTCCAGGCGCACCAGCGCCCGCCGGCCCGCGGCCTCGGCGACCTCGATCACGTCGAAGGCCCGGCCGACCGGGAGGAGCAGCGTCGCGCCCGGGTACTCGGACCACGCCTTGGTGGCGACGTCGAGGCCGGCGCCCGCCGGGACCGGTTCCGCGAAGGAGAGGGGGTGCGCGCCCGGGGCCGCGCAGGCCGGATCCCCGCAGGAGCACTGGCCGGAGACGGCCCGCGCGCCGGGGACGACGTCCCAGCCCCACAGTCCCGTGTACTCGGCCACCGCTGTGCACTCCGTGGTGCGTACGCGGCGGCGTGCGCCGGACCGCATCTCACGAATGCCGCCGATCGTGAAACCCATGCCCCCTCCAACGGGTAGAGCGCGCCGGTGGTTACGACCCGGAGCACCGTCGTCACCCTTCGTCACGCTCCGTCGCCGGGCGTGGCGCACGGTCGTGAGTGGGGTGGTGCGGACCCTGGCGCACGCCTCTCCGCGCTTCCGTCCGCCGACTCCGGTTCGTCGCATGTCAAGTGAATCGCGTTCCGCGCGTGGCGAGTTCATTCGAAGGGGTGGCGAATGGTGGCGTTTCTTGAATCGCCCTCGTGGAGGGGTGATCGTAGGATTACTTTCGGTACTCGAACCCCGGGGCCGCTTGCACGCGTGGGTATGCCGGAGGCAACCCGGTTTCCAGTTCGAAGGAGGACGAACGTCGGACGGGTGCCGTGAGAGGCGGCATTCTGATAGGGGTTCGGACGACAGGTAATCAGGTGGATGGGGGCGTTCCAGTGAGCGGCAACGGCGCAGACGGTACGACTGCCGGCAAGCGCCCGAACGAGCAGCTGGGCTCGTGGTTCGTGCGCAGCGGCTGGTCGAAGGGCGAACTGGCACGCCAAGTGAACCGCAGGGCGCGCCAGATGGGCGCGCACCACATCTCCACGGACACCTCGCGCGTGCGCCGCTGGCTCGACGGCGAGCAGCCCCGCGAGCCGATCCCGCGGATCCTCTCCGAGCTCTTCTCCGAGCGCTTCGGCTCCGTCGTCGCCATCGAGGACCTCGGGCTGCGCACCGCCCACCAGTCGCCCTCCGTCTCCGGCGTCGACCTGCCCTGGGCCGGCCCGCAGACCGTCGCCCTGCTCAGCGAGTTCTCCCGCAGCGACCTCATGCTCGCCCGCCGGGGCTTCCTCGGCTCCTCCCTCCAGCTCGCCGCGGGGCCCGCCCTCATCGAACCGATGCAACGCTGGCTCGTCCCCACCCCCGTCGGCGACACCGAGCGCCCCGAGCGCCCCGAGCCCCTCGTGGACCCCCGCCGCCCCAACCGGCTCTCCGAGGTCGAGCTCGACCTCCTGGAGTCCACCACCGCCATGTTCCGCAAGTGGGACGCCCAGTGCGGCGGCGGACTGCGCCGCAAGGCCGTCGTCGGCCAGCTCCACGAGGTCACCGACCTCCTCCAGGAGCCCCAGCCCGTCGCCACCGCCAAGCGCCTCTTCACCTGCGCCGCCGAGCTCGCCGAGCTCGCCGGCTGGATGAGCTACGACGTCGGCCTCCAGCCCACCGCCCAGAAGTACTTCGTGCTCGCCCTGCACGCCGCCAAGGAGGCCGGCGACAAGCCCCTCGGCTCGTACATCCTCTCCTCCATGAGCCGCCAGATGATCCACCTCGGCCGGCCCGACGACGCCCTCGAACTCATCCACCTCGCCCAGTACGGCAGTCGGGACTGCGCCACCGCCCGCACCCAGGCCATGCTGTATGCGATGGAGGCCCGCGCCTACGCCAACATGGGGCAGCCCTCCAAGTGCAAGCGGGCCGTCCGGATGGCCGAGGACACCTTCGCCGACGTCGGCCTCGACGGCGAGCCCGAGCCCGACTGGATCGGCTTCTTCTCCGAGGCCGAGCTCAACGGCGAGAACTCCCACTCCTACCGCGACCTCGCCTACGTCGCCGGCCGCTCCCCGACCTACGCCTCGCTCGCCGAGCCCGTCATGGAGCGGGCCGTCGAGCTCTTCGAGAAGGACCCCGACCACCAGCGGTCGTACGCGCTCAACCTGATCGGCATGGCCACCGTCCACCTCCTCAAGCGCGAGCCCGAGCAGTCCGTGGTCCTCGCCGAGAAGGCCCTCGGGGTCGCCCGCAGCATCCGCTCCGAGCGGGTCAACACCAGGCTCCGCAAGACCGTCGACCACGCCGCCCGCAACTACAGCGACGTCTCCGAGGTCGTCCAGCTCACCGACCGGCTCACCCAGCTCCTCCCCGAGGCCGCCGAAGCGGTCTGACCCCCTCTCCTGGGCCCCCAGGCCCCGCCCCGGCCCCGCTTCGGGGCCCGCACAGACCCCGGCCGCGCCGGCCGTCCCGTAAAGCCCGACTCGGCTCCCCCGCCGCAAGGTCACACGGACGCCCGGCGCGGCCGGTTTCTTTTCCCCGGGGGAGCGCGGGGACGCCCCCTCGCACCGACACGGCCGTTCACGGCCGCGTAACACACCCCACTCCTTCGTCACCGCCGCGAAACATCGAGCGGCATCGGCGGAAACCGCGCTGCGCGAATCTCTGGCGCATAACCGGCCACCCCTCAGGGCCGGACGCTCCCCGGCCCCGCCCCGCACAGGCCGCATTCGACGACGAGGAGACGCCGATGGCATCAGCCATCACGACCCTGGCAGCAGACGCCCCCGAGCTGTCTGCCGCCAACACCGGGTTCATGCTCATCTGCTCCGCCCTGGTCATGCTGATGACCCCGGCACTCGCCTTCTTCTACGGAGGCATGGTCCGCGTCAAGTCCACCCTCAACATGCTGATGATGAGCTTCATCAGCCTCG
Source organism: Streptomyces sp. TLI_105 (assembly GCF_900105415.1). Classification (GTDB taxonomy): domain Bacteria; phylum Actinomycetota; class Actinomycetes; order Streptomycetales; family Streptomycetaceae; genus Streptomyces. The sequence goes on along the minus strand of NZ_FNSM01000001.1, from coordinate 2,462,913 downwards.
GGATCGTCACGATCCTCTGGGTGCTCTTCGGCTTCAGCGTCGCCTTCGGCGCCGACTCGGGCTCGCTGATCGGCTGGTCCTCCGAGTACGTCGGCCTCAGCGGCATCGGCATCACCGAGCTCTGGGACGGCTACACCATCCCGGTCTACGTCTTCGCCGTCTTCCAGCTGATGTTCGCGGTCATCACGCCCGCCCTCATCAGCGGTGCCCTCGCCGACCGCGTCAAGTTCACCGCCTGGGCCCTCTTCATCACCCTCTGGGTCACGATCGTCTACTTCCCCGTCGCCCACTGGGTCTGGGGCGCGGGCGGCTGGCTCTTCGAGATGGGCGTCATCGACTTCGCCGGCGGCACCGCCGTCCACATCAACGCCGGCGCCGCCGCCCTCGGCGTCATCCTCGTCATCGGCAAGCGCGTGGGCTTCAAGAAGGACCCGATGCGCCCGCACAGCCTCCCGCTGGTCATGCTCGGCGCCGGTCTCCTCTGGTTCGGCTGGTTCGGCTTCAACGCCGGCTCCTGGCTCGGCAACGACGACGGCGTCGGCGCCGTGATGTTCGTCAACACCCAGGTCGCCACCGCCGCCGCCATGCTCGCCTGGCTCGCGTACGAGAAGGTCCGCCACGGCTCCTTCACCACCCTCGGCGCCGCCTCCGGCGCGGTCGCCGGCCTCGTCGCCATCACCCCCTCCGGCGGCTCCTGCTCCCCGCTCGGCGCCATCGCGATCGGCGCGATCGCCGGCCTCCTGTGCGCCATGGCCGTCGGCCTCAAGTACAAGTTCGGCTACGACGACTCCCTCGACGTCGTCGGCGTCCACCTCGTCGGCGGCATCGTCGGCTCCCTCCTCGTCGGCTTCTTCGCCACCGGCGGCGTCCAGTCCGACGCCAAGGGCCTCTTCTACGGCGGCGGCCTCGACCAGCTCGGCAAGCAGGCCGTCGGAGTCTTCGCGGTCCTCGCCTACTCTCTGATCGCCTCCGCGGTCCTCGCCCTCATCATCGACAGGACGATGGGGATGCGGGTCAGCGAGGACGACGAGGTCTCCGGCATCGACCAGGTCGAGCACGCCGAGACCGCGTACGACTTCAGCGGAGCCGGCGGCGGCATCACCGGACGCAGCACCGCCCTGGCGACGCCCGTCCTGAGCGAGAACAAGAAGGTGGACGCATGAAGCTCATCACCGCGGTCGTGAAGCCGCACCGGCTCGACGAGATCAAGGAGGCCCTCCAGGCGTTCGGCGTGCACGGCCTCACCGTCACCGAGGCCAGCGGCTACGGCCGCCAGCGCGGCCACACCGAGGTCTACCGGGGCGCCGAGTACACCGTCGACCTGGTTCCCAAGATCCGCATCGAGGTACTCGTCGAGGACGAGGACGCCGAACAGCTCATCGACGTCGTCGTGAAGGCCGCCCGGACCGGCAAGATCGGAGACGGCAAGGTGTGGAGCGTGCCGGTCGAGACCGCCGTACGGGTCCGCACCGGCGAGCGCGGTCCGGACGCACTGTAAGCACGGATGGGAGCCGCCGGGTGACGAACCTCGACACGAGCGACACGACCGAAGAATCGGGACCCGGCGGATACGCGGCGGCCCGGCTGCTCCTCCTCCAGGAGAAGGAGCGGCCCGGGCCGCCGCGCCGTGCCGCCCTGGCCCGGCTCACCGACGACTGGCTGGCCGGCCTCTTCGCCGCCGCCGCGCCGCCCCGCGGAACCGCCCTCGTCGCCGTCGGCGGCTACGGGCGCGCCGAACTCTCCCCGCGCAGCGACCTCGACCTCCTCCTGCTCCACGACGGCACCGCCGACAAGGCCGCCGTCGCCGCCCTCGCCGACCGGATCTGGTACCCCGTCTGGGACCTCGGGCTCGCCCTCGACCACTCCGTCCGCACCCCCGCCGAAGCCCGCGCCACCGCGGGCGAGGACCTCAAGGCCCACCTCGGCCTCCTCGACGCCCGGACCGTCGCGGGCGACGCCGGACTCGTCGCCGCCCTGCGCACCACCGTCCTCGCCGACTGGCGCAACCAGGCCCCCCGGCGCCTCCCCGAACTCGACGCCCTCTGCCGGGAGCGCGCCGAACGCGCGGGGGAGCTGCAGTACCTCCTCGAACCCGACCTCAAGGAGGCCAGGGGCGGACTCCGCGACGCCCAGGTCCTGCGCGCCGTCGCCGCCTCCTGGCTCGCCGACGCCCCCCGCGAAGGCCTCGACGTCGCCCGCCGCCGCCTCCTCGACGCCCGCGACGCCCTCCACCTCGCCACCGGCCGCGCCACCGACCGGCTCGCCCTCCAGGAACAGGACGCCGTCGCCACCGGACTCGGCCTCCTCGACGCCGACACCCTGCTCCGCGAGGTGTACGAGGCCGCCCGGACCATCTCGTACGCCACCGACGTCACCTGGCGCGAGGTCAACCGCGTCCTCAAGGCCCGCTCGGCCCGTCCCCGGCTCCGCACCCTCCTGGGCCGGGGAGGCGGCGGCGCGAAGCCGCCCGTCGAGCGCACCCCGCTCGCCGAGGGCGTCGTAGAGATGGACGGCGAGGCCGTCCTCGCCCGCGGCGCCCGGCCGGAACGCGACCCCGTCCTGCCCCTGCGGGCCGCCGCCGCGGCCGCCCAGTCCGCCCTCCCGATCTCCCCGCACGCCGTACGCCGCCTCGCGGCCGCCGCCAAACCCCTCCCGGTGCCCTGGCCCGCCGAGGCCCGCGAGGAACTCGTCACCCTCCTGGGCGCGGGCGAGGCCACCGTCCCCGTCTGGGAGGCCCTGGAGGCCGAGGGGATCGTCACCCGGCTCCTGCCCGACTGGGAGCGCGTCCGCTGCCGCCCCCAGCGCAACCCCGTCCACACCTGGACCGTCGACCGGCACCTCGTCGAGACCGCCGTACGCGCCTCCTCGCTGACCCGCCGCGTCGGCCGCCCCGACCTCCTCCTCGTCGCCGCCCTCCTCCACGACATCGGCAAGGGCTGGCCCGGCGACCACTCCGTCGCCGGCGAGACCATCGCCCGCGACCTCGCCGCCCGCATCGGCTTCGACCGCACCGACACCGCCGTCATCGCCACCGCCGTCCGGCACCACCTGCTCCTCGTCGAGACCGCCACCCGGCGCGACCTCGACGACCCCGCCACCGTCCAGTCCGTCGCCACCGCCGTCGGCACCCTCGGCACCCTGGAGCTCCTGCACGCCCTCACCGAGGCCGACGCCCTCGCCACCGGCCCCGCCGCCTGGTCCTCCTGGCGCGCCTCGCTCGTGGCCGACCTGGTCAAACGGGTCGCCGGCGTCCTGGCGGGCGCACCCCTGCCCGACCCCGAGGCCGCCGCCCCCAGCGCCGAACAGGAACGGCTCGCGATCGAGGCCCTGCGCACCGGCGAACCGGTCCTGGCCCTGCGCACCGAGCCCGTCGTCGCGGAGTCGGAGGGAACCGAACCCGAGGGACCCGAGCCCGTCGGCGTCGAACTCCTCATCGCCCTGCCCGACCAGCCCGGCGTCCTCCCCGCCGTCGCCGGCGTCCTCGCCCTCCACCGCCTCACCGTCCGCGCCGCCGACCTCCGTGCCGTCGACCTCCCCAGCGGCCTCGGCTCCGGCTCCGGCTCCGTCCTCGTCCTCGACTGGCGCGTCGCCGCCGAGTACGGCTCCCTGCCCGAGGCCGCCCGCCTCCGCGCCGACCTCGTCCGCGCCCTGGAGGGCTCCCTCGACATCCCCGCCCGCCTCGCCGAACGCGAGGCCGCCTACCCCCGCCGCCGGGGCCTGGCCGCCCCGCCGCCCCGCGTCACCGTCGCCGCCGCCGACTCCCGCCTCGCCACCGTGATCGAGGTCCGTGCCCAGGACGCCCCGGGCCTCCTCCACCGCATCGGCCGGGCCCTGGAGGGCGCGACGGTACGGGTGCGCAGCGCCCACGTCTCCACCCTGGGCGCCAACGCCGTCGACACCCTGTACGTGACCCGCCCGGACGGCTCCCTGCTGCCGGACGAGGAGGCGATCGACCTGGCCCGCGCGCTGGAGGAGGCGCTGCGGTGAGGGCGTGACCCGCACCGCCCCCGGCGCCGGATTCGGCGGGCGGGGGCACACACTTCGAGCGGCCCGATACCCTGGAGGGCAATCCGACCGCCCCCGACACCGAGGATCCGCGACCGCCGTGTTCGATACCCTCTCCGACCGCCTTGCAGCGACCTTCAAGAACCTCCGCGGCAAGGGCCGTCTGTCCGAGGCGGACATCGACGCCACCGCGCGCGAGATCCGTATCGCGCTGCTCGAAGCGGATGTCGCCCTTCCGGTCGTCCGCGCCTTCATCAAGCAGGTCAAGGAGCGCTCGCTGGGCGCGGAGGTCTCCCAGGCCCTCAACCCCGCCCAGCAGGTCATCAAGATCGTCAACGAGGAGCTCATCGGCATCCTCGGTGGCGAGACCCGCCGACTGCGGTTCGCCAAGACCGCGCCGACCGTGATCATGCTCGCCGGTCTCCAGGGCGCCGGTAAGACCACCCTCGCCGGAAAGCTCGGTCTCTGGCTGAAGAGCCAGGGCCACTCCCCGCTGCTCGTGGCCTGTGACCTCCAGCGCCCGAACGCCGTCAACCAGCTCTCCGTCGTCGCCGACCGCGCCGGCGTCGCCTTCTACGGCCCGCAGCCCGGCAACGGCGTCGGCGACCCGGTCCAGGTGGCGAAGGACTCGATCGAGTACGCGCGGACCAAGCTGTACGACGTCGTCATCGTCGACACCGCCGGCCGCCTCGGCATCGACCAGGAGCTGATGCAGCAGGCCGCGGACATCCGCGACGCCGTCAGCCCGGACGAGATCCTCTTCGTCGTCGACGCCATGATCGGTCAGGACGCGGTCAACACCGCCGAGGCCTTCCGCGACGGCGTCGGCTTCGACGGCGTGGTGCTCTCCAAGCTCGACGGCGACGCCCGCGGTGGTGCCGCGCTCTCCATCGCGCACGTCACCGGCAAGCAGATCATGTTCGCCTCCAACGGCGAGAAGCTGGACGACTTCGACGCGTTCCACCCGGACCGCATGGCGTCCCGCATCCTCGGCATGGGCGACATGCTCTCCCTCATCGAGAAGGCGCAGCAGACCTTCGACGAGGAAGAGGCCGCCAAGATGGCCTCGAAGCTCGCCTCGAAGAAGGGCGAGGGCTTCACGCTGGACGACTTCCTCGCCCAGATGGAGCAGGTCCGCAAGATGGGCTCCATCTCCAAGCTGCTCGGGATGCTGCCCGGCATGGGCCAGATGCGGGAGCAGATCGCCAACATCGACGAGCGTGAGGTCGACCGCATCGGCGCCATCATCAAGTCGATGACCCCGGCCGAGCGCCAGGACCCGACCATCATCAACGGCTCCCGGCGTGCCCGTATCGCCAAGGGTTCCGGTGTCGAGGTCAGCGCGGTCAAGGGCCTGGTCGAGCGGTTCTTCGAGGCCCGCAAGATGATGTCCCGCATGGCGCAGGGCGGCGGCATGCCGGGGATGCCGGGCATCCCCGGCATGGGCGGCGGCCCCGGCCGGCAGAAGAAGCAGGTCAAGCAGGCCAAGGGCAAGCGCAAGAGCGGCAACCCGATGAAGCGGAAGGCCGAGGAGCAGGCCGCGGCCGAGCGCCGCGAGCAGGCGCAGGCGGGCGGCGCGTTCGGCCTCCCGGCGGCGGGGCAGACCCCCAAGGACTTCGAGCTCCCGGAGGAGTTCAAGAAGTTCATGGGCTGATCGGTCCGGTGTGAGGGGCCCGGGGCGGTGCGAAACCGCCCCGGGCCCCTTTTCATCCCTCCGGACTGCCCGCGATGCCCGAGTTGTCCCGCTCTTCGATACTGGGGCCACTGCCGCCCCGAGGAGAGCCACGTGGCCAACCCCGTACCCCCGCGCGACCGGACCGATCAGCCCTGGCGCTCGGAAGGGGCCCCGCCGCCCCCGTCGCCGAAGAAGAGGATGCCGGGAGGCTGGGGCAGCCTCATCCTCACCGCGCTCGTCGTGTACCTGATCGCCAACATCGTGCTGTCGTTCTTCAACGAGGGCGACGGGCCGACGATCTCGTACACCGAGTTCGACAAGCAGGTCGCCGCCGGGAACGTCACCAAGATCTACTCCAAGGGCGACGCGATCCAGGGGCAGCTGAAGAACAAGCAGCCCGTTCCCGACGGCGAGGGCGACTACACCAAGTTCCAGACCCAGCGGCCGGCCTTCGCCGACGACGACCTGTGGGCGCAGCTGACCAAGCAGAACGTCACCGTCACCGCCCGGCCCGTCGTCCAGGAGCGCAGCTTCCTCGCCAATCTCCTGATCTCGCTGGCGCCGATGCTGCTGCTCGTCGTGCTGTGGGTGTTCATCGCCCGCCGGATGCGCGCGGGCATGGGCGGAGCGGGTGGCATGCTCGGCCGCAAGCAGCCGCCGAAACCGGTCGAGCTGGAGGGCGGCAAGCGCACCACCTTCGAGGACGTCGCCGGCATCGACGAGGTCGAGGGCGAGCTCAACGACGTCGTCGACTTCCTGAAGAACCCGCAGGCCTACCGCGAGATGGGCGCCAAGATGCCCCGCGGTGTGCTCCTCGCGGGCCCTCCCGGCACCGGCAAGACCCTGCTGGCCCGGGCCGTCGCGGGCGAGGCCGGGGTGCCGTTCTTCTCGGCCTCCGCCTCCGAGTTCATCGAGATGATCGTGGGCGTCGGCGCCTCCCGCGTCCGCGAGCTGTTCGCCGAGGCCCGCAAGGTCGCCCCCGCGATCATCTTCATCGACGAGATCGACACCATCGGCCGGGCCCGGGGCGGTGGCGCCGGAATGGGCGGGCACGACGAGCGCGAGCAGACCCTCAACCAGATCCTCACCGAGATGGACGGCTTCACCGGCTCCGAGGGAGTCATCGTCCTCGCCGCCACCAACCGCGCCGACGTCCTCGACCCGGCCCTCACCCGGCCGGGCCGCTTCGACCGGATCGTCCACGTCAACCCGCCCGACCGGGGCGGCCGCGAGGCCATCCTGAAGATCCACACGCGGGAGATCCCGCTGGCCAAGGACGTCGACCTGGAGCACGTCGCCCGGACCACCCCCGGCATGACCGGCGCCGAGCTCGCCAACCTCGCCAACGAGGCCGCCCTCCTCGCGGTCAAGCGCGAGCAGAAGGCCGTCACCCGGTCCGATCTGTCCGACGCCCTGGAGAAGGTCCAGCTCGGCGCCGAGCGGCCCCTCGTGATGCCCCTGGAGGAGCGGCGCCGGACCGCGTACCACGAGAGCGGGCACGCCCTGCTCGGCATGCTCCAGCCCGGCGCCGACCCGGTCCGCAAGATCACCATCGTGCCGCGCGGCCGGGCCCTCGGTGTCACCCTGTCGACCCCCGACGCCGACAAGTACGCCTACACCGAGGACTACCTGCGCGGCCGGATCATCGGCGCCCTCGGCGGGATGGCGGCCGAAAAGGTCGTCTTCGGCGTCATCACCACCGGCGCCGAGAGCGACCTCGAACAGGTCACCAACATCGCCCGGGGCATGGCGGGCCGCTGGGGCATGAGCGAACGCGTCGGCCGCCTCACCGCCATCCCGAGCGACGCCCAGCAGGCGTACGGGCTCTCCGCCGCCCCCGCCACCCTCGACACCGTCGACGAGGAGATGCGCCGCATCGTCGACGAGTGCTACGAGAGCGCCGTACGACAGCTCCGCGAGCACCGCGACCGACTGGACGCCCTGGCCGAGGCGCTCCTGGCCAACGAGACCCTGGAGGAGGACGCGGCCTATCGCGCGGCGGGCATCGCGCGTCGGAGGGCGGGGGAGGAGTCGGTCTGAGGGGGGCGGGCCGGATCCTGGATCCGACATCCCCGGATCCTGGATCCGACATCCTGGATCCGACATCCTGGATCCGACATCCCGGATCCAGACCTGATGGACTACGGCACCCTGGCGACCACGTACCGGAAGACATTCGGCATCCACACCGTCCCGTCCGGGCGGACGTACGGGGCGAGTGCCTCCTCGATCTCCTTCTCCACCTGCGAGGGTTCCGTCGCACGGACGGCCTCGTCGAAGACGCCCGTCGACAGCAGCCCGCGCACCGCGCTGGCCCCGTCCGCGTATCCGAAGGGGCAGGCCACCCGGCCCGAGCCGGCCGGCCGCAGCCCCGCCCCGGCGACCAGCGCGTCCAGGTCGATCCCCGGCACGGGCCCGCGGTCCGCGAGCCTGGCCGCGACCCGCAGCACCGGCTCCGTGGCGCACCGCTCCGGCGGCCCCCAGTCGGCGAGGACGACGGCGGTGCCCGATTGGGCCGTACGGGTGAGCGCCCGGAGCTCGGGGAGGATCCCGTCCCTCACGTGGAAGGCCGTGATCACGTCGTACGGCAGGTCCTCCGGGGGTTCCTCCGTGACCGTGACGTCCTCCGGCAGCCGCTCCCTCGCCAGCTCCACGCGCGCGTGGTCCCGGTCCACGCCGGCGACCCGCGCTCCCCGCGCCGCGGCCATCAGGAGGGCCAGGCCGGAGCCGCAGCCCAGGCCGAGCAGCCGGGAACCCGCGCCCACGTCCAGGCGGTCGTACACCGCCTCGTAGAGCGGGACCAGCATCCGTTCCTGGATCTCGGCCCAGTCGCGCGCGGGGTGGTGCGGGACGAGCGTAGGTGTCATGGAAAAGCGCCCCAATCCGTACTCGGACGACAGCCCCCCGTAGCCAGGGAACTGCGCATCCCGGGCCGCGTCCAGTGGTCGCGCCGGACCATTCACCCGGGGGAGGGCGGTGCGCCGCCTTGCGTGGGGAGCCGGTAGTGTGCTCGCCACGGTTTCCCCGGGCCGCTCCGGCCCTTCAGGGGGCGCGCGGACCGCGGCCACGCGCGGGGCGTATGCGCTACTACGCACCGGCTTGACGTTCCCTGCGTGACTCCTCCGCAGATCGGGGCACTGGCCCCGCGTCGGGACACATCAAGGGAAACTGACGGGTACGTGCAAAATATTTGGGATGCCCCGGAATGGAACCCGGGGGCACTTCGGCTCGTTGTACGCGACGTGAGCACGACACCACCTGTTCTCGCCGCAGAGCTGGCACAGGCGTGGGCCGACATTCAGCGGCACCACCCCGAGCTGCCCGATCTTGCCGCGCCCGAGTCCCTGATCGGAGAGTCCTCGTCCGCCTGCGGCGCCGAACTCTCCTTCGAAAGACTGCTCCACGAGGCAGTCCACGGCATCGCCGCCGCCCGAGGTGTCCGCGACACCTCCCGCGCCGGCCGCTATCACAACCGCAGATTCCTCGCGATCGCCGAGGAGATGGGCCTCGACCATCCCGAGGAGCCGCACGCCAGCAGCGGCTTCTCCCTGGTCACGCTCAACCCCGAGGCCAGGCGCCGTTACCGGCCCACCATCGAGCGGCTCCAGCGCGCCCTCAAGGCGCACACGGTCGCCACGGCCGCCGACACCAAGCGCTCCTTCCGCGGACCGGCCGCCCGGCACGGCTCCTCGGGCGGCGGCGTGCGCGTCAAGGCCGTCTGCGACTGCGGACGGAACGTGCGCGTGGTGCCGTCGGTGCTGGCCCAGGCCCCGATCGTCTGCGGCGGCTGCGGCAAGCCCTTCCGCATCCCCGAGACAGTGGGCGCCGCCAACTGAGTCGGCGGCGTGTGGCACAATGGCTAGCTGTACTCGACAGTCGCACAGGACCCCTCTCTCCTCCGGCTGACGCGTCCATCGGGCATCCGAGTACCGCAACCCCACGTGGCATCTCAAGTGCCCAACCACGTCAAGACCAGGAGACACCACTCCAGTGGCAGTCAAGATCAAGCTCAAGCGCCTCGGTAAGATCCGCCAGCCGCACTACCGCATCGTCGTCGCCGACTCGCGCACCCGTCGTGACGGTCGCGCGATCGAGGAGATCGGCCTCTACCACCCGACGTACAACCCGTCGCGTATCGAGGTCGACTCCGAGCGTGCGCAGTACTGGCTGTCCGTCGGCGCCCAGCCGACCGAGCCGGTTCTCGCCATCCTGAAGCTCACCGGCGACTGGCAGAAGCACAAGGGTCTGCCGGCCCCCGAGAAGGCTCTGCTCGTCCCCGCCACGAAGGAGGCGAAGCGCGCCTCGTTCGACGAGTTCGCGAAGACCCTCGAGAGCGGCGACGACAAGGGTGAGGCCATCACCCCGAAGGCCAAGAAGGCCGACAAGAAGGCTGACGAGGCCGAGGCCGCGTCCACCGAGTCGACCGAGGCCTGATCATGCTCGAGGAGGCTCTCGAGCACCTCGTGAAGGGCATCGTCGACAACCCCGACGAGGTGCAGGTCGCCTCGCGCAACCTGCGCCGGGGCCGCGTGCTGGAGGTCCGGGTCCACCCCGACGACCTCGGCAAGGTGATCGGCCGCAACGGCCGCACCGCGCGTGCGCTGCGCACCGTCGTGGGCGCCATCGGCGGCCGGGGGATCCGCGTCGACCTCGTCGACGTGGACCAGGTCCGCTGAGCAGGTCGGCAGCATCACCTTAGTTGTGCCGGCACGGGCCGGGGAGGGCTGAAGAGCCCACCCCGGCCCGTTGTCGTACGTACGAGCTGTGTGACAGGAGAGTGTGGAGCAGTGCAGTTGGTAGTCGCGCGGATCGGCCGCGCCCACGGCATCAAGGGCGAGGTCACCGTCGAGGTGCGGACGGACGAGCCCGAGCTCAGGCTCGGCCCCGGTGCCGTACTCCTCACCGACCCGGCCTCCGCCGGGCCGCTGACCATCGAGACCGGCCGCGTCCACAGCGGCCGACTGTTGCTGCGCTTCGAGGGCGTCCGCGACCGCACCGCCGCCGAGGCCCTGCGCAACATCCTCCTCATCGCCGAGGTCGACCCCACGGAGATGCCCGAGGAGGAGGACGAGTACTACGACCACCAGCTGATCGACCTCGACGTCGTCCTCGCCGACGGCACCGAGATCGGCCGCATCACCGAGATCTCCCACCTGCCGTCCCAGGACCTCTTCATCGTCGAGCGCCCCGACGGCACCGAGCTGATGATCCCCTTCGTCGAGGAGATCGTCACCGAGATCGACCTGGAGGAGCAGCGGGCCGTGATCGACCCGCCGCCCGGCCTGATCGACGACCGCGCCGAGATCGTCTCCTCCCGCGACGACGGCGACGAGGCCGCCGAGGAGCAGGCATGAGGCTCGACGTCGTCACGATCTTCCCCGAGTACCTCGAACCGCTGAACGTCTCCCTCGTCGGCAAGGCACGCGCGCGTGGGCAGCTCGACGTCCATGTGCACCACCTGCGGGACTGGACCTACGACCGGCACAACACGGTCGACGACACCCCCTACGGCGGCGGCCCCGGCATGGTCATGAAGACCGAGCCCTGGGGCGACGCGCTCGACCAGACGCTCGCCGACGGCTACGAGGCCGGGGCGCACGGCCCGGTCCTCGTCGTCCCGACCCCCAGCGGCCGCCCCTTCACCCAGGAACTCGCCGTCGAGCTCTCCGAGCGGCCCTGGCTGATCTTCACGCCGGCCCGCTACGAGGGCATCGACCGCCGGGTCATGGACGAGTACGCGACCCGGATGCCGGTCTACGAGGTCTCCATCGGCGACTACGTCCTCGCCGGCGGCGAGGCGGCCGTCCTCGTCGTCACCGAGGCCGTCGCGCGCCTGCTGCCCGGCGTCCTCGGCAACGCCGAGTCCCACCGGGACGACTCCTTCGCCCCCGGCGCCATGGCCAACCTCCTGGAGGGCCCCGTCTACACCAAGCCCCCCGAGTGGCGCGGCCGGGCCATCCCCGACGTCCTCCTCAGCGGGCACCACGGCAAGATCGCCCGCTGGCGGCGCGACGAGGCCTTCCGGCGCACCGCGGCCAACCGGCCCGACCTCATCGAACGCTGCGACCCCGCCGCCTTCGACAAGAAGGACCGCGAGGTCCTCTCGATGATGGGGTGGGCGCCCGAGCCCGGCGGCCGATTTTGGCGCAAGGTCGAGGGCGTGGAAGAATAGGCCGCTGTCGTCCGTCCGGCGTGCGCCCCTGCCACAGGGGGAACGACGCCGCCGGAGACGTACGACGCCCCCAATCATTCGAACGTACCGCTGATGACCTGTGGCATCAGCGAGGAAAGAGACCTCCATGGCCTCCCTGCTCGACCAGGTCAACGCGGGCGCGCTCCGCTCCGACCTCCCCGCCTTCCGCCCCGGCGACACCGTGAACGTCCACGTGCGCGTCATCGAGGGCAACCGCTCCCGTATCCAGCAGTTCAAGGGCGTCGTCATCCGCCGCCAGGGTTCGGGCGTCAGCGAGACCTTCACGGTCCGCAAGGTCTCGTTCTCCGTCGGCGTCGAGCGCACCTTCCCGGTGAACAGCCCGATCTTCGAGAAGATCGAGCTCGTGACCCGCGGTGACGTCCGTCGCGCCAAGCTCTACTACCTGCGTGAGCTGCGCGGCAAGGCTGCCAAGATCAAGGAGAAGCGCGACCGCTGAGCCCCGGCTCCCGGCACGCCCCACGCTTCCGATTCCTCGCACAGACGGGCCGGATAGGCTCTGCCAGCGATGGACACCGAAGCACAGCACACGGAGCGCGATCCCTCTTCCGACACGGAGGAGGGGTCGCGCTCCGCGCGCGTTCCCGACGACTCCGGGCGCACCCCCTCCTGGCGGCGCACCGCCCTCGTGGGCGGCGCCTGCGTGGCCTTCCTGCTGCTCCTGAGCCACTTCGTCATCCAGCCGTTCCTGATTCCCAGCGGCTCCATGGAGCCGACGCTCCAGGTCGGCGACCGGATCCTCGTGAACAAGCTGGCGTACCGTTTCGGCAACGAGCCGGCCCGGGGTGACGTCGTCGTCTTCGACGGCACCGGCTCCTTCGTGGAGGAGCAGCCCCGGGGCAATCCGGTCACCGGACTCCTGCACGACGGGGCGGCCGCCCTCGGCCTCGCCGAGCCCGACGAGACCGACTTCGTGAAGCGGGTCGTCGGCACCGGCGGCGACCGGGTCGTCTGCTGCGACAAGGACGGCCGGCTCACCGTCAACGGCACCCCCGTCGAGGAGCGGTACGTGATGCTCGGCGACCGTCCCTCCAGCGTGCCCTTCGACATCGTCGTCCCGCCGGACAGGCTCTGGGTGATGGGCGACCACCGCAGCCAGTCCAGCGACTCCCGCGACCACCTCGGCAGCGCCGGCGGCGGCATGGTCCCCGTCGACAAGGTCGTCGGCCGCGCCGACTGGATCGCCTGGCCCTTCGGCCGCTGGTCCACCGTGCCCGGCACCGACGCCTTCGCCGCCGTACCGGCCCCGTCGGCCGACGGACACGGAGCGGGAGCCCATGGGTAGCCGGGGCCGTCCGCCCGGCGGGCCCGCCGCCGGACAGGGCGCGGCCCTGCCCGGACGGGCCGAGCGCCGCAGGCTCGCCCGCAAGGTCAAGCGGCGCCGGCAGCGCTCCGCGATCCGGGAGATCCCCGTCCTGATCACGGTGGCCGTGCTCATCGCGCTCGTCCTCAAGACCTTCCTGGTCCAGGCGTTCGTCATCCCCTCCGGCTCCATGGAGCAGACGATCCGGATCGACGACCGGGTCCTCGTCGACAAGCTCACGCCCTGGTTCGGCTCGCATCCCGAGCGCGGCGACGTCGTCGTCTTCAAGGACCCCGGCAACTGGCTCCAGCAGGAGGCCGCGCCGGCCGCCGACGACCCGATCGGCGTCAAGCAGGCCAAGCAGGCCCTGACCTTCATCGGCCTGCTGCCCTCGGCCGACGACCGGGACCTCATCAAACGGGTCGTCGCCGTCGGCGGCGACACCGTCCGCTGCTGCGGCGCGGACGGACGGATCAGCGTCAACGGCGTGCCGCTCGACGAGCCGTACCTGCATCCCGGGAACCCGCCGTCGAAGATCCCCTTCGAGGTGAAGGTCCCGCAGGGCCGCGTCTTCGTCATGGGCGACCACCGGTCCGACTCGGCCGACTCCCGCTTCCACCTCGACGAGAAGGACCACGGCACCGTCTCCGAGGAGCAGATCCTCGGGCGTGCCGTGGTGATCGCCTGGCCCTTCGGACACTGGCGCACGCTGGAGCAGCGGGAGACCTTCTCCGCCGTGCCGGACGGTGGAGCCGGTGCCGGGACCGCGTCAGGTCCGTCGCATAGTGTGTCCCCGCGCAATCTGAACGGATTGCCCGGGCTCCCGACCCCTGCGGAACTTCTGCTCGTTATGGGAGTGGTGGGCCTGTCCCTGACCCGGGACCGGCGTTCGCACGGACTGAGGAGTGGATGTGGGGGATTTGGCCGTCGGCGCACGATCCGGACACGATGGGCCCGAGGAGAGGGCCGACGGGGCCTTCGGCGATGACACGGCGGGTGGCGACGTGACGGGTGACGAGCAGGCGCAGCCGCCGGGTGGCGGTGCGCCGGGCGAGGGCGACGACGAAGCGGTCCGGGGGCCGGGCCGGCCCCCGAAGAAGCAGCGTTCCTTCTGGAAGGAGCTGCCCCTCCTCGTCGGCATCGCCCTGGTGCTCGCCCTGCTGATCAAGACCTTCCTGGTGCAGGCGTTCTCGATCCCCTCGGAATCGATGATGAACACCCTCCAGAAGGGCGACCGGGTGCTCGTCGACAAGCTGACCCCCTGGTTCGGCTCCGAGCCCGAGCGCGGCGAGGTCGTCGTCTTCCACGACCCGGGCGGCTGGCTGGAAAACCAGGAGACGCCCAAGCCGAACATCGTGCAGAAGTTCCTCAGCTTCATCGGCCTCATGCCCTCCGCCGAGGAGAAGGACCTCATCAAGCGCGTCATCGCGGTCGGCGGCGACACCGTCTCCTGCAAGGAGGGCGGCAAGGTCGTCCTCAACGGCGTGGCGCTGGACGAGAGCGCGTACCTCGCCCCCGGCGCGGTGCCCTGCCAGGACTCCTTCGGCCCGATCAAGGTCCCCAAGGACCGGATCTGGGTCATGGGCGACAACCGGCAGAACTCCCTGGACTCCCGCTTCCACCAGCAGCTCCCCGGCGGCGGCACCGTCTCGAACGACGAGGTCGTGGGCCGCGCCGTCGTGATCGCCTGGCCGGTCACCCGCTGGGCCACGCTCCCCGTGCCCGACGTCTTCGACCAGCCCGCGCTCAACAAGGCCATGGCCGCCGCCCCCGCCGGAGCGGCCGGTCTCGCCGGGGCGCTCCCGCTGGTGCTGTGGCGCCGGAAGAAGCAGGCCGCACGGCATACCGCCGAGTAGCGACCCGCGGGTAGGGTGCCGTCCCGGACCGTCGACAGACCTGCGGTCCGCCGACAGACCTACGGGGTGCGCACATGAGCGGAACCATACGGACCAAGGGCGGCCACGGCCGCCTCGGCAGCGTGCTGTCGGGGCTGGCCGTGGCCGTCGGCTGTGTGCTGTTCCTCGGCGGGTTCGTCTGGGGAGCCGTGCTCTACCAGCCGTACACCGTCCCCACCGACTCCATGACCCCGACCCTCGACGTCGGGTCCAAGATCCTCGCCCAGCGGATCGACGGCGACGAGGTGCGGCGCGGTGACGTCGTCGTCTTCACCGACCCCCTCTGGGGCTCCTCGCCCATGGTCAAGCGGGTCGCCGCCGTCGGCGGCGACACCGTCGCCTGCTGCGACCGGGACGGGCGGCTCACCGTGAACGGCGAGCCCGTCGACGAGCCGTACCTGCGGCCAGGACCCGGCGGCCGCACGGTCGCCTCGGGCCAGGATTTCTCCGTGAAGGTCCCCCCGGGCAACCTCTTCCTGCTCGGCGACGACCGGCACGTCTCGCTGGACTCCCGTACGCACATGGAGGAGGCCGGCCAGGGCTCCGTGCCCCGCTCCACGGTCGTCGGCAGGGTCGACGCCGTCGTCTGGCCCGCCAAGGGGCTCCTGGAGCCGCCCACGGGCTTCGCCGGCCTCCCGGGCGGCATCTCGCGGCCGGGCCCCTTCAAGGCGCTCCTCACGGCCGTCACGGCCGGCACCGCCCTGATCCTCGTGGGGGCGGCGTACGGGCCGGTGGCGCGCCGCCTGACCCGCCGGTCCGACGGGACGCGGCCGGGCGCACGCGAGAAGGTGGGGGCATGACGGACGCGGAGGCTTCGGGGCCGGGGCCTTCGGCGGGCCCGGAACCCGTACCGGAAGCGGGCTCCGGACGGCGGCGGGTCGCGCGCGTCGTCCTGCTCGACCCGGACGACCGCATCCTGCTCCTGCACGGCCACGAGCCCGACGACCCGGACGACGCCTGGTGGTTCACCCCCGGCGGCGGCGTGGAGGGCGACGAGACCCGGGAGGAGGCGGCGCTGCGCGAACTCGCGGAGGAGACCGGCATCACCGAGGTCGACCTCGGCCCCGTGCTCTGGAAGCGGTACTGCTCCTTCCCCTTCGACGGGCGCCGCTGGGACCAGGACGAGTGGTACTACCTGGCCCGCGTCCGCGGGACGGGGGCCGCCCCCCGGCCGCAGGCCCTCACGGAACTGGAGACCCGGAGTCTCGCGGGGCTGAGATGGTGGACCTCCGCCGAACTGTCGGCGGCCCGTGAGACGGTGTACCCGACCAGACTCGCCGAGCTGCTGCGCACGCTGCTCGACGAGGGACCTCCGGGTGCGCCGGTGGTTCTCGCCCCGGAAATCGTTTAGGGGCGCGTACGACTGGCGCACAATAGGGGGACGCACGGCTGAAGGGGAACATGCCATGAGCGCCGAGGACCTCGAGAAGTACGAGACCGAGATGGAGCTGAAGCTCTACCGGGAGTACCGCGACGTCGTCGGACTGTTCAAATACGTGATCGAGACCGAGCGACGTTTCTACCTCACCAATGACTACGAGATGCAGGTGCACTCGGTGCAGGGCGAGGTGTTCTTCGAGGTCAGCATGGCCGACGCCTGGGTCTGGGACATGTACAGGCCCGCCAGGTTCGTCAAGCAGGTCCGTGTCCTGACCTTCAAGGACGTGAACATCGAGGAGCTCAACAAGAGCGACCTCGAACTCCCCGGCAGCTGAGGCCGCACCCGCGCCTCACCGGCCGAAACCACCCTCAGGGGTGAACCGGTTCTCCACAGCCCCCGGCCCGTCCACAGCGCCGCACGCGGTCCGCCGCCCTCCGTCACAGTCGGTGACGGAGGTGGTACCGCATGAACAAGACCCAAGCCCTCGGACGGTACGGGGAGGAGCTGGCGACCCGCCGGCTCACCGCGACCGGCATGCACATCCTCGCCCGCAACTGGCGCTGCGGCCGGACCGGCGAGATCGACATCGTCGCCCGCGACGGCGACACCCTCGTCATCTGCGAGGTCAAGACCCGGCGCGACGGCCCCTACGAGCACCCGATGGCCGCCGTCACAGCCGACAAGGCCGAGCGGCTCCGCCGCCTCGCCGCCTGCTGGCTCGACCGCAACGACATCCCGGCCCCCGCCGGCGGCGTCCGCATCGACCTCGTCGGCATCGTCCTGCCGCGCAAGGGCGCCCCCGTCCTCACCCACGCCCAGGGGGTGGCCTGATGGGATTCGCCCGCACCTGCTCCGTCGCCCTCGTCGGCGTCGAAGGCGTCGTCGTCGAGGTCCAGGCCGACCTCGAACCCGGCGTCGCCGCCTTCACCCTCGTCGGCCTCCCCGACAAGAGCCTCAGCGAGAGCCGCGACCGGGTCCGCGCCGCCGTCGTCAACTCCGGCGCCGAATGGCCCCAGAAGAAGCTGACCGTCGGCCTCAGCCCGGCCTCCGTCCCCAAGGGCGGCAGCGGATTCGACTTGGCCGTCGCCGCAGCCGTCCTCGGTGCCGCCGAGCGGATCGACCCCCGGACCATCGCCGACCTCGTCCTCATCGGCGAACTCGGCCTCGACGGACGCGTCCGGCCCGTCCGGGGCATCCTGCCCGCCGTCCTCGCCGCCGCCGAAGCCGGATACAGCCAGGTCGTCGTCCCCGAACAGACCGCCGGCGAGGCCTCGCTCGTCCCCGGCGTCTCCGTCCTCGGCGTCCGCACCCTCCGCCAGCTGATCGCCGTCCTCACCGACGAACCCGTCCCCGACGAGGAAGCCGGCGAGGAAGGCCGGCCCGACGCCATGCTCGCCGGACTCCTCGTCCCCGGCGCCGGCATCGGCACCGGACTCGCCGCCGCGCCCACCGAAGGACCCGACCTCACCGACGTCGCCGGTCAGCACCGGGCCCGCCTCGCCCTGGAGGTCGCCGCGGCGGGCGGCCACCACCTGCTCCTCTCCGGCCCGCCGGGCGCGGGAAAGACCATGCTGGCCGAGCGCCTCCCCGGCATCCTGCCGCCCCTCACCCGACAGGAATCCCTGGAAGTCACCGCCGTCCACTCCGTCGCCGGCATCCTCCCGCCCGGCGAACCCCTCGTCCGCCGCGCCCCCTACTGCGCGCCCCACCACTCCGCCACCATGCAGTCCCTCGTCGGCGGCGGGAACGGTCTCCCCAGGCCCGGCGCCGTGTCCCTGGCCCATCGCGGCGTGCTGTTCCTGGACGAAGCCCCGGAGTTCTCCGGCAAGGCCCTCGACGCGCTCCGCCAGCCCCTCGAATCCGGACACGTCGTCATCGCCCGCGCCGCCGGCGTCGTCCGCCTCCCCGCCCGTTTCCTCCTCGCCCTCGCCGCCAACCCCTGCCCCTGCGGCCGGCACACGCTGTACGGCGCCGGATGCGAATGCCCCGCCTCCCTCGTCCGCCGCTACCAGGCACGGCTCTCCGGGCCCCTGCTCGACCGCGTCGACCTCCGGGTGGAAGTCGAACCCGTCACCCGCGCCGACCTGCTCGGACAGGGCGGCCGGGGCGAGACCACCGCCGTCGTCGCCGCCCGGGTCCACGAAGCCCGGACCAGGTCCGCCGCCCGCCTCGCCGGCACCCCCTGGAGGGTGAACAGCGAGATTCCCGGGCACGAGCTCCGCACCCGCTACCTCGCCGCACCCGGGGCCCTCGCCACCGCCGAGCGCGACGTCGAACGCGGACTGCTCACCGCCCGCGGCCTCGACCGGGTCCTCCGCGTCGCCTGGACCGTCGCCGACCTCGCCGGACACGACCGTCCCGACGGCCAGGACGTCGCCCTCGCCCTCGAACTGCGCACAGGCGTCGCCCGCGGCGTGCCCGTCGGAGCGGGGGAGCCCGCATGACCACCGACCCCACCCGCACGGCCCCGAGCGTTCCCACGGCTCCGAGCATCCGCACGGCCCCCACCGCCCTGACCGCTCCCACCGCCCCGACCGCCCCCACCGAAGAGCACCTGGCCCGTGCCACCCTCAGCCGCGCCGTCGAACCCGGCGACGAACACGCCGGCCGGTGGCTCCGCCGGTACGGCGCCACCGGCTTCCTCGACCGCCTGCTCCACGCCGGGGACGACACCTCCCCCTTCCCCGGCACCGGAGCCAAGCGCGTCGCCTCCTGGCGTCAACGCGCCACCGCCGCCCGCCCCGGCCACGACCTCGACACCGTCCACGGCCTCGACGGCCGCTTCCTCGTCCCCGGCGACCCCGAATGGCCACGTCAACTCGACGACCTCGGAGACGCCCGCCCCATCGGCCTCTGGGTCCGCGGCCCGGCCGACCTGCGCACCTGGGCGCTGCGCTCCGTCGCCCTCGTCGGCGCCCGCGCCTGCACCCCGTACGGCGCCCACACCGCCGCCGACCTCGCCGCCGACCTCAGCCGACAGGGCTGGGTCATCGTCTCCGGAGCCGCCTACGGCATCGACGGCGCCGCCCACCGGGGCGCCCTCGCCGCCGGCGGCGCCACCGTCGCCGTCCTCGCCTGCGGCGTCGACACCCCCTACCCCCGCGGCCACGACCGGCTCATCCGGCGCATCGCGGAACAAGGCCTCGTCGTCGGCGAGTTGCCGCCCGACAGCCATCCCACACCCAGCCGCTTCATCCTCCGCAACCGCGTCATCGCCGCCCTCACCCGGGGAACGGTCGTCGTCGAGGCCCAGCACCGCAGCGGCTCCCTCGTCACCGCCCGCGCCGCCGGGCGCCTCGGTCGCCACACCATGGGCGTCCCCGGCCCCGTCACCAGCGCACTCTCCGCCGGCGTCCACGAACTCCTGCGCGGCGACGCCACCCTCGTCACCGACGCCGACGAGATCGTCGAACTCGTCGGCGACATCGGCCAGCTCGCCCCCGCCCGCCGGGGCCCCGTCCTGCCCCGCGACCTCCTCGCCCCCGCCACCGCGCACGTCCTCGAAGCGGTCCCCGCCCGCGGCCCCACGCCCACCACCGTCATCGCCCGCCGCGCCGGAACCACCCCCGACGACACCCTCGCCAAGCTGTACGAACTCCACTCGCTCGGCTTCGTCGAGCGGCACGGGGAGGGATGGCGGTTGACGAACACCGCGACAGAAGCGTCGAACGCGCGGCGAGGCGGTCCTTGACCTGGAGCATTCGGGTGAAAGGGTGCTGGAGATGAACAACCGAGTTCTCTCGGCCGCGTCCGGGGGGTCGAAACGCGCCACGGCCCCGGTTCGAAGATGTGGCCGACGGCGTCCACCCGGAGCGGCGCGATCCGCCGATGTTCGCGCACCGCGACAGTCCACTCACGCTACGCTCACCAGGATTCCCTCCAGGACACCCGCACCGACACACCCGACAGCAGAACGGCTCAAGGCAACGCATGCCCCAGCACACCTCCGGGTCTGACCGCGCTGCGGTGCCCCCAGCAGCCCGGGGCACCGTGCGACCGCCCGCACCGACCTCACTCGACGAGCTGTGGCGCTCGTACAAGGACACCGGCGACGAGCGGCTGCGGGAGCAGCTGATCCTGCACTACTCGCCGCTCGTCAAATACGTCGCCGGACGGGTCAGCGTGGGGCTGCCGTCCAACGTGGAGCAGGCCGACTTCGTCTCCTCCGGGGTCTTCGGCCTCATCGACGCCATCGAGAAGTTCGACGTCGAGCGCGCGATCAAGTTCGAGACGTACGCCATCACCCGCATCCGCGGCGCCATGATCGACGAACTCCGTGCCCTGGACTGGATCCCGCGCTCCGTCCGCCAGAAGGCCCGCAACGTCGAGCGCGCCTACGCCACCCTCGAGGCCCAGCTCCGGCGCACCCCCTCCGAGAGCGAGGTCGCCGCGGAGATGGAGATCACTCTGGAGGAACTGCACGCCGTCTTCAGCCAGTTGTCCCTGGCGAACGTGGTCGCCCTGGAAGAGCTGCTGCACGTCGGAGGCGAGGGCGGCGACCGCCTCTCCCTCATGGACACCCTCGAGGACACCGCCGCCGACAACCCCGTCGAGGTCGCCGAGGACCGCGAGCTGCGCCGACTGCTCGCCCGCGCCATCAACACGCTCCCCGAACGGGAGAAGACCGTCGTCACGCTCTACTACTACGAGGGCCTGACCCTCGCCGAGATCGGCCACGTCCTCGGCGTCACCGAGAGCCGCGTCAGCCAGATCCACACCAAGTCCGTCCTGCAGCTCCGCGCCAAGCTGGCCGACGTCGGCCGCTGACCTTGCGGGCCGGTCGTACAGTGGAGCCGTGCCCAGGATTCGAGCGGCCTCGGTGGCCGAGCACCGGACGATGCAGCGCGGCGCCCTCCTGGACGCCGCGCGTTCCCTGCTGTCCGAGGGGGGTACGGAGGCACTGACCTTCCCCGCCCTCGCCGAGCGCACGGGCCTGGCCCGCTCGTCGGTCTACGAGTACTTCCGGTCCCGCGCCGCCGTCGTCGAGGAGCTCTGCGCCGTCGACTTCCCGGTCTGGGCCGCCGAGGTCGAGGCCGCCATGGCCGGCGCCGAGACGCCGCGCGGCAAGGTCGAGGCGTACGTCCGCACCCAGCTCGACCTCGTCGGGGACCGGCGCCACCGGGCGGTCGTCGCCATCTCGGCGAGCGAACTGGAGGACGGTGCCCGCGAGAGGATCCGCGCGGCCCACGGCGGACTCGTCGCCATGATCGTCGAAGCCCTCGCCGCCCTGGGCCAGCCCCAGCCCCGCCTGGGCGCCATGCTCCTCCAGGGCGTCGTCGACGCCGCCGTCCGCCGCATCGAGCTCGGCGCGGCCGAAGACCCCACGGACATCGCCGAGGCGGCGGTCACGATGGCCCTCCACGGCGTCGCCGGCCCCCAGGCCTGATCGACAAGGCATCCCCTGGCCGATCGGCAGGGCATCCCCCGGCCGTCGCCGAGCGGGAGCAGACGCGACGGGGCCCTTCTCGTCAGGAGGAGGGGGTTCAGGTACTCCTCGCCCCTGAGGAGGCCCCAGTGGAGGCAGGACTCGGGGCAGTGGGTGCTCTCCGCGACCCGGGCGATGGGTGTGCCCGGTGACACCCGGGTCCCGGGCGGCACCAGCGGGGCCACCGGGCTGAAGGTCGTGCGCAGCGGGGGAGCGCCCGTGCCCGGGAGGGTGAGGGTGACGACGCCGCGGCCGCCCACCGGGCCCGCGAAGGTGACCGTGCCCGCGGCCGGGGCGAGCACCGGGGCGCCCGGGGGCGCGGCGAGGTCGACACCGCGGTGACCGGCGGCGTACGGGCCGGCCGGGGGCTGCCAGCCGCGGAGGATCTCCGGCGGGGGCGGGCCCACCGGCCACAGGAGGGCCAGGGCGAGGAACAGGGTCGTCAGACGCATGGGGGAAGGCTCCCCCCGCCGTCCGGGGCCCGAGAGGCACGGCCGGTATCTGTGGATGGTTCGCCCGTTGTGGACAGCGCCGTCACCCAGTGCTCCCGGGGTCCCGTACACTTCCTATGGCGACTCGGGTCACCGGGTCGACTTCGCACGCCCCGCCACCTGTCCTCGAGGCGGGTGGCAGCGCCTTTCGGTCCTTCGTGGCACGGCGCGCCGGGGCGTCAGGAACACAACCGAGAAACTCAAGGAGATACGGCCATGGCCGTCGTCACGATGCGGGAGCTGCTGGAGAGCGGCGTCCACTTCGGTCACCAGACCCGTCGCTGGAACCCGAAGATGAAGCGCTTCATCTTCACCGAGCGCAACGGCATCTACATCATCGACCTGCTCCAGTCGCTGTCGTACATCGACCGCGCCTACGAGTTCGTCAAGGAGACCGTCGCGCACGGCGGCTCCATCATGTTCGTCGGTACGAAGAAGCAGGCCCAGGAGGCCATCGCCGAGCAGGCGACGCGTGTCGGCATGCCGTACGTCAACCAGCGTTGGCTCGGTGGCATGCTCACCAACTTCTCCACCGTCTACAAGCGTCTGCAGCGCCTCAAGGAGCTCGAGCAGATCGACTTCGAGGACGTCGCCGCCTCGGGTCTCACCAAGAAGGAGCTCCTGGTCCTCTCCCGCGAGAAGGCCAAGCTGGAGAAGACCCTCGGTGGTATCCGCGAGATGCAGAAGGTGCCGAGCGCCGTCTGGATCGTCGACACCAAGAAGGAGCACATCGCCGTCGGTGAGGCGCGCAAGCTCCACATCCCGGTCGTCGCGATCCTCGACACCAACTGCGACCCCGACGAGGTCGACTACAAGATCCCGGGCAACGACGACGCGATCCGCTCCGTCACCCTGCTCACCCGCGTGATCGCCGACGCCGTCGCCGAGGGCCTCATCGCCCGCTCCGGCGCCGCGACCGGCGACTCGAAGCCGGGCGAGAAGGCCGCCGGCGAGCCCCTCGCCGAGTGGGAGCGCGACCTGCTCGAGGGTGAGAAGAAGGCCGACGAGGCCGCCGAGGCCCCCGCCGCCGAGGCCCCCGCTGCCGAGGCCGCCCCGGCCGAGGCCGCCGCCGAGGCTCCGGCCGCGGACGCCGAGCAGGCCTGACCCTTCAGGACCCTGAGGACCTTCGGGTGACGACGGCGGGGGCCCACGAAGCCCCCGCCGTCCACCCGTGGACCCGCCCGATCTTTCAGACTTCGAGAGAGAAACAGACTCATGGCGAACTACACCGCCGCTGACGTCAAGAAGCTCCGCGAGCTCACCGGCGCCGGCATGATGGACTGCAAGAAGGCCCTGGACGAGGCCGACGGCAACGTCGACAAGGCCGTCGAGGCGCTCCGTATCAAGGGCCAGAAGGGCGTCGCCAAGCGCGAGGGCCGCTCTGCCGAGAACGGCGCCGTGGTCTCCCTCATCGCCGACGACAACACCTCCGGCGTCCTCGTCGAGCTGAAGTGCGAGACGGACTTCGTCGCCAAGGGTGACAAGTTCCAGGCCGTCGCCAACGAGCTGGCCAAGCACGTCGCCGCCACCGCCCCGGCCGACCTGGAGGCCCTGCTCGCCTCCGAGATCGAGGCCGGCAAGACCGTGCAGGCGTACGTCGACGAGGCCAACGCCAACCTCGGCGAGAAGATCGTCCTGGACCGCTTCGCGCAGTACGCGGACGGCTTCGTCTACGCGTACATGCACCGCACGATGCCGGACCTCCCGCCGCAGATCGGTGTCCTCGTCGAGTTCGACAAGGCCGACGCCGACGTCGCCAAGGGTGTCGCCCAGCACATCGCCGCCTTCGCGCCGAAGTACCTCACCAAGGAAGACATTCCGGCCGAGGTCGTCGAGTCCGAGCGTCGCATCGCCGAGGAGACCACCCGCGCCGAGGGCAAGCCCGAGGCCGCGATCGCCAAGATCGTCGAGGGTCGCGTGAACGGCTTCTTCAAGGACGCCACGCTGCTCGGCCAGCCGTACGCCCTTGACAACAAGAAGTCCGTCCAGAAGGTCCTGGACGAGGCCGGTGTCACCCTGAAGCGCTTCACCCGCATCAAGGTCGGCATCTGAGTCCGTACGCGAACGCGACGGACACCGGACCCCGGTAGGGTCTGAAGCAGTCGACCGCGCACGCGCAGGACGACCGCAGATCTGACGAGGAGGCCATTGCCGTACGGGATACCGTGAGGACCCAAGGCAATGGCCTCCTTCGTATGTGCACGAGGAGATCTCCATGAACCAGGGCGCCGTACAGGGCGACGACAACAACGGCAAGAAGGCCGGCCGCTACATGCTGAAGCTGTCCGGAGAAGCCTTCTCCGGCGGTACCGGCCTGGGCGTCGACCCCGACGTCGTGCACGCCATCGCGCGTGAGATCGCGGCCGTCGTCCGCGACGGCGCGGAGATCGCGATCGTGATCGGCGGCGGCAACTTCTTCCGCGGCGCCGAGCTCCAGCAGCGCGGCATGGACCGGGCCCGCTCCGACTACATGGGCATGCTCGGCACGGTGATGAACTGCCTCGCCCTCCAGGACTTCCTGGAGAAGGAGGGCATCGACTCCCGCGTCCAGACCGCCATCACCATGGGCCAGGTCGCCGAGCCGTACATCCCGCTGCGCGCCGTGCGCCACCTGGAGAAGGGCCGCGTGGTCATCTTCGGTGCGGGCATGGGCATGCCGTACTTCTCCACGGACACCACCGCCGCCCAGCGTGCCCTGGAGATCGACGCCGAGGCCCTGCTCATGGGCAAGAACGGCGTGGACGGCGTCTACGACTCCGACCCGAAGAGCAACCCCGACGCGGTCAAGTTCGACGCCCTCGAGTACGGCGAGGTGCTCTCCCGCGACCTCAAGGTCGCCGACGCCACCGCCATCACCCTGTGCCGGGACAACAACCTCCCGATCCTCGTCTTCGAACTGCTCGCCGAGGGCAATATCGCTCGCGCGGTGAAGGGTGAGAAGATCGGCACGCTCGTGAGCGACCAGGGCACCCGGGCCTGACCCGAACCGGGGAACCGCCCCGCAAGGGGATGGACAGAGCCCTGCCGGTCGTACACCGTGCAGGACACAACGCGACGACACGCAGGAGCAAGTGGTGATCGAAGAGACCCTCCTCGAGGCCGAGGAGAAGATGGAGAAGGCCGTCGTGGTCGCCAAGGAGGACTTCGCCGCGATCCGCACCGGCCGTGCGCACCCGGCGATGTTCAACAAGATCGTGGCCGACTACTACGGTGCCATCACCCCCATCAACCAGCTGGCGTCCTTCTCCGTCCCGGAGCCGCGCATGGCCGTGGTGACGCCGTTCGACAAGAGCGCCCTGCGCAACATCGAGCAGGCGATCCGGGACTCGGACCTCGGGGTCAACCCGAGCAACGACGGCAACATCATCCGGGTGGTGTTCCCCGAGCTGACCGAGGAGCGCCGCCGGGAGTACATCAAGGTCGCCAAGGGCAAGGCCGAGGACTCGAAGATCTCGATCCGCTCGGTGCGCCGCAAGGCCAAGGAGACCATCGACAAGCTCGTCAAGGACGGCGAGGTCGGCGAGGACGAGGGCCGCCGCGCCGAGAAGGAGCTCGACGACACCACCGCGAAGTACGTCGCGCAGGTGGACGAGCTGCTCAAGCACAAGGAAGCCGAGCTGCTCGAGGTCTGATGAACGACTCTTCCTGGGGGGCCCCGGCCGGTTCCGGCCGTGGGGGACCCGACCAGGGGCCTGCCCCGGCGGGTCCCGCATACGATAGGCATCAGGCCGCGCAGACTCGGCCCATGCCCATCGTGCCCGACGTTCCCGCCGGCGGATTCCAGGACGGTCACGGCCGGGGGGCCGCTCACCCGAGCGGTCCCCTGTTCCGTGACGAGACGCCGCACGAGCACCCGCAGGAGCCCATGTCCAGCCCCACCCCGCCTCCGCCGCCGGCACCACGGCAGAAGAAGAGCGCGGGCCGCGACCTGGGCGCGGCCATAGGGGTCGGGGTCGGTCTCGGTGCCGTCATCATCGCGTCGCTGTTCATCTGGAAGCCGGCGTTCGTCGGAGTGATCGCGGTCGCCGTGGTCGTCGGCCTGTGGGAGCTCACCTCCCGCCTCCAGGAGCGCAAGGCGATCAAGGCTCCGCTGGTCCCGCTCGCGGTCGGCGGCGCGGCGATGGTCGTCGCCGGCTACGTCCGGGGCCCCGAGGGCGCCTGGGTGGCGATGGCCCTGACGGCGCTCGCGGTGCTCGTCTGGCGGATGACGGAGCCGCCCGAGGGCTATCTGAAGGACGTCACGGCGGGGGTCTTCGCCGCGTTCTACGTGCCGTTCCTGGCGACCTTCGTGGCGCTGCTGCTGACCGCGGACGACGGGCCGCAGCGGGTGCTGACCTTCCTGATCCTGACCGTGGTCAGCGACACCGGGGCGTACGCGGTCGGCTGGCGCTTCGGCAAGCACAAGCTGGCCCCGCGGATCAGCCCCGGCAAGACCCGGGAGGGTCTGGTCGGCGCGGTGACGTTCGCGATGGGGGCGGGCGCGCTGTGCATGGAGTTCATGATCGACGAGGGTGCCTGGTGGCAGGGTCTGATCCTCGGCCTGGCGGTGGCGGCGAGCGCGACGCTCGGCGACCTCGGCGAGTCCATGATCAAGCGCGACCTGGGCATCAAGGACATGGGCACGCTGCTGCCGGGGCACGGCGGCATCATGGACCGCCTGGACTCGCTGCTGCCGACGGCGCCGGTGGTGTGGCTGCTGATGGCGTTGTTCGTCGGGACCGGCTGAGCCGCTCGACTTCGTTTTCCGTGGACGGGCCCGCTGCCTTCGTGGCAGCGGGCCCGTCCGCGTTCAGGTGTCCGCCATGTGGGGGAAGCGGGAGCCCGATCGGCGGCACGCCGCCCCCGCGCGGGAAGGATGTCGACCATGACACCACCCACGGCACGCCGGGCCGAGAGGCCCGCAGGGACCCTCTCGGTCCTGCTGACCCTCGCGGCGGGGCAGTTCCTCATGGCGCTCGACAGCTCCGTCATGAACGTGTCCATCGCGACGGTGGCCGAGGACGTGGACACCACCATCACCGGAATCCAGGGCGCCATCACCGCGTACACGCTGGTGATGGCCATGCTCATGATCCCCGGGGGCAAGGTCGGGACCCTGATCGGCCGCAAGCGCGCCTTCATGATCGGCTGCTGCGTCTACGCCGCCGGCTCCCTGACCACCGCCCTCGCGCCGAACCTTCCGCTGCTGCTGTTCGGCTGGTCGTTCCTCGAAGGCGTCGGGGCGGCGCTCATCATGCCCGCGATCGTGGCCCTGGTGGCCGGCAACTTCCCCACCGAGCGGCGCCCCATGGCGTACGGCGTCGTCGCGGCGGCCGGAGCCGTCGCGATCGCGCTCGGGCCCCTCATCGGCGGCATCGCCACGACGTACTTCTCCTGGCGCTGGGTCTTCGCCGGCGAGGTGCTGCTGGTACTGGTGATCCTCGTGTTCGCCCGGCGTATCGCCGACGCCGTCAGCGAGGAACGCCCGCGGGTCGACTACCTGGGCGCCCTGCTCTGCGCGGCCGGACTCGGGGTCTTCGTGTACGGCGTGCTCCGCTCGGACGAGTGGGGCTGGGTACGACCGAAGACGGACGCGCCCGCCTGGCTCGGGGTGTCGCTGGTCGTGTGGCTGATGCTGGCGGGACTCCTGCTCATCTGGCTCTTCCTGCGCTGGGAGGGCCGGCTCGTCGCACGCCACCGGGAGCCGCTCGTCCACCCGGACATGCTGCGCAACCGGCAGCTGACCGGCGGCCTGACCATGTTCTTCTTCCAGTACCTCGTGCAGATGGGTGTCTTCTTCGTCGTCCCGCTCTATCTGTCGGTCGCGCTGGGGCTGTCCGCGCTCAGGACCGGCGTCTGGATCCTGCCGCTGTCCGTGACCCTGCTGGCCGCCGCACTCCTGATCCCCCGGCTCTTCCCCGACGCGTCCCCGCGCCGGGTGGTGCGGATCGGGGTGTTCGCGCTGCTCGCGGGCGCGGTCGTGCTGATGGCCGCGCTCGACGCCGACGCCGGCGCGGAGATCGTCACCGTGCCGCTGCTGCTCGTCGGCTTCGGGATGGGTGCGCTGGCCTCCCAGCTGGGCGCGGTCACCGTGTCCGCCGTGCCGGACCGGCAGAGTGCGGAGGTCGGCGGCCTCCAGAACTCGGTCACCAACCTCGGCGCCTCGATCGGCACCGCCCTCGCCGGATCGCTCATGATCGGCGCGCTCACCTCGTCGTTCCTGGCCGGCATCGAACAGAACCCGGACGTCCCCGCCGAAGTGAAGGAGAAGGCCGTCGTGGAACTCGCGAGCGGCGTCCCCTTCCTCTCGGACGAGCAGCTCACCACCGCCCTGAACGAGGCCGGCGCCAGCCCGCAGGCGTCCGCGGCGGCGCTCGACGCGAACGCCGAGGCCCGCCTCGACGGCCTGCGCGCGGCTCTCGCGATCCTCGCCGCCGCCTCCGTCGTGGCGCTCTTCTTCACCTCGCGCATTCCCACGACCCAGCCGGGCCGTCCCGGGCCGTGAGGCCCCGCGCCCTTCACGCGCCGGGACACCGGCGCGTGTCTGCGACACTGGTAGCACCATGCCGAAGCCCGGAGAACTCACTTTCGTCGCCCCCCGCGGAGCCAAGAAGCCGCCGCGGCACCTGGCCGACCTCTCGCCCGCCGAGCGGAAGGAGGCCGTCGCCGCGATCG
Source organism: Streptomyces sp. TLI_105 (assembly GCF_900105415.1). Lineage (GTDB taxonomy): Bacteria > Actinomycetota > Actinomycetes > Streptomycetales > Streptomycetaceae > Streptomyces. Next base: position 2,433,873 of record NZ_FNSM01000001.1, on the reverse strand, counting down.
GCGAGAAGCCCTTCCGCGCCAAGCAGCTGTCCACGCACTACTTCGCGCGGTACGCGCACGACCCCGCCGAGTGGACCGACATCCCGGCCGCCTCGCGGGAGAAGCTGGCCGGGGAGCTGCTGCCCGACCTGATGTCCGTGGTGCGGCACATCTCGTGCGACGACGACACCACCCGCAAGACCCTGTGGCGGCTGCACGACGGCACGCTCGTGGAGTCGGTGCTCATGCGCTACCCGGACCGGGTCACCATGTGCATCTCCTCGCAGGCCGGCTGCGGCATGAACTGTCCGTTCTGCGCGACCGGGCAGGCGGGGCTCGACCGGAACCTGTCGACCGCCGAGATCGTGCACCAGATCGTGGACGGCATGCGGGCCCTGCGGGACGGGGAGGTGCCCGGGGGACCGGCGCGGCTCTCCAACATCGTGTTCATGGGCATGGGCGAGCCGCTCGCCAACTACAAGCGCGTGGTCGGGGCGATCCGTAGGCTGACGGACCCCGAGCCGGACGGGCTCGGGCTCTCGCAGCGCGGCATCACCGTCTCCACCGTCGGTCTCGTGCCCGCGATGCTGCGCTTCGCCGACGAGGGCTTCAAGTGCCGTCTCGCGGTGTCGCTGCACGCCCCGGACGACGAGCTGCGCGACACCCTGGTGCCGGTCAACACGCGCTGGAAGGTGCGGGAGGTCCTCGACGCGGCCTGGGAGTACGCGGAGAAGTCCGGGCGCCGGATCTCCATCGAGTACGCCCTCATCCGGGACATCAACGACCAGGCCTGGCGCGGCGACCTGCTGGGCCGGCTGCTCAAGGGCAAGCGGGTGCACGTCAACCTGATCCCGCTGAACCCGACGCCCGGTTCGAAGTGGACGGCGTCCCGCCCGGAGGACGAGAAGGCCTTCGTCGAGGCGATCGCCCGCCACGGCGTGCCGGTGACCGTGCGGGACACCCGCGGTCAGGAGATCGACGGCGCCTGTGGACAGCTCGCGGCCACCGAGCGCTGACCTTGTAGTCTGAGCTCGAACACATCTCCATATTCCGACAGGGGAGCGCCACAGCGCTGAGAGTGCGGTCACCGTAGGACCGCAGACCCTCTGAACCTCGCCCAGGTCATTCTGGGTAGGAAGTTCGGTCGTAACTCAAGCTGTTGCGCCCTGCCCACCTTCGGGTGGGCGGGGCCGCGTCTCTTCCTGGTCACACCCAGGAGGAATCTCAGTGAGCATCAAGAAGGCCGCCGCCGCCGCGATCGTCGCGGCGCTCGGCGTCACCAGCCTGGCCGCGTGCGGCACCGACGACGTCCGGGGGGCGGCCGGCAAGACCGACGCGCCCGCGCCCAAGACCGTCACCCTCGTGAGCCACGACTCCTTCAACGCCTCCAAGGAGGTGCTGGCGGACTTCACCAAGCAGACCGGCTTCACCGTCAAGGTGCTGAAGAGCGGCGACGCCGGCGAGGCCGTCAACAAGGAGATCCTGACCAAGGGCTCCCCGCAGGGCGACGTCTTCTTCGGCGTCGACAACACGCTGCTGTCCCGCGCCCTCGACAACGGCATCTTCGTCCCGTACGAGGCGAAGGGCCTGGACCGGGTCCCGGCCGCGTACCAGCTCGACAAGGAGCACCGGGTCACCCCGATCGACTCCGGCGACATCTGCGTCAACTACGACAAGAAGTACTTCGCGGACAAGAAGCTGGCGCCGCCGGTCACCTTCGACGACCTCGCGAAGCCGGCGTACAAGGACCTGCTGGTGGTGGAGAACCCCGAGCGGTCCTCCCCGGGCCTCGGGTTCCTCCTCGGCACGGCCGCGAAGTACGGCGACGAGGGCTGGCAGGACTACTGGAAGAAGCTCAAGGCCAACGGCGTGAAGACCGTCGACAGCTGGGAGCTCGCCTACAACCAGGAGTTCTCCGGCTCGGCCGGCGGCAAGCAGGCCAAGGGCGACCGGCCGCTGGTCGTCTCGTACGCCTCCAGCCCCCCGGTCGAGGTGCTGTACGGCGAGCCGCAGCCGAAGGTGGCGCCCACCGGCGTCTCCACCGGCACCTGCTTCCGGCAGACCGAGTTCGCGGGCCTGCTGAACGGCGCGAAGAACCCCGAGGGCGGCAAGGCGCTGATCGACTTCCTGATCTCCAAGAAGTTCCAGGAGGACATGCCGCTCCAGATGTTCGTCAACCCGGTGGCGAAGGACGCGGCCCTGCCGGAGCTGTTCACCAAGCACGGCGTGGTGATCGAGAAGCCGGAGACCATGGCGCCCGAGAAGATCGCCGAGAAGCGTGACCCGTGGATCCAGCAGTGGTCGTCGCTCGTCCTGAAGTGACCCGCGACCCCCGGGGGAGCGCGACGAGGCTGGGGCTGATGGCCCTGCCCGTCGCGTTCTTCGGGATCTTCTTCGCCTGGCCCGTCGTGTCCATCGTGGACCGGGGGCTCCGCCCCGACGGCGCCTGGCGGTTCGGCCGGATCGGCGAGACGCTGAGCCGACCGGACATCCTCGACGTGCTCGGCTTCACCGTCTGGCAGGCGCTCGCCTCCACCGGTCTCACCCTCCTGGTGGCGCTGCCCGGGGCGTACGTCTTCGCCCGCTTCGACTTCCCCGGCAAGAGCGTGCTGCGGGCCGTCGTCACGGTGCCGTTCGTGCTGCCGACCGTCCTCGTCGGCACGGCGTTCCTGGCGCTCGTCGGCCGGGGCGGGCTCACCGACGAGCTGTGGGGGCTGCGGCTCGACACCAGCGTGTGGGCGATCCTCCTCGCGCACGTCTTCTTCAACTACGCGGTCGTCGTCCGGACCGTCGGCGGCCTCTGGTCGCAGCTCGACCCGCGCCAGGAGGAGGCCGCCCGGGTCCTCGGCGCCTCGCGCTGGACGGCCTGGCGGACGGTGACGCTGCCCGCGCTCGTGCCGGCGGTGGCGGCGGCCGCCCTGATGGTCTTCCTCTTCACCTTCACCTCCTTCGGCGTCGTGCAGATCCTCGGCGGGGACGCGTACTCCACGCTGGAGGCCGAGATCTACCGGCAGACCGCCCGGCTGCTCGACCTGCCGACGGCGGCCGTGCTCACGCTCGTCCAGTTCGTGGCGGTCGGCGCGATCCTGGGCGTGCACGCCTGGACGGTACGGCGACGGGAGACCGCCCTGCGGCTCGTGGCGCCGGAGCGGACCGCGCGCCGGCCGCGCGGCGCCGGACAGTGGGCGCTGCTCGCGGGCGTGCTGCTCTCCGTGGCGCTGCTGATCCTGCTGCCGCTCGGTGTGCTCGTGGAGCGTTCCCTCGCCGGGCCGCACGGGTACGGGCTCGGCTACTACCGGGCGCTCGGCTCGCTCGACGAGTCCGGGACCTTCCTCGTCCCGCCGCTGGAGGCGATCGGGAACTCGCTGCGGTACGCGGTGGCCGCCACCGCCATCGCGGTGCTGATCGGCGGCCTCGCGGCGGCGGCCCTGACCAGGCGCGCCGGGCGGCTCGTGCGGGGCTTCGACGCGCTGCTCATGCTGCCGCTCGGGGTCTCCGCCGTCACCGTCGGCTTCGGCTTCCTCATCACCCTCGACGAGCCGCCGCTCGACCTGCGGGCCAGCTGGATCCTCGTACCGCTCGCCCAGGCCCTGGTCGGCGTCCCCTTCGTCGTACGGACGATGCTGCCGGTCCTGCGCGCGGTCGACGAGCGGCTGAGGGAGGCGGCGGCCGTGCTCGGCGCCTCGCCCTGGCGGGCCTGGCGGGAGGTGGACCTGCCGCTGGTGCGGCGGGCGCTGCTCATCGCGGCCGGGTTCGCGTTCGCGGTGTCGCTCGGAGAGTTCGGTGCGACCGTGTTCATCGCCCGGCCCGACAGCCCGACGCTCCCGGTGGCGGTGGCCCGGCTGCTCGGCCGGCCCGGCGAGCTCAACTACGGCCAGGCGATGGCCCTCTCGACGATTCTGATGGTGGTGTGCGCGGTGTCCCTGCTGCTGCTCGAACGGCTCCGCACCGACCGGACCTCCGGGGAGTTCTGATGCTGTCGATCGAGGACGCGACCGTACGGTTCGGGGAGCGGGCCGTGCTCGACGCCGTGGACCTGGAGGTCGCCGAGCACGAGATCGTGTGCGTGCTCGGCCCGAGCGGCAGCGGCAAGTCCACGCTGCTGCGGGCCGTCGCCGGGCTCCAGCCGCTCGACGGCGGCCGGGTGCTGCTCGGCGGCGCCGACCAGGCCGGGGTGCCGGTGCACCGGCGGGGCGTCGGCCTGATGTTCCAGGACCACCAGCTCTTCCCGCAGCGGGACGTCGGCGGCAACGTCTCCTTCGGCCTGCGCATGCGGGGCGCCGGGAAGGCCGAACAGGCGGAGCGGGTGCGGGAGCTGCTCGACCTCGTCGGCCTCCCCGGCGCCGGGCGGCGGTCCGTCGCCGCCCTGTCCGGCGGCGAGCAGCAGCGGGTGGCGCTCGCCCGCGCGCTCGCGCCCCGGCCCCGGCTCCTGATGCTCGACGAGCCGCTCGGCCAGCTCGACCGGGGCCTGCGGGAGCGGCTCGTGGTGGAGCTGCGGCAGCTCTTCGGGCGGCTCGGGACGACGGTCCTCGCCGTCACCCACGACCAGGGCGAGGCCTTCGCGCTCGCCGACCGGCTCGTGGTCATGCGGGACGGGCGGATCGCCCAGTCGGGTGCGCCGGACGACGTGTGGCGGCGGCCCGCGTCGGAGTTCGTGGCGCGCTTCCTGGGCTTCGACAACGTGGTGGCGGCGCGGGTGACCGGCACGGTCGCTCAGACGGTGTGGGGGAAGGTCCCGGTCCCGGACGGCTCGCCGGAGGGGGAGCGGCGGCTCCTCGTCCGCCCGGGCGGGGTGCGGCTCGTGGAGGACGGTCCCGCCTGGACGGTGGAGTCCCGGACCTTCCGGGGCAGCCAGGTCGTCGTACGGCTCCGTCCGGCCGAGGGGCCCGCCCTGGAGGCCGAGCTTCCGCTCCGGGAGGCGCCGGAGGAGGGCGCCGGGGTGGGCGTGGAGTTCCGGGCGGAGGACGTGGTGGTGCTGGAGGGCGACGTTTCGTGACTTCGTGGCGCGGGTGCGATGAGTTCTGCCCGCCCGGGGAGTCTCCTGGTTGTTCGTCGTCTTTCTGTCGACCACGCGGGAGGTACCACCATGGGCCAGTTGCTCAGAGTCCAGAACTTCATGGTCTCGTCCGACGGATTCGGTACGGGTGAGGGCCAGAGCCTGGAGCGGCCGTTCGGGCACGCGGATCCCGGGGAGATGTTCTCCTGGGCGGGGGCCACGGCGAGCTGGCCGAACCGCACCGACCCCGGCGGCAGCCGTGGCCTCGACGACTACTTCACGCGGGACTTCTCGCGGAACATCGGCGCCGAGATCATGGGCCGCAACAAGTTCGGCCCGCAGCGCGGGCCCTGGCAGGACGAGGAGTGGCGCGGCTGGTGGGGTGACGAGCCGCCGTTCCACACGCCGGTGTTCGTGCTGACCCACCACCCGCGCCCCTCGTTCACGCTCTCCGACACCACGTTCCACTTCGTCGACGCCGACCCCGCCACGGCCCTCGGGATGGCGCGGGAGGCGGCGAGGGGCAAGGACGTCCGCCTGGGCGGCGGGGCCACCACCATCCGGGAGTTCCTCGACGCCGACCTCGTCGACACCCTGCACGTCGCGGTGTCGCCGGTGAAGCTCGGGGCGGGAGTGAAGCTCTGGGACTCGCCCGACGAGCTGCTCGACCGCTTCCACCGCGACGTCGTGCCCAGTCCGAGCGGCAAGGTGACGCACCACGTCTACTGGCGGAAGTGAGCCGCTAGCAGCGTTCGCAGGCCGTACGGGTCGCCCGCTGGTACACGCGGGTGACCCGGGCGAGGGCGAGACCGTAGCCGCAGAAACCGCCGTAGGCGACGGCGACCACCCAGGGGGCGTGGTCCGCCATGCCGACGGTGATCGCTCCGGTCCAGGCCAGCACGCCGAACGCGGCCAGGAAGGCCCCGAACGGGGCCAGCGCGCCCGCCCCGGTCCAGCCGAGCGCGACCAGCGGAAGCCGGGGCAGCCGCCGGCCCCAGGGGCGGGTCAGCGCGAGCGCGAGGGCCATGCCGAGCAGGGCCAGGACGGCGGTGATGTCGACGCCGTGGTCGTACAGCCAGAGCCCCAGGTCGCTGGTGTACTCCGGGTCGGCGCCCGGGCGGCCGGTGCCCGTGTAGCCGGGGGTGACGCCCAGCGCCCAGAGCGTCTTCAGGACGGTGTACGGGACGAGGGCGGCGACGGCGACGAGGCCGGCGCGGGTGGCGAGCGGGGCGACGGGGACGGGGCCGGCGGATTCCGCCGGCCCGGCGTCCGTGGTCCCGGCGCCGTGGCCGCGCCCGCCGCAGTACGGGCACACACCCAGCGTCCGGCGACGGTGGGCGAGGGCCGCGCAGCCCCACAGCACCGCGCCGAGGACGGCGAGGAACTGGTTGGCCAGGGCCGCCCAGTTGACCGGATCCTGGTTGCGGGACAGGAAGAACAGCAGGTGAACGGGGCTGAGGAGGGCCGGGAAACCGGAGGTCAGACAGAGCGCGACAGCCGCCCAGGCCGCCGTCGAGAGCCACCGGACACCGGGGCGGCGCAGCAGTGCGTACGCGAGGACGGCGGCGGCTCCGTACAGCACCGCCGCGCCCGCCTCCGGTCCGGTGCCGGTGCCCTTGGCCAGGAGGGCGTAGCCGAAGGCGGGGCCGGTGAGGGCGGCGAGGGCCGCGCCCGCGGCGTACAGCAGCGACCAGACGAGGGCGGCGCGGGCCGCCCAGGACGGCCATGTGGCCAGGAGGGTCTTCGGTGTCATGGCCCGAGCCTCCCGCCACAGGGCCCGTGCGGGCGTCGGCCCGAGGGCGCGTCCGTCTCCGCCGCGCGGCGGAGGGGTGCTACTTCCCGAGGCGCTCCAGTGCCTCCGGGGCCTCGTCGATCGAGTCCACCAGGGCGATCCGGGCCGCCATCGGGCGGCCGGCGGCGAGGGTCTCCAGGAGGGGCCAGGCCGGGAGGCGGGTGGTCCAGTGGGCGCGGTTCACCAGGACCATCGGGGTCGGGGCACCCCGGGACCCGTAGTAGTTCGGGGTCGCGTTGTCGAAGATCTCCTGGACCGTGCCCGCCGCGCCCGGCAGGAAGACGACGCCCGCCGTCGAGCGGGCCAGGAGGCCGTCCTCGCGGGTGGCGTTGGCGAAGTACTTGGCGATGTGCCCGGCGAAGGGGTTGGGCGGCTCGTGGCCGTAGAACCAGGTGGGGATGCCGACCGAGTCCCCGCCGCCCGGCCACCGGGCCCGGACCGCGAAGGCGGCGCGGGCCCAGTCCGTCACCGACGGGGTGAAGGAGGGAGCCCGGGCGAGCAGGTCGAGCGACGAGGCGAAGGCCGCGTCGTCGAAGGGGGCGAGGTACGCGCCGAGGTTCGCGGCCTCCATCGCGCCCGGCCCGCCGCCGGTCGCCACGGTCAGCCCGGCGCGGGCCAGGGTCCTGCCGAGCCGGGCCGCGCCCGCGTACGCCTCCGTGCCCCGGCCCATCGCGTGCCCGCCCATGACGCCGACGACCCGGGACCCGTCGAGGAGCTCGTCGAGGGCGTCGGAGACGGCATCGTCGTGCAGGGAGCGGAGCATCGAGGAGAGGATGTCGCCGTCGGCCCTGGTCCGGCCGAACCAGGCGTACGTGCGCGCGTCCGGCGTCCCCTCGTACCCGGCGTCGGAGATCCCCTCGAAGAGCTCCTCGGGCGTGTAGAGCCGCGCCCGGTAGGGGTCGAAGGGCAGCTCGGGGACGGGTGGGAAGACGAGGGCTCCGTCGGCGCGGACCTTGGCGGCGGCCTCCGGCTCCATGGGGCAGCCGAGGAAGACGGCGTCGGCGGTGACGGCGGAGAGCAGGGCGAAGGTCCGGTCGGTGAGGTCGACCGACTGGATCCGCAGCCCGGCGAGCGAGCCGGACCGGGCGAGCGCCGCGTCGAACTCGGTGAGGGTGTGGATCTCGCGCCCGTGCCCGCGCGGTCCGGGCGGGCGGGGTGCCGGGGGGAGCGTCGCCATGGGCCCACGATAGGGGCCGCCACGGCGGGCGGGCCCCCGTGCGGGCGGCTCCTCGTGTGGGCGGCCCCGTGCGGGAGCCCCGGGGGCCGGCCTCGTGCGGGCGGCCCTCGTACGGGCGGGCCCCTTCGTACGGGCGGCCCTCCGCGTACGGGCGACCTCGACCGGTCGGTGGCGGAGGCGAACGGCTCGGCGGCCGATAGCCGGCCGAGAGCGGAGACGGCCGGACCGGCCGGTCAGCGGAGATGGCCGGTCCGGCCGGTCGGTGGCGGCGCCGTCGGTGCCGTGGGTCGGTTCGGCCCCTCGACGGCGGCGCCGCCGGTGCCCCGGCCGCCTCAGCCCGTCAGTGGCAGGGCCGCCAGTTCCGCGACCGCCCAGGTCAGCGGGAGGAAGACGGTGAGCAGGGCGGCGGCGCGCAGCAGGGCCGCCGTGCGCAGGACGGTGGGCGGGGCGCCGATGCGCAGGAGTGCCTCGGTGGTGTGGGCGCGGCCCTGCCGGGATTCCAGTGCGGCGGTCAGGAGGGTGGCGGTGGTGCAGGCCAGGATCAGGGCGGCGCCGAGGCCGGTGAGGGGGCCGAAGGCCTCGGAGCCCCCGTCCGACGCGTACAGCTGCGACGCCGCGAGGAGGCCGGAGAGCACCGCGCTGACCACCCCGAGCGGCCGGCCGATGCGGCGGGACTCGTCCATCAGGACGCGGCCCGCGAGCAGCCGGGTGGCGCCCGGCCGGACGGCCTGGAGGAGCCGGCCGCAGCCGTACGCGAGGCCCGGCCCGGCCATGGCGAGGCCCACGGCGGTGAGGACCCAGCCGACGAGGACGCCCGCCGGGTTGCCGTCGAAGCCGCCCGGCAGCGGCAGGCCGCTCCCGGAGCCGCCCCGGCTCGCGTACGTCTCGCTCGCGAGGCCCACCGCGACCAGGGCGACCCCCCAGGGCAGCCCGGACGGCATCGCCTTCTCGACGCCCTCCGGCGCGGCGGGCGCGGTGCGGGGCCGCAGCGCCAGGCCGGCCGCCGTGGCGGCGGCGACCGGCAGGACGGCGAGCAGGGTGAGGGCGGCCGCGAGGGGGACCGGCTGGTCGGCGGCGAGGAGCCCGGCGGCCGCCCCGTCGAAGGGCAGGCCCGTGATGTCGCCGCGCAGGTGCAGGTAGAACAGGAGCGCGACCGTGGAGCCGAGCGTGCAGGCGACGGCCGTCGAGGCGGCGGCGATCGCGGTGAGCCGGGCGGGGCCGAGGCCGATGGCGGAGAGCCCGGGGCGCGGTCGGGTGCTGGGGTCGGTGCGGGCCACCGCGACGGCGAACTGGACCGTGGCGGCGAGCGGCAGGGCGCACCAGAGCAGCCGCAGCACGGACGCCGAGGACCGGTCGGGGTGCCCGACGGCGTATCCGAGGGTGCAGAGCAGGAGGAAGCCCACCCCCGCGGCCGCGGCGGCGACGAGGAGCCGGCGCGTCAGGACGAGGGGGTGGGTCCCGCGGGCTAGACGGAGAGCGAGCACGCGGCGACGCCCTCCGCCCCTGACGCCGGGGGTACCGCGGCGACCCTGCGCCCGTCGAGGAGGGTGACGGTGCGGTCGGCGAGCGCCGCGACCTCGCCGTCGTGGGTGGCGAGGAGCACGGTGATGTCGTGCGAGCGGGCCGCGGCCGTGAGGGTGCGCAGGACCTGCGCGCCGTCGGCCCGGTGCAGGGTGGCGGTCGGTTCGTCGGCGAAGAGGACCGACGGGGTGGTGACCAGGGCGCGGGCGATCGCGATGCGCTGGCGCTGGGACTGGGTGAGGGCGTGCGGCCGCTTGCGGGCGCAGCCGCCGATGTCGAGCCGCTCCAGCCATTCCAGGGCGGCGGTCTTCGCGGCCCGGTGGGAGGTGCCGCGGAGCAGCAGCGGCAGGGCGGCGTTCTCCCAGCCGGTGAGCTCGGGGACGAGGCCGGGCTCGGGGTCGATCCAGCCGAAGCGGTCGCGGCGGAGCCGTTCGCGCTGGGCGGGGCCCAGGGTGTGCACCGGGCCGCTGTTGAACCAGACCTCGCCCTGCTGGGCGACGAGCTGGCCGGAGAGGCAGCGCAGGAGGGTGGTCTTGCCGCTGCCGCGGGGGCCCACGACGGCGAGGATCTCGCCTTCGCGGACGCCGAGGGAGACGCCGCTGAGCGCGTCCGAACCGCCCAGGGCGCAGTGCAGGGAACGCGCCCAGAGCACGTCGTTGTCCGGTGGGGCCATCGCGTACACCTCGATGATCGGATCCGATACTCGCCTAGGGCCTGTCTTTCGGATCAGGCCGGGCCCCGCTCCCTGATCCGGCCTGATCCGAAAGACAGACCCAACCCCCGTCCGGGGGAACGAAGGGACGGGCCTGTCGGTCACTCGGCACCGTAAGGATCCATATCCGGTTGTACGGACAGCACACGGCCCGGGCCGCCGCCATCCACTCGGATGGCGGCATGCCCGGGCCGTGGGGTCACGCCGTGAGGGCGGCGTGATGCTGGGGGACCGCCGTGGTCGGTCCTTACAGCCCCGTGCTTACAGCTTGGTCCACGCCTCGGTGAGCACCGAGCGCAGGATTCCCTCGATCTCGTCGAAGGTGCCCTGGTCGGCGATCAGCGGCGGGGCCAGCTGGATGACCGGGTCGCCACGGTCGTCGGCGCGGCAGTACAGGCCGTTGTCGAACAGTGCCTTGGAGAGGAAGCCGTACAGGACGCGCTCGGTCTCCTCGTCCGTGAAGGACTCCTTGGTGACCTTGTCCTTGACGAGCTCGATGCCGTAGAAGAAGCCGTTGCCGCGGACGTCGCCGACGATGGGGAGGTCGTGCAGCTTCTTCAGGGTGTTGAAGAAGTTGCCCTCCTGGTCGAGGACGTGCTGGTTCAGGCCTTCCTTGTCGAAGATGTCGAGGTTGGCGATCGCGACCGCCGAGGACACCGGGTGGCCACCGAAGGTGTAGCCGTGCAGGAAGGTGTTGTCGCCCTTGTAGAACGGCTCCGCGATGCGGTCCGAGACGATGCAGGCGCCGATCGGGGAGTAGCCCGAGGTCATGCCCTTGGCGCAGGTGATCATGTCCGGCACGTAGCCGAACTTGTCACAGGCGAACATCGTGCCGAGGCGGCCGAAGGCGCAGATCGTCTCGTCGGAGACGAGCAGCACGTCGTACTGGTCGCAGATCTCGCGGACGCGCTGGAAGTAGCCGGGCGGCGGCGGGAAGCAGCCGCCGGCGTTCTGCACCGGCTCCAGGAAGACGGCCGCGACGGTCTCGGGGCCCTCGAAGAGGATCTGCTGCTCGATCTGGTCGGCGGCCCAGCGGCCGAAGGCCTCGGGGTCGTCGCCGTGGATCGGGGCGCGGTAGATGTTGGTGTTCGGCACCTTGTGCGCGCCGGGGACCAGCGGCTCGAAGGGGGCCTTGAGGGCCGGCAGGCCGGTGATGGACAGGGCGCCCTGCGGGGTGCCGTGGTAGGCGACCGCACGCGAGATGACCTTGTACTTGGTGTGCTTGCCCTGCAGCTTGAAGTACTGCTTGGCGAGCTTCCAGGCGGTCTCGACGGCCTCGCCGCCACCGGTGGTGAAGAAGACCTTGTTGAGGTCGCCCGGGGCGTAGTCCGCGAGGCGCTCGGCGAGCTCGACGGCCTTGGGGTGCGCGTACGACCACACGGGGAAGAACGCGAGTTCCTTGGCCTGGTTGTACGCGACCTCGGCCAGCTCCTGGCGGCCGTGTCCGGCGTTGACCACGAAGAGACCCGCGAGACCGTCGAGGTAGCGCTTGCCCTTGTCGTCGAAGATGTAGGTGCCCTCACCACGCACGATGGTGGGAACGGGCGAGTTCTCGTACGACGACATGCGGGTGAAGTGCATCCACAGGTGGTCGTACGCGGTCTTGGAGAGGTCCTGGGTCACGATTATCGAGTTCCCCACATATAGGTCTGCTTCTTGAGCTTGAGGTAGACGAAGCTCTCGGTGGAGCGCACGCCGGGGAGGGTGCGGATGCGCTTGTTGATCACATCCAGCAGGTGATCGTCGTCCTCACAGACGATCTCCACCATCAGGTCGAAGGAGCCCGCGGTCATCACCACGTACTCGCACTCGGCCATGGCCGTCAGTGCCTCCGCGACCGGATCCAGGTCACCCTCGACGTTGATGCCGACCATCGCCTGCCGTCGGAAACCCACGGTGAGGGGGTCGGTGACGGCGACGATCTGCATGACGCCCTGGTCGAGCAGCTTCTGGACGCGCTGCCTCACGGCCGCTTCGGAGAGGCCGACGGCCTTTCCGATGGCGGCGTAAGGACGGCGACCGTCCTCCTGGAGCTGCTTGATGATCGCCAGGGAGACGGCGTCGATCGTCGGGGACGAACCGGTTCCGGTTCTGGGGTCTGTGCTTCGACTGGCCACGACTTCACTGTGCACCGAGATTGTCAGTCATGCAAGCCCAGACTGATGAAATTCGTTGTGAAGCGCTCTTGATCTCACTGAATCCGAAGTTGAGGGGGGTCGGGGCTGTTGAAAGCGTCAGTGAACCGATTAGGCTGGGGTGTCTCGTCCATCGGGACACCGCACAAGGACGTGCGAAGACAGAACGTGACAGGAGGGGTGGCAAGTGACCACCGAGCTGCGCCGGCTGCGTAACTACATCAACGGGGAGTTCCGCGACGCGGCCGACGGCCGCACCATCGACGTGGTCAACCCGGCCACGGGCGAGGTGTACGCCACCTCCCCGCTTTCCGGGCAGGCCGACGTCGACGCCGCCATGGAGGCCGCCGCGGCCGCCTTCCCCGCCTGGCGTGACAGCACGCCGTCCGAGCGCCAGAAGGTGCTCCTCAAGATCGCGGACGCCTTCGAGGAGCGCGCCGAGGAGCTCATCGCCGCCGAGGTCGAGAACACCGGCAAGCCGGTCGCCCTCACCGCCAGCGAAGAGATCCCGCCGATGGTGGACCAGATCCGCTTCTTCGCCGGTGCCGCCCGGCTGCTCGAGGGCCGTTCGGCCGGCGAGTACATGGAGGGCATGACCTCCATCGTCCGCCGCGAGCCGGTCGGCGTCTGCGCGCAGGTCGCGCCGTGGAACTACCCGATGATGATGGCCGTGTGGAAGTTCGCCCCGGCGCTCGCCGCGGGCAACACCGTCGTCCTCAAGCCTTCGGACACGACCCCCGCGTCGACCGTCCTGATGGCCGAGATCATCGGTCAGATCGTCCCCAAGGGCGTCTTCAACGTCGTCTGCGGCGACCGCGAGACGGGCAAGGCCATGGTCGAGCACCCGACCCCGGCGATGGCCTCCATCACCGGCTCGGTCCGCGCCGGCATGCAGGTCGCCGAGTCGGCGGCCAAGGACGTCAAGCGCGTCCACCTGGAGCTGGGCGGCAAGGCCCCGGTCGTCGTCTTCGAGGACACCGACATCGAGAAGGCCGTCGAGGACATCTCGGTCGCCGGCTTCTTCAACGCCGGCCAGGACTGCACCGCCGCGACCCGTGTCCTCGTGCACGAGTCCATCCACGACGAGTTCGTCGCCGCCCTCGCCAAGGCCGCCGCCGAGACGAAGACGGGTCAGCCGGACGACGAGGACGTGCTGTACGGCCCGCTCAACAACGCCAACCAGCTGAAGCAGGTCACCGGCTTCATCGACCGCCTCCCGGCCCACGCCAAGGTCGAGGCCGGCGGTCACCGCGTCGGCGACAAGGGCTACTTCTACGCCCCGACCGTCGTCTCCGGCCTCAAGCAGGACGACGAGATCGTGCAGAACGAGGTCTTCGGCCCGGTCATCACCGTCCAGTCCTTCACGGACGAGGCCCAGGCCCTGGAGTTCGCGAACGGCGTCGAGTACGCCCTCGCCTCCTCCGTCTGGACCAAGGACCACGCGCGCGCGATGCGCATGTCCAAGTCCCTCGACTTCGGCTGCGTGTGGATCAACACCCACATCCCGCTCGTCGCCGAGATGCCCCACGGCGGCTACAAGAAGTCCGGCTACGGCAAGGACCTCTCCGCCTACGGCTTCGAGGACTACACGCGCATCAAGCACGTCATGACCTCCCTGGGCTGATCCCGCCCCGAACTCCCGCGCGGCCCCGACACCTTGATCGACAGGGTGTCGGGGCCGCGCGCCGTTGCTTGACGGACCGTCCATTGCCGCAGGTCGCGGCGGGCCGGGATGCTGCTCGGGTGAGAGCGACAGCCAGGAAACACATGTCCCGCCGGTCCCTGCTGCGCGGCATCGGCGGTGCCGGTGCCGGGGCCCTGCTCGCCGGCTGCGGGGTCCCGGGCGCCTACGTCGAGGAGGGCGACCGGGCCGGCCGGGACCTCTCGGCGCGCGACCGGACGCTCGACTTCGCCAACTGGCCGCTGTACATCGACACCGATGACGACGACGCGTCGAAGCGGCCGACCCTCGACGCCTTCCGGAAGCGGACCGGGATCTCCGTGCGGTACACCGAGGAGATCAACGACAACGACGAGTTCTTCGGCAAGATCAGCCCGTCCCTGATGAACCACCAGGAGACCGGGCGCGACCTGATCGTCGTCAGCGACTGGATGGCCGCCCGCTTCGTCCGCCTCGGCTGGGTCCAGGAGATGGACCGCGCCGCCCAGCCGAACGTCGCGCGCCACATCGACCCGCAGCTGGACTCGCCCGCCTTCGACCCCGGCCGGCTGCACAGCGTGCCCTGGCAGTCCGGGATCACCGGCATCGCGTACAACCGGAAGAAGCTCGGCCGGGAACTGCGCTCCACCCGGGAACTGTGGGCCGACGACCTGCGCGGCAAGGTCACCCTGCTGTCCGGGCTCGACGAGTCCTTCGCCCTGCTCATGCTGGGCGAGGGCGTCGACGTGACGCGGTGGACCGGCGACGACTTCCACGCCCTGTGCGAGCGGATCGAGGGGCTCGTCCGGACGAAGCACATCCGGCGCTTCACCGGGAACGACTACATCAAGGACCTGTCCACCGGCGACGTCCTCGCCTGCCAGGCGTACTCCGGCGACGTCATCCAGCTCCAGGCCGACAACCCGGACATCGAGTTCGTCGTCCCCGAGGAGGGCGCCGAACTGTGGGCCGAGTCCCTCATGGTGCCCAACCTCGCCCGGCACAAGGCCAACGCCGAGAAGCTCGTCGACTACTACTACGAGCCCGAGGTCGCCGCCGAACTCGCCGCCTGGGTCAACTACGTCTGTCCGGTGCCGGCCGCGCAGGACGTCCTCGCGGACTCCGGCGACGAGGAGCTCGTGGCGCTCGCCGAGGACCCGCTGATCTTCCCGGACGCCGACATGCGCGGCCGGCTCGCCATCGCCCGGGACATCACCACCGAGGAGCGCCAGGAGTTCGCGAAGCGGTGGAACTCGATCGTCGGGCTGTGAGACCCCTCCTCTTGAACGCGCTCAAAAAGCACCGCCCCTGACTTCTGAACGCGTTCAAGAAGGGCGTACGCTGGCCCCATGAGCGACACGAACGGGCCGAGAGCCCTTCTCACGCGCATCCGCGTCTGGCTGATCGTCTTCGTCGTCTGTCTGGTCCTGAGCGGGGCCACCGCCTTCCCGCTCGTGACCGAACTCCGGTTCCTCGACTCCGCCCTGGTCGGCTGGGCCTCGCCCGTGGCCGACCTCTTCCCCGGCCTCGCCGAGTGGATCCACCGGGTGCGGGAGGGGGTCGCCGCCGCCGACGGGCAGGCCCCGTACCTGCTCTACGGCACCGACTGGCTCGCCTTCGCCCACCTCGTCATCGCGGTCGCCTTCTACGGCGCCTACCGCGACCCCGTCCGCAACGTCTGGGTCGTCGAGTTCGGCATGATCGCCTGCGTCGGCATCATCCCCCTGGCCCTGATCTGCGGACCGATCCGGGACATCCCCTTCTGGTGGTCGGTCATCGACATGTCCTTCGGCGTCATCGGCATCCTGCCGCTGCTCCACGTACGCCGGATGATCAAGCGGCTCGAAGTCGTCGAGCCGCAGGCCGTTCAGTCGGGCAGGCCGTAGGCCGCCACCATCAGGCGCAGGGCCGTCGGGTTCATGTCCTGGCCCTTGGCGTCGGTGGAGTTGACGCTGTAGACGAGCGTGCGGGCGCCGTCGCGGGTCGAGGCGATGGCCGTGTTGTAGCCCCAGCGGCCACCCGTCTTGCCCCACACCTCCCGGCCGCCGAGCCGCTTCATCGACAGGCCGACGGAGTACGCGGCCGGATCGCCGCTCTTGAGGTCGGGGACCTCCGGCAGCGTGAACATCTCCTCCAGGAGCGGACCGCGCACCACACCGCCCGCGAACAGGACACGGGTGAAGCGCTCCAGGTCCGCGGTGGTCGAGACGAGGTCCCCGGCCGCCCAGCCGTCCGTCGTCCCCCACACCGAGACGTCACGCAGGCCCGTCGTGCCGTCGTCGAGCCGCATCGTCTGGTAGCCGTGGTTGTACGGGCCGGTGATCTCGGCCGCCTCGCCCGGGAAGTACGTGTCGCGCAGCCCGAGCGGGCGCAGGATCCGCCGCTCCACCTGGTGCTCGTACGAGTCGCCCGTGACCCGCTCCACGATCAGGGCGGCGATCGTGTACCCGATGTTCAGGTAGTGCTGCTTCGTGCCCGGCCGGAACTCGCGCGGCTTCGCCGTCGCCGAGCGGACCATCTCCTCCGGAGCGTGGACCGTGAAGCGGTTCGCGTACCACTCCTCGACCGTCTCGCCCGGCATGTCGGCGGCCGGGATGCCGTGGGTGTGGTTCAGGAGCTGACGCACGGTCACCCGGGCGTAGTGGCCGGGGATCAGGTCCGGGAGATACGCGCGGGCCGGCCGGTCCAGATCGATCCGGCCCTCCGCGGCCAGCTGGAGGACGGTCGCCGCCGTGAACACCTTCGTCACCGAACCGGCCCGGAAGCGGGCGGCCGGGTCCGCCGGGGCGTTCGTCTCCAGGTCGTGCACGCCCGCGCTGCCCTGCCAGGACCCCTCGGTGCCGCCGACCCGGACCAGCGCGGCCGTCGCGTCGGCGCGGGGGAGCCCCGCGACGACCGCCGACAGGTCGGGCGTCGAGGCCTGCGTCACCGACCGGGACGTGACGGCGAAGGCGGGGGTGAGCGCGGGCCCGGCGGCGACGCCCAGGACCAGGGCGGCGGCGAGCAGGGCGCGGGTGGACTTCCGCATGGTCAACTCCGGTGGTGTGAGCCGTTGTTCTCGATGGCTCCATCCTGCTGACCAGGGGCGATCGGCGGATCGCCCGCACCGGCGGTCTTCGGCGGGTCAGTTCCTCCCCGGCACGGGGGAGGGACCGGCGCCCGCGCCTCCCCCGGGCGGGGGAGAGCCCGCCGCGACCAGCCCCGTCTCGTACGCGCAGATCACCGCCTGGACGCGGTCCCGCAGCCCCAGCTTGGCCAGCACGTTGCCCACGTGCGTCTTCACCGTGTGGTCGCTGACCACCAGCTCCGCCGCGATCTCCGCGTTCGACAGGCCCCGGGCGAGCAGCAGCAGGGTCTCCCGCTCCCGCCCGGTGAGGGCGTCGAGCCGGGGATCGGTCCTGCGCGGCCCGCCCGCCGTGTACTGCTCCACGAGCCGCCGCGCCACGGACGGCGCGAGCAGCGAGTCGCCCGCCGCCACCACCCGTACGGCGTGCACGAGGTCGTCCCGCCGCACGTCCTTGAGGAGGAAACCGCTCGCGCCCGCGTGCAGCGCCTCGTACACGTACGCGTCGGTGTCGAAGGTCGTCAGCATCACCGTCCGGCAGCCGGACTCCGCGCTGATCGCCCGGCAGGCCTCGATGCCGTCCGTCCGGGGCATCCGGATGTCGAGCAGCGCCACGTCCGGCGCGAGCCGCCGCACCGCCTCGACGGCCTCCGCCCCGTCCCCGGCCTCCGCCACCACCTCGATGTCCGGCTGCGCGTCCAGGATCATCGCGAAGCCGCTGCGCACCAGTTCCTGGTCGTCCGCGACCACCACCCGGATCGTCATGTCCCCACCTCCGTACACGGCACGGGCAGCAGGGCCCGCACCTCGAACCCCCGGCCGCCCGGACCCGGGCCCGTCTCCGCCGTCCCGCCGTGCGCGGCGGCCCGCTCCCGGATGCCCACCAGACCGTGCCCGCCCGGACCGCCCTGCGGGCCGCGCCCATCGTCGGTCACCGTGACCCGCAGGACGCCGTCGGCGTGGGCGAGCCGGACGTCGACCGTGCGGGCCCGCGCGTGCTTGACCACGTTCGTCAGCGCCTCCTGCACGATCCGGTAGACGCTCGCCCCGGTCGCCGCGGGCAGCGCCCGCACCCCGCCCTCCGTCGCGTACCCGACGGTCAGACCACCCGCCCGCACCCGCTCCAGGAGACCGGGAAGGTCCGCCAGGTCCGGCTGCGGCTCCCGCGGAGCCACCGTCTCACCGCCCTCGCGCAGCAGCCCCAGCATCTGCCGCAGCTGGACCATCGCCTCCCGGCCCGTCTCCGAGATCGCCTCGAACGCGGCCTCCGCGCGCTCCGGCGCGGCCCGCACCGCGACCGGGCCGGCCTCCGCCTGAACCACCATCAGGCTCACCGCGTGCGACAGGACGTCGTGCATCTCCCGCGCGATCCTGGCCCGTTCCCGCGCCGCCGCCCGCTCGGCCTCCACCCGCTGCGCCCGCTGCCGGGCGTCGGTGAGCCGTCCGAAGACATAGGCGGCGCCGAACACGAAGAGCGAGAAGGTGAGTTCGCGCGCCGACTGGGTGTTGAGCCACACCGAGACCGGCACCGCGACCACGATGAGCCCCGCCGTCGCGAGCCGCTTCCACCCCGGCGACAGCGCGGCGATCGTGTAGACGCCGACGAGCCCGGTGTACGGCAGCGGCTGCCCGGGGCCCTCAAGGGCCAGCTTGTACAGCGCGCTCGCCGCCAGGATCGCGAGCAGCACGGTGAGCGGCGCGCGCCGCCGCCAGACCAGCGGCACCACGGTCAGCGTCGTCAGCCCGTACGCCGGCCAGGTCGCCGGTTCGAGATCGGGCCCGCGCGGCACCACGAACGGCATCGTCATCGCCGCCTGCACCAGCAGCGCGATCCCGGTGTCCACCGCCCACGGGTTCGCCGCGCCCCAGGTCCGCGCCCGCTCCCACCCGCCGCGTACGTCCCCCCGTATGCCCATTACGGCTTGCGGCCCACCGCGCCGAACTGCGCCACCACGTGCGCCTCCTCGGAGGAGGGCCGCCAGCGCGAGCAGGAGACGATGCCCGGCTCCAGGAGGTCGAGGCCCTCGAAGAAGGAGGCGAACTCCTGCCGGGTGCGGGCGGTGATCGGCGGGGTCGCGTTCTCGTTCCAGAAGGCCATGGCGGCCTTGTTGCCCTCGCCGCCGAGCTCCGGCTCAAGCGTCGGATGGGTCATCACCAGATGGCTGCCGGAGGGCACGGCGGCCATCAGGGTCCGCACGATCGACCGGGCCTCGTCGGTGTCCAGGACGAAGTTGAGGATGCCGAGCATCATCACCGCGACCGGGCGGGACAGGTCCAGGGAACCGGCGGCCGCCGCGACGATCCGCTCCGGGTCGTGGGCGTCGGCGTCCACGTACTCGGTGACGCCCTCCGGGGCGCTGGTCAGGAGCGCGCGGGCGTGCGTCAGGACGATCGGGTCGTTGTCGACGTAGACGATCCGGGCGTCGGGGGCGATCCGCTGCGCCACCTCATGGGTGTTGTCCGCGGTCGGCAGGCCCGTACCGATGTCCAGGAACTGGCGGACGCCCGCCCCGGCGGCCAGATGGGTCACCGCCCGCCCGAGGAACGCCCGGTCCGCGCGCGCCACTTCGCCGATGCTCGGGTAGAAGCCGGTGACGGTGTCGCCGACCGCGCGGTCCACCGGGTAGTTGTCCTTGCCGCCCAGCCAGTAGTTCCACACCCGGGCGTTGTGGGCGATGTCGGTCCTGATCCGGTCGTTCACGCGCGAGCCTTTCGCAACAGGGCGGCGAGGGTGTCGACCCGATTCGTGGTGATCGCGTCGACCCCGGTCAAGATCAGCTTACGCATGGTGCGCGCGGTGTCCGCCGTCCAGGTCGAGACGAGCAGCCCGTCCCGGTGGACCCGCTCGGTCAGCTCCCGACTCACCAGACCGAAACGGTAGTTGAGCCACCGCGGCCGCACGGCGTCGAGCAGCACCGGCCGGGGCGGGGCGAGCGTGGTCCAGGTCAGGGCGATCTCGGCGGCCGGATCGGCGGCCCGCACCTGGAGCATGGCGACGGCGCCCGCGCAGTAGTAGACGCGCTCCCCGGCCCCGCACTCCCGGACCGTGCCGACGATCCGGCGGACCGAGTCCTCGTTCCCGCCCGGCAGGTCCAGCATCAGCCGGCGGTCCCCGGCGACGAGCAGCGCATCGCGGAGGGTCGGCACCTCGCCGCGCGTCAGCTCGCGCAGCCGCTCGTGCGTGAGGCCGGCGAGCGGCCGGTCGTGGCCCCACAGGCGCTTCAGGGTGTCGTCGTGGAGCAGGACGGGCACCCCGTCCTTCGTCAGCCGGACGTCGACCTCGACGGCGTCCGCCCCCCGCTCGATCGCCGAGGCGATCGAGGGGAGCGTGTTCTCACGGACGCGGTACGGGTCGCCGCGATGGCCTACGACAGTGACGGAGCGCATGGCCCCATTCTCGTCGCCGTCAGCGCGCCAGCCAGTCGTTCGTGTACGTGTCGATCTCGGCGGCGATCCGGGCCTTGCCGGCCGCGTCGAGGAACGAGGCCTCCACCGCGTTCTTGGCGAGGGCGGCGACACCGCGCTCGTCGAGGCCGAGGAGACGGGCGGCGACGGCGTACTCGTTGTTGAGGTCCGTGCCGAACATCGGCGGGTCGTCGCTGTTGATCGTGACGAGGACCCCGGCGTCGACGAACTGCCGGATCGGGTGCTCCTCCAGGGTGGCGACGGCCCGGGTCGCGATGTTCGACGTCGGGCAGACCTCCAGGGCGATGCGGTGCTCGGCGAGGTGTGCGAGCAGCGCGGGGTCCTGGGCGGAGCTGGTGCCGTGGCCGATGCGCTCGGCGCCCAGCTCGCGGATCGCGTCCCAGACGGTCTCCGGGCCGGTCGTCTCGCCGGCGTGCGGGACGGAGTGCAGGCCGGCCGCGCGGGCCAGGTCGAAGTACGGCTTGAACTGCGGGCGCGGCACGCCGATCTCCGGGCCGCCGAGACCGAAGGAGACCAGGCCCTCCGGGCGCAGCCCGTCGGTGGTGGCGAGCCGCGCGGTCTCCTCGGCGGAGACGAGGCCGGCCTCGCCGGGGATGTCGAAGCACCAGCGCAGGATCGTGCCGAACTCGGCCTCGGCGGACTTGCGGGCGTCCTCGATCGCCGCCATGAAGGCGCGCTCGTCGATGCCGCGGCGGGTGGAGGAGTACGGGGTGATGGTCAGCTCGGCGTAGCGGATGTTCTGCCGGGCCATGTCACGGGCGATCTCGAAGGTCAGCAGCCGGACGTCCTCGGGCGTGCGGACCAGGTCGACGACCGACAGGTAGACGTCGATGAAGTGCGCGAAGTCCGTGAAGGTGAAGTAGTCGGTGAGGGCCTCCGGGTCCGTGGGGACCTTGGAGTCCGGGTGCCGGGCGGCGAGCTCGGCGACGATCCGGGGCGAGGCGGAGCCGACGTGGTGGACGTGCAGCTCGGCTTTGGGAAGTCCCGCGATGAAGGGGTGGAGATCGGTCATCGGATCATCGTAGGCCGGGCTGATCCCTCGTAGGGGTGAGGCCGTAGCATGACGTGACCACGATGGGGGAGGCCCATGTCTGACAACCGAGACCAGTCGCGGGGCGGGTACGACCCGACGGACCCCTGGGCTCCGCCGAACCGCGACGGGGTGGAACTGAGCAAGCCGGCGACGCCGTCGCCCTCGCCGGTGCACGACCAGCCGACCATGACGTCCTTCCCGGCCGCGCCGGGAGGTCCCGCCGGGGACGTCCCGCCGCCCCCGGTCGCCCCCGGCGGCCCGGCGACCACGCCCGGGTACGGCTACCCGGCGGACACGTCCGGCGGCTACGGCTACCCGACGGCGGCCCCGACCCCGCCGACCACCTCGGGGTACGGCTACCCCGGCCATCCGGGATACGGCCAGCCCGGCTGGCAGCAGTCCCCGTCCAACGGCATGGGCACGACGGCGATGGTGCTCGGCATCATCGCGGTCGCGGGTTTCTGCATGTACGGACTGGGGGTGATCCTCGGCATCCTGGCGCTGATCTTCGGCATCATCGGCATGAAGAAGGCGGCCCGGGGCGAGGCGACCAACCGGGGCATGGCGCTGGCCGGCGTCATCCTCGGCTCGATCGGCATCCTGGTCAGCGCCGTCTTCCTGGGCTTCATGATCTGGGCGATCTCCCAGGACTCCTCGTCCTTCGACGACTCGTACGACGAGGACCCGTTCGCGTCGAGCCTGCAGATCGAGAGGGGCGACTGACGCCCCGTACGCGCGTGTGGGCCCCGCACCTCCCGAGGAGGCGCGGGGCCCTTGCGCGTGGTCAGGCGGCGCGCAGCCGCTCCCGCGCCTCCATCAGGGCGAAGCCCAGCAGGTTGAGGCCGCGCCAGCGGGCCGGGTCGTGGGCGCGGGGGTCGTCGGCGGCGAGCCCGATGCCCCAGACGCGGTCCGGCGGGCTGGCCTCCACCAGGACGCGCTCGCCGGTGCCGACCAGGTACGCGCGCAGGGCCTCGTCCGAGGAGAACTTGTGGACGCTGCCCTCCACGACGATCCCGAAGCGCTCCCGCTCCCAGACGGCGTCGTCGAAGCCGCGCACCAGCCGGCCCGCCTTCTTGGCCTCCGCCGGGGTACGGGCGGTCAGCGCGGCCCGCTCGGCGTCCGCGTCCTGGAAGAGGCGGGCCTTGGCGGCCATCATCCAGTGCTCGGCGGTCGCGTAGGCCACGCCGTCGACCACGAACGGGGCCGGCCACCACTGGCTCAGGCAGCTCGCCGACAGGCGCCCGTCGGGGTGCGGACGGTGTCCCCAGAAGTGCAGCCACTTCACTCGGTCACCCCTCGTGACCTGCTGCGTCAGCTCTTCGATCTTGGTCATACATGCGAGTCTGGCATCCGCCACGGACACTCCGTACGGAGATTTTCCGGCCCTCTCGACACATGGTCGACCGATTCCGTCGCGTAACCAAAAGGCAACAACGGAATCACTTGTTGGGTGGTCGTCCCTCTGTCAGGATCGGCACTCAATTCGAGCTGGGACAACGGAGAGCGTCATGACCAACCGCTTCCAGGTGACGGACCGCTTCGCGGACGGCGCGCAGTACATCGGCGGAAGGCTCCGCGCCGGAACCTCAGGTCAGGAACACAGCGTGATCGACCCGGCGACGGGCGAGAGCGTCTACACGTACGCCCTCGCCTCCACCGCCGACGTGGACGAGGCCGTCGCCGCCGCCAAGGCCGCCTTCCCGGGCTGGGCGGGAGCCACCCCGGGCGAGCGCTCCGACGCGCTGCACCGCCTCGCCGGCGTCCTCGCCGAGTGGGCGGAGGACATCGCCCGGGTCGAGTCCCTCCAGTGCGGCAAGCCGCTCAAGCTCACCACCGAGTTCGACGTGCCGGGCACGATCGACAACACCGCCTTCTTCGCGGGGGCCGCCCGCCACCTCCAGGGCCAGTCGGCCGCCGAGTACACCGGCGACCACACCTCGTACATCCGGCGCGAGCCGATCGGCGTCGTCGGCTCCATCGCCCCCTGGAACTACCCGCTCCAGATGGCCGCCTGGAAGGTCCTCCCGGCGATCGCCGCCGGCAACACGATCGTCCTGAAGCCCGCCGAGCTCACCCCGCTGACCTCGCTGATGTTCGCGCAGGCGGCGAAGGAGGCCGGCATCCCCGACGGCGTGATCAACATCGTCAGCGGCTCCGGGCGGGTCGTCGGCGAGCACCTCGTCGGCCACCCCGACGTCGTCATGACCTCCTTCACCGGCTCCACCCCGGTCGGCAAGCGGGTCGCCGAGGTCGCCACCGCCACCGTGAAGCGGCTCCACCTCGAACTCGGCGGCAAGGCCCCGTTCCTCGTCTTCGACGACGCCGACCTGGAGGCCGCCGCCCACGGCGCCGTCGCCGCCTCCCTCATCAACAGCGGCCAGGACTGCACCGCCGCCACGCGCGCGTACGTCCAGCGCCCGCTCTTCGACGCCTTCGTCGCCCGGGTCGCCGAGCTCATGGAGACCGTCGTCGTCGGCGACCCCTTCGCGCCGGGCACCGACCTCGGCCCGCTCGTCAGCCACCGCCACCGCGACAGCGTCGCCGGCTTCGTCGAGCGCGCCCGCGGCTACGCCACGGTCGTCACCGGAGGCGAAGCCCCTGGTGGAGAGCTCAAGAACGGCGCATACTACCGTCCCACCCTGATCACCGGCGCCGCGCAGGACAGCGAGGTCGTGCAGTCGGAGATCTTCGGTCCGGTCCTGGTGGCCCTGCCCTTCGACGGCGACGACGAGGGCATCCGGCTCGCCAACGACACCCCCTACGGCCTCGCCGCCTCCGCGTGGAGCCGTGACGTCTACCGGGCCAACCGTGCCACGCGGGAGATCAAGGCGGGATGTGTGTGGGTCAACGACCACATCCCGATCATCAGCGAGATGCCCCACGGCGGCACCAAGGCCTCCGGCTACGGAAAGGACATGTCGGCGTACTCCTTCGAGGAGTACACGCAGGTCAAGCACGTGATGTTCGACAACACCGCGGTGGCGGCCAAGGACTGGCACCGCACGATCTTCGGGGACCGATAGCAATCCGCCGCCCGACCAGCGGCCCACCCATCCCGAAAGGGCACAGCGCATGGAGCAGTACGAGCCCGACAGCCTGTCCGCCGCGCAGCTGGCGGCGATACGGCGCAGCATGACGAGCGGCCGGGGCGCCCTCAGCCGCCGTTCGATGCTGCGCGCGGGTGGCGTCGGCGCGCTCACGGTCGGCGGTCTCGCCGGCCTGAGCGCCTGTGGCATCCCGCCGGCCAAGCGGGAGGGCAACGGCCCCGCGTCCATCGACGCGTCGGCCAAGGAGAAGACCGTCGCCTTCTCCAACTGGACCGAGTACATGGACGTCAGCGAGGACGAGAAGTCCCGCCCGACCCTGGAGGCGTTCGCCAAGCGCACCGGGATCAAGGTCAAGTACACCGAGGACATCAATGACAACGTCGAGTTCTTCGGCAAGATCAAGCCGCAGCTCGCGGCCGGCCAGGACACCGGCCGCGACCTGATCTGCGTCACCGACTGGCTCGCCGCCCGCATCATCCGGCTCGGCTGGGCCCAGAAGCTCGACCCGGCCAACCTGCCCAACGCCTACGCGAACCTCTCCGCCCAGTTCCGCCGCCCCGACTGGGACCCGGGCCGGTCCTACTCGTACCCGTGGACGGGCATCTCGACCGTCATCGCGTACAACTCCAAGGCGACCGGCGGCAAGAAGGTCGACTCGGTCACCCAGCTCCTCGACGACCCCTCGCTCAAGGGCCGGGTCGGCTTCCTCACCGAGATGCGCGACTCCGTCGGCATGACCCTGCTCGACATGGGCAAGGACCCGGGGAACTTCACGGACGCCGACTACGACGCGGCGATCGGGCGCCTCCAGAAGGGCGTCGACAAGAAGCAGATCCGCCGCTTCACCGGCAACGACTACACCTCCGACCTGGACAAGGGCGACATCGCGGCCTGCCTCGCCTGGGCCGGAGACATCATCCAGCTCCAGGCGGACAACCCGGACATCAAGTACTCCATCCCGTCCGCCGGCTACATCACGTCCAGCGACAACCTGCTCGTCCCCGCGCAGGCCCGGCACAAGACGAACGCCGAGAAACTCATCGACTACTACTACGAGCTTCCCGTCGCCGCCCAGCTCGCCGCGTACATCAACTACGTCTGCCCCGTCGACGGGGTGAAGGACGAGCTCGCCAAGATCGACCCCGAGCTCGCGAACAACACGCTGATCCTCCCGGACAAGGCCATGGCCAAGAAGTCCCACGCCTTCCGCTCGCTCAGCAGCGCGGAGGAGACGGCGTACGAGGAGAAGTTCGCCAAGCTCATCGGCGCCTGAGTCCGGCCTCGTCCACCTCTCTCACTCCCTGGGACAGCAACCCATGACTGACAAGACTGTTCACACCGGAAAGAACACTGGCGGCGGCGACGTCCGTCTCACCGGGATCAGCAAGTCGTACGGCTCGTTCACCGCCGTCCACCCGCTCGACCTGACCGTCCCGCAGGGCTCCTTCTTCGCCCTGCTCGGCGCCTCCGGCTGCGGCAAGACCACCACCCTGCGCATGATCGCCGGCCTGGAGGACCCGACGACGGGCACCGTCTTCCTCGGCGACCAGGACGTCACCGACCTCCCGCCGTACAAGCGGCCGGTCAACACCGTCTTCCAGTCCTACGCGCTCTTCCCGCACATGGACATCTCCGAGAACATCGCCTTCGGCCTGCGCCGACGCGGCATCAAGTCCGTGAAGAAGCAGGTCGACGACATGCTGGAGCTCGTCCAGCTCGGCGACAAGGCCCGGCACAAGCCGCACCAGCTCTCCGGCGGCCAGCAGCAGCGCGTCGCCGTGGCCCGCGCGCTCATCAACCACCCCCAGGTCCTCCTCCTCGACGAGCCGCTCGGCGCCCTCGACCTCAAGCTGCGCCGCCAGATGCAGCTGGAGCTCAAGCGGATCCAGACCGAGGTCGGCATCACCTTCGTGCACGTCACCCACGACCAGGAGGAGGCCATGACGATGGCCGACCAGGTCGCGGTGATGAACGGCGGCCGGGTCGAGCAGCTCGGCGACCCCGCCGACCTGTACGAGAACCCGAGGACCACCTTCGTCGCCAACTTCCTCGGCACCTCGAACCTGATCGAGGCCGAGGTCGCCGAGACCGGCGCCGACGTGATCGTGACGGCCGGCGGCGGCAAGCTCCGTGTCCCCGGCGACCGCTGTACCTCGGCCGTCCGCCAGGGCGGCAAGGTGCTCGTGGGCGTCCGCCCCGAGAAGATCTCGCTCGCGCACGCCGACGACGCGGGGAAGATCGCCGAGGGCCGCAACCGGGTGACCGGCCGGATCGTCGACTCCTCCTTCATCGGCGTCTCCACCCAGTACGTGGTGAACTCACCGGCGGGCGCGGAGCTCCAGGTGTACGAGCAGAACATCGAGCGCGACACGCGGCTCGTCCCGGGGGCGGAGGTCGTCCTGCACTGGAACCCGGCCCACACCTTCGGCCTCGACGCGACGCAGGACATCGACGCGGGCGTGGAGACGGTGGAGGACGCCTCGTGACCGCCACCCTCGCGAAGGAGGCTCCCGGACCGGTCGAGGAACCGGTTCTGCGCAAGCCCTCCGCCCGCAAGCGGCTCGTCCCGTACTGGCTGCTGCTGCCCGGCATCATCTGGCTGCTCGTCTTCTTCGCGCTGCCGATGGTCTACCAGGCCTCGACCTCGGTGCAGACCGGCTCCCTGGAGAAGGGCTTCGAGGTCACCTGGCACTTCCAGACCTACTGGGACGCCTTCCAGGAGTACTGGCCGCAGTTCGTCCGCTCCCTGCTGTACGCCGGGACCGCGACCCTGCTCTGCCTGCTGCTCGGCTACCCGCTCGCCTACCTCATCGCCTTCAAGGCCGGCCGCTGGCGGAACCTGCTCCTCGTCCTCGTCATCGCGCCGTTCTTCACCAGCTTCCTCATCCGCACGCTCGCGTGGAAGACGATCCTGGCCGACGACAGCGTCGTGGTCGAGGCGCTGAACGCCCTGCACTTCCTGGACGTGACCAGCTGGCTGGGCTGGACCGAGGGCGACCGCGTCCTCGCCACCCCGATGGCGGTGGTCACCGGTCTCACGTACAACTTCCTGCCCTTCATGATCCTGCCCCTCTACACCTCCCTGGAGCGGATCGACGGCCGGCTGCACGAGGCCGCGCAGGACCTGTACGCCTCCCCGGCCACCACCTTCCGCAAGGTGACCTTCCCGCTGTCGATGCCCGGCGTCGTCTCCGGCACCCTGCTCACCTTCATCCCGGCGAGCGGCGACTACGTCAACGCCGAACTGCTCGGCTCGACCGACACCAAGATGGTCGGAAACGTCATCCAGTCGCAGTTCCTGCGGGTGCTCGACTACCCGACGGCCGCCGCGCTCTCCTTCATCCTCATGGCGATCGTGCTGGGCATGGTCACCGTGTACATCCGCCGCGCCGGAACGGAGGACCTGGTCTGATGCGCTGGATCCGCAAGAACCTGGTCGTCATCGCGGGCCTGCTGACGCTCGCGTACATGATCCTGCCGAACCTCGTCGTGATGGCGTTCTCCTTCAACAGGCCGAAGGGGCGCTTCAACTACTCCTGGCAGGAGTTCTCGCTCGACGCCTGGAAGGACCCCTGCGGCGTCGCCGACATGTGCGAGTCGCTCTCGCTCTCGCTCCAGCTCGCCGCCTGGGCGACGCTCGGAGCGGTCCTCCTCGGCACGATGATCGCCTTCGCGCTGGTCCGCTACCGCTTCCGGGCGCGCGGCGCGATCAACTCGCTGATCTTCCTGCCGATGGCGATGCCCGAGGTCGTCATGGCCGCCTCCCTGCTCACGCTCTTCCTCAACATGGGGATCGAGCTGGGCTTCTGGACGGTCCTGATCGCCCACATCATGTTCTGTCTGTCGTTCGTCGTGACGGCGGTCAAGGCCCGGGTCATGTCCATGGACCCGCGCCTGGAGGAGGCCGCGCGCGACCTCTACGCGGGACCCACGCAGACCTTCCTGCGGGTGACCCTGCCGATCGCCGCGCCCGGCATCGCGGCCGGCGCGCTGCTCGCCTTCGCGCTCTCGTTCGACGACTTCATCATCACCAACTTCAACGCGGGCTCCACCGTCACCTTCCCCATGTTCGTCTGGGGCTCGGCACAGCGCGGAACCCCCGTCCAGATCAACGTCATCGGCACCGCGATGTTCGTCCTCGCGGTACTGATGGTCATGGCCGGGCAGATCATCACGAACCGGCGCAAGAAGACAGCAACAGCCTGAGCGGAAGCCGTCTCAGGCACCGAAGGAGTTGGAAACCATGGCCCCAGTCGCCATGCGTCTCGCTGCACAATCTCTCTCCGACGCCCAGCCCGTCCCCTTCTGGCTGGAAGACCCCGGCAAGCCCGGAGCCCTGCCCGCCCTCACCGGCACCGAGAAGTGCGATCTCCTCGTGGTCGGCGGCGGATACAGCGGACTGTGGACCGCGCTCCTGGCCAAGGAACGCGACCCCTCCCGGGATGTCGTGCTGATCGAGGGCCGCGAGGTGGGCTGGGCCGCCTCGGGCCGCAACGGAGGCTTCTGCGCGGCCTCCCTCACCCACGGCTTCGGCAACGGGCTCGCCCGCTGGCCGGGCGAGCTGCCGAAGCTGGAGCGGATGGGCGAGCGGAACCTCGACGCCATCGAGGCGACCGTCGCCCGCTACGGGATCGACTGCGAGTTCGAGCGCACCGGCGAGATCGACGTCGCCACCGAGCCGTACCAGGTGGAGGAGCTCCACGAGTGGTACGAGGAGGCCGACCGGCTCGGTCTCGCCGAGGGCATGGAGTTCCTGGACCAAGGCGCCGTGCGGGCCGAGGTCGACTCGCCGACCTTCCTCGGCGGCCTGTGGGACAAGCGCGGCGTCGCCATGCTCCACCCCGCCAAACTGGCCTGGGGCCTGAAGCGGGCCTGCCTCGACCTGGGCGTCCGGATCTACGAGAACACCCCCGGTCTGCAACTGGTCGGGGTGGGCGCCGGCATGGGCGTCCGCACCCCGTACGGCAGGGTGGTCGCCCGCCGGGTCGCGCTCGGCACCAACGTCTTCCCCTCGCTGGTCCGGCGCGTGAGGGCCTACACCGTCCCGGTCTACGACTACGCCCTGATGACCGAGCCGCTCAGCCCCGAGCAGCTCGCCTCGGTCGGCTGGAAGAACCGGCAGGGCCTCGGCGACTCCGCGAACCAGTTCCACTACTTCCGGATCACCGCCGACCACCGCATCCTGTGGGGCGGCTACGACGCGGTCTACCCGTACGGCGGCAAGGTCAGCGCCGAGATGGACCACCGCCCGGAGACGTACCTCAAGCTCGCCGAGCACTTCTTCCGCTGCTTCCCGCAGCTGGAGGGGCTCCGCTTCAGCCACGCCTGGGGCGGCGCGATCGACACCTGCTCGCGCTTCTCGGCCTTCTTCGGCACGGCGCACCAGGGGAAGGTGGCGTACGCGGCCGGCTTCACCGGCCTCGGTGTCGGCGCCACCCGCTTCGGCGGGGACGTGATGCTCGACCTGCTCGCGGGGGAGCGCACCGAGCGCACCGACCTGGAGATGGTCCGCTCCAAGCCGCTGCCGTTCCCGCCCGAGCCGGTCGCCTGGGCCGGCATCGGCATCACCAAGTGGTCGCTCGCCCGCGCCGACGAGAACGGCGGGCGACGCAACCTGTGGCTGAAGGCCATGGACCGGCTCGGCCTCGGCTTCGACAGCTGAGACCCGATATGACGCAGGTCACTTTCGACTCGTAGGCGAAGCCGCGTAAGAGAAGCCCCCGTACCCGCTCTCTCCGTGTGGACACCGTGTCCACACGGAAGGAGATCGTCGCGATGACTGGTACGGGGGCTTCTGGCACCAAGGCCGCGGTGGAGTGGCTGGCCTCGGTCGCGCCGGATCCCGACGCCTGCCGCTGGGAGTGGGAGCGCAGCCCCCATGGGGTCGCGCTGCTGCCCGCCGGCAGGCGCTGGGACGTGCTGATCCTGCCGGGAGGGCTCGGCTGTCCCACCCTCGACGTGCTGACCCGGCTCGTGGACCGGCCCGGGCCGGTCCTGGCCGACTTCGGCGAGGCCCGGATGGGCTTCTTCGTCCCGCCGGGAACCGCCGCCCGCTGGCTAGGCACCGGCGTGCGCGGCGCGGGCTCCGGCACCTGGATCGTCGCCCCGCACCCCGGGCGGGTCGCCGGGCGGGTGCGCTGGCTGGTGGCACCGGACGGCCTGGGCACCCTCACCGACGCCTCCCTCCTGGAGCTGGCGATGCACGAGGCGGCGGGCCGACTGGCCAGGGGGGAGAGGGGGGAGGGCGGTTTCTGAGCGAAGTCCCGGACGGTGCAGAGGTCTTGACCACTCGATTGGTCTGGACCATGCTGTGGCGCACTCCACCTCGATTCCCCCACACCCGGAGGCAGTTGTGGACCGCACCAGACCCCTCACCCTGCTCCTCGCGGGCTCCCTCGCCGCCGGCGGGCTCCTCGCACTCACCCCCACGGCCCGGGCCGCCGACACCGAACTCGCCCGCAACGGCGGCTTCGAGGCGGGCCTCGACGGCTGGACCTGCACGGCGGGCAGCGGCGCCGTCGTCCCGTCACCCGTGCACGGCGGGACGAAGGCACTCCAGGCCACCCCGGCCGGCAGCGACAACGCCCGCTGCTCCCAGACCGTCACCGTCAAGCCCGGCTCCACCTACACCCTCAGCGGCTGGGTCCGCGGCAGCTACGTCTACCTGGGCGCCACCGGCACCGGCACCACCGACGTCTCCACCTGGACCGGCTCCGCCCCCGACTGGCAGAAGCTCACCACCACGTTCACCACCGGCGCCTCGACCACCTCGGTCACCCTCTACACCCACGGCTGGTACGGAACCCCCGCCTACCAGGCCGACGACCTCTCCCTGTACGGCCCCGGCGGCGACCCCGTCCAGCTCCCGGCCGCCCCCACCGGCCTCACCGCCGGCTCCCCGACCTCCACCTCCGTGCCCCTGAGCTGGACCGCGGTCCCCGGCGCCACCTCGTACCACGTCTACCAGGGCGCCACGAGGATCCAGACGGTCACCGGAACCACGGCCACCGCGACCGGACTCACGGCCTCCACCCCGTACACCTTCCAGGTCACCGCCGTGAACAGCGCCGGCGAGTCCCCGAAGTCGGCCGCCGTGACCGCGACCACGACCTCCGGCGGCGGCGGCGAGGGCGGCGGACTGCCCGCGCACGCCCTCGTCGGCTACCTCCACGCGAGCTTCGCCAACGGCTCCGGCTACACCCGCATGGCCGACGTCCCCGACTCCTGGGACGTCATCGACCTCGCCTTCGGCGAACCGACCTCGGTGACCTCCGGCGACATCCGCTTCAATCTCTGCCCGGCCGCGGAGTGCCCCGGCGTCGAGACGCCCGCCGAGTTCAAGGCGGCGATCAAGGCCAAGCAGGCCGCCGGCAAGAAGGTCCTCATCTCCATCGGCGGTCAGAACGGCCAGGTGCAGCTCGCCACCACCGCGGCCCGCGACACCTTCGTCTCCTCCGTCTCGAAGATCATCGACGAGTACGGCCTCGACGGCCTCGACATCGACTTCGAAGGCCACTCGCTCTCGCTCCAGACCGGCGACACCGACTTCCGGAACCCGACCAGCCCCGTCATCGTCAACCTGATCCAGGCGGTGAAGACGCTCAAGGCCAGGTACGGCCCCGGCTTCGTCCTCACCATGGCCCCCGAGACCTTCTTCGTCCAGCTCGGACACCAGTACTACGGCTCCGGCCCCTGGGGCGGCCAGGACCCGCGCGCCGGAGCCTACCTGCCGGTCATCCACGCCCTGCGCGACGACCTGACCCTGCTCCACGTCCAGGACTACAACTCGGGCTCCGTCATGGGCCTCGACGGTCAGTACCACTCGATGGGCGGCGCCGACTTCCACATCGCCATGACCGACATGCTGCTCACCGGCTTCCCGGTCGCCGGCAACGCCGACCGCTTCTTCCCGCCGCTCCGCCCCGAGCAGGTCGCCATCGGCCTCCCCGCCTCCACCCAGGCGGGCAACGGCCACACCGCCCCGGCCGAGGTGAACAAGGCCCTGGACTGCCTCACGAGGAAGACGAACTGCGGCACCTACCAGACCCACGGCACCTGGCCGGCCCTGCGCGGCCTGATGACCTGGTCGATCAACTGGGACCGGTACAACCAGTGGGCGTTCTCGAAGAACTTCGACGCGTACGGCTGGAGTTAGCCGAGGAGCTCGGTGAACAGCCGGGTCGCGGCCCGCGAGGGCCCCGGCCCGGACAGCTCGTCCAGGACCGCCCGCAGGTCCACCGGAACCGCCCGCACCCGCCCCGCCACGTGCCCGTCGAGCTCCCGCACCGAGACCCGCGGCCGGCCCGCCGAACGGTCACCCGGATGCACAAGGACACAGACGGGCGGCGCCCCACCGGCGCTCCGGCCCAGCGTCCGCGCGTACAGGAACGCCTGGTACAGATCCCCGGGGAGAGCTTCCTCGTCCCGTACAGCTTGTACTTCACATCCACCGGCAGCCGGACCGGCTCCCCGTCCCGCGTCGAGCAGTCGGCGCCACAGCAGACCGTCGGGGTCCGGACGGCGGGGGAGGGAGTCGGCGTCGGTCAGGTGGCCGCACTCCCGCTGGTGGTGGATCTTCCTGCCGTGGACCGGCAGGACGACCTCGCCGCCCGACGGGATCAGCTCGTAGGCCCGTCCTCCGACCGTGACGGCGTACCGCTGTGCGGTGTCCCCCATGTCCCCTCCCTCTGCCGTGGGTCCGGCGCGGCCCGACCGTATCGCGCGGCGAACACCGGCCAGCGCAGCAGGGGGAGACAGAGCGCGACCGAGGCCAGCACGTCCAGCGGCCAGTGGAAGCCCCGCAGGATCAGGCCGGTCCCCGTCAGTGCCGTCAGCGCGGCGGCGACGGGGATGAGGCGGTGCGAGACGAGGAAGGCCGCGCCGAAGTAGGCGACCGCCGCCGTGGCCGTGTGGCCCGAGGGGTAGTAGCCCTGGGCCCAGGGCTCCAGCGGGCCGGGACGCGCGGTCCACTCCTTCAGGGGAACCACCAGAAGGGGGACGGCGGCCATGGCGAGGCCCGCGTAGAGGGCGGCGGCGCGGCGGCCCCGCCACACCGCGTACGCCATGGCGCAGGCGAGGACCGGAAGGGCGAGCGTCA
Organism: Streptomyces sp. TLI_105; assembly: GCF_900105415.1. Taxonomy (GTDB): domain Bacteria; phylum Actinomycetota; class Actinomycetes; order Streptomycetales; family Streptomycetaceae; genus Streptomyces. Next base: position 2,400,234 of record NZ_FNSM01000001.1, on the reverse strand, counting down.
TGTTGCCGAGATCGGAGGCGAGTTCGCTCAGAGGGCGGGGGACCGTGTCCACCAGGGACCGGGACACCCGCTCGTCGAGCCTGGCCAAGGGGCCGTGGACGAGCACCTGCCAGGTCACGACGGCGAGGGCGACGAGCGCCGAGAAGAGAGCCGGCCGCCCTGGAACAGGGGGGGTGGTTCCAGGGCGGCCGAGGGGATCGGGCTGCCGCGCGCCCCGGGGGGTGTGGGGCGGGCGGCCATCCGATCGGTGAGGAGTCCCGGAGCACGAGGCGCCGGCGGTGTGCTCGAAGGCACGGTGTGGGCGGGGCTGGGGAGGCTCCGCCCGGGGTGTTTCTCTCATCTGCAGAAACCGTACGTCACGGAGAGGGGGGCCGACAGCGGGAAACGCGTCCCGCCATCGGCCCCCCACAGAGTCTTCACACCGTGTGCCGGATCGGTCCTCAGATCGTCGCGAGCGCGGCCTCGATGACGTCCAGGCCCTCGTTGAGCAGGTCCTCGCCGATGACCAGCGGCGGCAGGAAGCGCAGCACGTTGCCGTAGGTGCCACAGGTCAGGACGAGCACGCCCTCGTTGTGGCAGTACTTGGCGAGCGCGGCGGCGGCCTCGGCGTGCGGCTCCTTCGTCGCCGGGTCCTTCACCAGCTCGATGGCGATCATGGCGCCGCGGCCGCGGATGTCACCGATGACCGGGAACTTCTCCTGCATGGCGGTGAGGCGGGTCTTCATGACCTCCTCGATGCGCTTGGCCTTGCCGTTGAGGTCGAGCTCCTTCATCGTCTCGATGGCGCCGAGCGCACCGGCGCAGGCCACCGGGTTGCCGCCGTAGGTGCCGCCCAGACCGCCGCCGTGGACGGAGTCCATGATCTCGGCGCGGCCGGTGACGGCGGCGAGCGGCAGACCGCCCGCGATGCCCTTGGCGGTGGTGATGAGGTCCGGGACGATGCCCTCGTCCTCGCAGGCGAACCACTGGCCGGTACGGCAGAAGCCGGCCTGGATCTCGTCCGCGACGAAGACGATGCCGTTGTCGTTGGCGAACTTCACGATCGCCGGCAGGAAGCCCTTGGCCGGCTCGATGAAGCCGCCCTCGCCGAGGACCGGCTCGATGACGATCGCGGCGACGTTGTCGGCGCCGATCTGCTTGGTGATGTTGTCGATCGCCTGGGCGGCGGCCTCGGGGCCGCAGTTCTCGGCACCGGTGGGCCAGCGGTAGCCGTAGGCGACCGGCACGCGGTAGACCTCGGGGGCGAACGGACCGAAGCCCTGCTTGTACGGCATGTTCTTCGCCGTCATGCCCATGGTGAGGTTCGTACGGCCGTGGTAGCCGTGGTCGAAGACGACGACGGCCTGGCGCTTGGTGTACGAGCGGGCGATCTTCACCGCGTTCTCGACGGCCTCGGCGCCCGAGTTGAACAGCGCGGACTTCTTGGCGTGGTCGCCCGGGGTCAGCTCGGCCAGCGCCTCGCAGACCTCCACGTAACCCTCGTACGGCGTCACCATGAAACAGGTGTGGGTGAAGTCCTGGAGCTGCGCGGAGGCGCGGCGCACGACGGCCTCGGCGGAGGCGCCGACCGAGGTCACGGCGATGCCGGAACCGAAGTCGATCAGACGGTTGCCGTCGACGTCCTCGATGATGCCGCCGCCGGCCCGCTTGGTGAAGACGGGCAGCGTCGAGCCGACGCCACCGGCGACCGTGCCGAGACGGCGGGCCTGAAGCTCCTGCGACTTCGGACCGGGGATGGCGGTGACGACGCGCCGCTCCTGCGGGACAGCGTTCATGCGGGGCTCCTGGGGTGGTTCTGGACGCACTTGCGGGTTTCCTCCGCAGGCTAGGCGCGGGGGAGGGGGAGAGGCATGCGCCGATCGGGAGTGGTCGCGGGTGTGTCGTTGTCCGGGATGGACATGACGGCTCCGGTTCCGCCCGACGGCACGTCCCCGCACGGGTCGGCCGGTCCTCGGCCGTACGGGTGGTCGAATCCCCTCCGGGGACGGCCGGGCCCACTAGATTGACGGTGGCACAGACGCGGCGACCTGGCTGGTCAGGGGGCAGGGGTTCATGGAGACCGACGGCACGTACGAGTCACGCGACACCAGGGGGGGCGCGGTCCCGCGCCCGGCGGCGCCGCCGACCGACGGCCGGGGCGGGCGCCCCGGGGCCTCCGCGCGCGTACCGGTTCCGCCGTACGCGCCGGTTCCGCCGTCCGTACCGCCGCGGCCGACGTCGGCTCCGGGGGCGGCCCCCGGAGCGGTCGTGGCCGCCGGGGTGCCCGGTGCCGGGGTGCCCGACGCCGGAGGGCCTGCGTTCGGGGGTCCCGCCGCCTCGGGGCCCGCTCCCGGGGCGGCCCCGGCGGCCGCCCCGGGGACCCTCCCGCCCGTCGTCGCCTGGCTGGACGCCCCGCGGCCCGAGGCCGCGCCCGGGGTCTGGCGGTTCCGGCACGTGCCACCGCCGCCACCCCGGGAGGCGCGGAAGCTCGCGCCCGTCACGGTGGCCGGGCTGCTGATCCCGCTCGTCGTGGGGCTGCTGCTCTGGTCGGCCTGGCGGCGCGGCGTCGTCCCCTACGAGTGGATCCCGCTCGCCACCTTCACCCCCGCCGACTGGTGGTACGCCGGGGGCACCTCGCCCCGCGACTGGCACGGCGCCGAGGCCCACGTCGTCTACGACGGCGTCTTCTTCGCCGTCCTGCTCTACACGATGGCCCGCCTCGGAGCCTGGGCCGAACTCGCCCGCCACCTCCTCGCCGACCGCCGTCCGCCCGCGCGCGCCGCGCTCACCGCCGGCGCCGCGCTGATCGCCCTGACGTTCGTCTGGCCGGAGGCCTTCCCCGGCGTCGGCTGGGATCCGCTGCCGGTCGTCGCGCCCCTGCTCTCCCTCGTCGTGCTCGTCGGCGGCGGGTACGACGTCCTCGCCTCGCCCGTCCTCGTCTACACCCTGTACGCCCTGATCACGGCCACCGTGCTCTGGCCCTTCGCGCGCCTCGGCGACTGGCCCGGCCTGGTCCGTGAGCGGCTGAGGGCCCGCGCCGCCGCCACGGCGGACGGCACCCCGCCGCCCCTCGACCCGACGGCGCCCGCCCCCCTCTCGCAGTGGCCCGAACTGCGGGCCGCCGGGGAGCGGCAGGCGGCGGACCTGCTCGCCGCCGAGCTGTTCGCCGGACGCATGAACGACGTGGACTGCGCCCGGGTCCGCCGGAGCCTGGAGCGGGGACGGACGCACGCGGGCGGCCTCGCCTCCTTCGTCGACACCGTGCTCCGGCAGGGCGCCGCGGCCGGGGCGCATCCCTCGGGCGCCCGCGACCTGCCGAGCCGTGCCGCCACCCACGACCTCCTCCTCGGGCAGGTCCGCATCGGCCGCTGCGTGGCCGAGGAGCGGAACCCGGCCGCCTACCGGGGCGTGGGCCTCGCCCTCGAACCGGCCGCGCTCGCCACCTCCCTGCTGGTCGTGGGCCCCTCAGGCGCCGGGAAGACCACCCGCCTGACCGGCCCGGTCGTCGAATCCCTCACCCTGCAGGCCCTCACCGGCACCTGCGCGGTCGTCGCCGTGGGCACGGCGGACGCCCCCCTCGGCCCGGACGACGCGTACGACGTCGTGGTCCGCCCGGGCGACCCGGCCTCGCCGTACGACCTCGACCTCTACGCCGGCCTCGCCGACCCCGACGAGGCGGCGGCGCTGCTCGCGGAGGGCCTGGTGGGCGACGTCGAGAACCTCGACGCCCGGCGGGCCGCCACCGTCCTCGCCCAGCTCATCGGCCCCTACCGGGCGGCGCACGGCCGCTTCCCGTCCGTGCCGGTGCTCCGCGAACTCCTCGAAGCCGGCCCGGAGACGCTGACGGCGCTCCTCGACCGGCTCCCCGCCGACGCGGCCGCCATGCGCCGCGAGCTGGAGGCCCGCATCCGGCAGGCCGGCACCGCCGCCGACGCCGGGCCGCTCCTCGCGGACCGCCTGTCGCTCCTCGACCGGCCGGCCTTCGCCGAGTTCTTCGGCGCCGACGGGAGCGACGTGCGGCCCTTCTCGCTGAAGTCCGTCGTCCACCACCCGCTGCGGGTCCGGATCAAGCTGCCCGAGCGCGGCCACGAGGAGGCCTCGCGGCTCCTCGCCCGGCTGGTCCTCGCCCAGTTCCTGGCGGCGGCCCGGACCGGCACCAAGCGCCCGCACTTCGTCTCCCTCGTCCTCGACGACGCCACCGGAGCGCTCACCACGGGCACCGTCCGCTCCCTCCAGCGGCTGCGCCCCCACCACGCGGGCGTCGTCCTCGGGCTCCGTACCCTCGGTGAGGTGCCCGAGGCGCTGCACGGCCCGCTGCTCGGCGCCGTCGGCTGCCGGGTGGCGCTCTCCGGCATCACCACCTGGGACGGCCGGGGCTTCGCCGAGACCTGGGGCAAGGAGTGGGTGGAGACCACCGAGGTGGCGCACCACACGGTCTTCGCCGACCAGCCGATGACCCGCTTCATCCACGCCCTGCGCAAGAAGGTCACCGGCAAGGCCGTCACCACCGACGCGGTCACGACCCGGAAGGTCGAGCGCGAGCGGTGGTCCGCCTCCGAGCTCGCGCACTCCGTGCCGCCCGGCCACGCCGTCGTCTCCCTGACCACGGCCCAGGGCGCGCACACCCCGCCGGTCCTGGTGGACCTGCGCGGCTGAGCGGGGCCGGGCCGACTCGTGCCACGCCCCCACCTGCGCGGCCGACCCGTCTCACCCCTCGCGCGCCCGAGCGGGCCGCCGACGGCCCTGGCACAATCGGGGGCGCCGCTCGGCTGAGCGGCGCCTCCCCGCTTCCGTGCACGGCTCCCCCCGCGCGCGGTCCTCGCTCAAAGGTCCGACGGTCCCCCCATGCCGCCCACCCTCGCCTCGCTCGTGCAGCACTCCGCCCTCAAACTCATCGTCCGCGCGGGTGAGGACCGCCTCGACACCCCCGTCCGCTGGGCCCACGTCAGCGAGCTCGCCGACCCCGTCCCGTACATGGAGGGCGGCGAACTCCTCCTCACGACCGCGCTGACGCTCGACGCGGAGGACCTGGAGGCGATGCGCCGCTATGTGCGGCGGCTGCTCGGCGCCGGAGTGGTCGGGCTCGGCTTCGCGGTGGGCGTCAACTACGAGGAGATCCCGCCGGCCCTGCTCGACGCGGCGCGCGAGGAGCACCTGCCGCTCCTGGAGGTGCCGCGCAGGACGCCGTTCCTGGCCATCAGCAAGGCCGTGTCGGCGGCCATCTCCGCCGACCAGTACCGGGCGGTCACGGCCGGTTTCGAGGCCCAGCGCGAGCTGACCCGCGCCGCGCTCGCCGAGGGCCCGGAGGCCGTCGTCGCCCGGCTCGCCGCCCACGTCGACGGCTGGGCCGCGCTGTACGACGCCTCCGGCGCCGTCGTCGCCGTCTCGCCCGAGTGGGCGGCGCGCCGGGCCGCCCGGCTCACCCCGGACGTGGAGCGGCTGCGCGAGCGGCCCGCGCCCGCCAGCGCGGTCGTCGGCGGTACGGACGACCGCGTCGAGCTCCAGTCGCTCGGCACCGGGCGCCGGGTGCGCGGCGCCCTCGCCGTCGGCACGGGCGCGCCCCTCGGCACGGCCGAGCGGTACGCGGTCCACTCGGCGATCGCCCTGCTCACCCTCACGACGGAACGTTCCCGCTCGCTCCAGGCGGCGGAGCAGCGGCTCGGCGCGGCGGTGCTGCGCCTGATGCTCGCGGGCCAGCCGGAGCCCGCCCGCGCGGTGGCCGGGGACCTGTACGGGGGGCTGCTCGACGCCCCCTACCGGCTGCTCGTCGCCGAGGCCGCCGGGGGAGAGCCGGCCGGGGAGCCGCCGCTGCCGGTGCTCGCCGAGGCCCTGGAGGCCGCCGCCGCCCGCGCGGGCGAGGCGGTGCTCACCGTCGCCGAGAGCGGGCAGCGGCTCGTCGTCCTCGCCGGGGACGGCGGCGCGGTCGTCGCCGCCTGCGAGGGGTACGCGGAGCGGGAGGCGGAGGAGGCGGGCGTCGTCGTCGGCCTGTCGGCCCCGGCGGCCCCGAGCGCCGCGGCGGCCGCGGCGGCCGCGTACAAGCAGGCCGAGCAGGCCCTCTCGGTCGCCCGGCGGCGGGGGAGGGCGCTCGTCGAGCACGAGGACCTGGCGGCGGGCTCGGTGCTTCCGCTCCTCGCCGACGACGCCGTCCGCGCCTTCGCCGACGGGATGCTGCGCGCGCTGCGGGAGCACGACGCGACCGGCCGCGGCGACCTGGTGGCCTCGCTGCGCGCCTGGCTCTCCCGGCACGGCCAGTGGGACGCGGCGGCGGCGGACCTGGGCGTCCACCGGCACACGCTGCGCTACCGGATGCGCCGGGTGGAGGAGATCCTCGGCCGCTCGCTGGACGATCCGGACGTCCGGATGGAGCTGTGGCTGGCCCTGAAGGCGACGGGCGAGGACGAGCGGTAGAGGGGGGGCCTAGGGGGTGTCTTGTCGATCAGGCCGGGCTCGCGACGCCTGGCACCGCGCCTCGCCGCGTTGTCGTCGGTCGCCAACGCTCCGCGTTGACTCCCTCCTCCGCCTTGCGATGCACGGCACCAGACGCCGCTCCCTGATCCGGCCTGATCGACAAGACACCCCCTAGGGGGTGTCCGAGCCGTCGTCGCCCCCGCCGCCGCGGTGCACGCCGCGGCGCCGTCCCGAGCGGACGACCTCGCCGCCCAGCAGGGTCACGGTGGCGAGCGCGCGGACCCAGCGGGGGCCGCCGCGTGCCGCCCAGACCACGGAGGCGCAGCCCCCGACGGCGAGGACCAGGACGCCGATCAGTACGTAAAGGATCATGCTTACCCCCTGAGGCCATGCGGTCCCGGATATCCTCCCACCCCTCCGCAACGCCCCTCGGGAAGCTCTCCACCGTCCGAATTCCGCTACCCCTGCCCGAATTCGGGCAGTTTTCTTGGTCTGGGGGGTGATCAATCCCTACTCTCCTGCTCATGACAAGCCCCGCCGTCGATCCGGCCCCCGAGACCCGCCCGGCCACCCCGGGACCCCGCGCCGCCGCCCCCGTCCCCGCCCCGGCCCGCCGGATCACCGGCGCCGTCTGGGCAGCGCTCGGCATCGTGTACGTCGTCTGGGGGTCCACGTACCTCGGGATCCGGATCGTCGTCGAGACCCTCCCACCGTTCCTCTCCGGCGGCGCCCGCTTCGTCACCGCCGGCCTGCTCCTCACCGCGATCGCCGCCTGGCGGCAGGGCCCCGCCGCCCTCAGGGTCACCCGCAGGGAACTCGGCTCCGCCGTCCTCGTCGGCCTGCTCCTGATCCTCGGCGGCAACGGCCTCGTCGTCCTCGCCGAGACCTCCATCCCCTCCGGCCTCGCCGCCCTCCTCGTCGCCGCCGTCCCCGTCTGGGTCGTCCTGCTCCGCACGGTCTTCGGCGACCGTCCCGGCCTCGGCGCCTACGGCGGCGTCCTGCTCGGCTTCGTCGGTCTCGGCGTCCTCACCGTCCCCGGCCTCAGCGGCGAGGTGAAGATCGGCGGCGTCCTCCTCGTCCTCGTCGCGGCCCTGCTGTGGTCCGCCGGCTCCGTCTCCTCCGCCCGGCTGCCCATGCCCGCCAACCCCTTCACGGCGAGCGCGTACGAGATGCTGGCCGGCGGCCTCGCCGCGCTCACGCTCGGCCTCCTGCGCGGCGAGCACCACGGCCTCGACCTGGGCGCCGTCTCCGGCCGCTCCTGGGCCGCCCTCGCGTACCTCGTCGTCTTCGGCTCGCTCGTCGCCTTCACCGCGTACGCCTGGCTCCTCCAGACCGCCCCGGTCTCCCTCGCCGCCACCTACGCCTACGTGAACCCGGTCGTCGCCGTCCTGCTCGGAGCCCTCGTCCTCGACGAGGCCCTGACCTGGCCGATCCTCCTCGGCGGCGCGATCGTCGTCGGCGGGGTCTGTCTCATCGTCTCGACCGAGCGACGCGGTTGATCATCCGTCCCCTGCCCTGAAGCGCTTTCGCACCGCTCGACCAGGCGTCAGGGGACCAGGGGGGCCGCGTGACGAACCGGGGCGGGGCGAGACCGAACCCGCTCAGGCAGGTGTTCCACGGAGTGACCGCGCTCGCCGCCACCGGCGACGAGGAGGACGACCGGGCCTTCCGTGACCACGTGGGCGGCTGCGCGGCCGGGGTCGGGGACGTGTTCGCGTACGAGGACGGCGTCGTCGCCGTGCGCCGGGGCAGCGGCGAGCGACCCCCTCGGCGTACGCACGCTGGTGACCCCGGCCGAAGCGGCCGCCGGCGACCCCGCTTCGGCCGAAGCGGACAGAGCCGCCACCCCCAATACTCCATACCGGACAAGCCCGCGCGCGGCGCCCCGGCCCTACGGTGGCACCAGAGCAACCGCTCGCACCCCGAAACGGAAAGGGCCGGGACGCAATGACGACCACCCACGCCTTCTGGCTCGCCGGCCGAGAGGCCACCGGCGACGCCACCTTCGACGTCACGAACTCGTACGACGGACGTCTGGTCGGCAAGGTCAGCGTGCCCACCGAGGCCCAGGTCGAGGAGGCCGTCGCCGCCGCGCACGCCGTCGTCGACGAGTTCGCCGCGACCCCGGCGCACGTCCGCGCCGCCGCCCTCGACCACGTGTCGAAGCGGCTCGCCGAGCGCACCGAGGAGATCGCCCAGCTGATCTCCGCCGAGAACGGCAAGCCCATCAAGTGGGCCCGCGGCGAGGTCGGCCGCGCCGTCTCCGTCTTCCGTTTCGCCGCCGAGGAGGCCCGCCGCTGGAACGCCGGCGAGGCCCAGCGCCTGGACACCGAGGCCGGCGGCGCGGGCCGCCTCGCCCTGACCCGCCGCATCCCCAAGGGCGTCGTCCTCGGCATCGCGCCGTTCAACTTCCCGCTGAACCTCAGCGCCCACAAGGTCGCCCCGGCCATCGCCGTCGGCGCCCCCATCATCCTCAAGCCGGCCCCGTCGACGCCGATCTCCTCCCTGATCCTGGGCGAGATCCTGGCCGAGACCGACCTGCCGGCCGGCTCCTGGTCGATCCTGACCGTGCCGAACGACCGCATGCCCGCCCTCGTCCAGGACGAGCGCCTCCCCGTCATCTCCTTCACGGGCTCCGACAAGGTCGGCTACGCCATCCAGCAGTCGGTGCCGCACAAGCACTGCACCCTGGAGCTCGGCGGCAACGCCGCGGCCGTCGTCCTGCCCGACTGGTCCTCCGAGGCCGACCTGGACTGGGCCGCGAGCCGCATCGCGACCTTCTCCAACTACCAGGGCGGCCAGTCCTGCATCTCCGTGCAGCGCGTGATCGCCGACGCCTCGGTCTACGACCGCCTGGTGCCGAAGATCGTCGCGGCCGTCGAGGCTCAGGTCACCGGCGACCCGGCGGACGACGCCACCGACGTCGGCCCGCTCGTCGACGAGGCCGCCGCCCAGCGCGTCGAGTCCTGGGTCGACGAGGCCGTCGCGGCCGGCGCCAAGCTCCTCGCCGGCGGCAAGCGCGAGGGCGCGACCTACGCCCCGACCGTCCTCACCGACCTCCCGGCCGACGTCACCCTGGCCCGCGCCGAGGTCTTCGGCCCGGTCCTGACCATCGCCAAGGTCGACGGCGAGGCCGAGGCCTTCGCCGCGGTCAACGACTCGGACTTCGGCCTCCAGGCCGGTGTCTTCACCCGCGACCTGCAGACCGCCTTCCGCGCCCACCGGGCCCTGGAGGTCGGCGGCGTGATCGTCGGCGACGTCCCCTCGTACCGCGCCGACCAGATGCCGTACGGCGGCGCCAAGCGCTCCGGCGTCGGCCGCGAGGGCGTCAAGTACGCGATGGACGACTACACCTACGAGCGCGTGCTCGTCCTGACGGGCCTCGCCCTCTAAGGCGTACGCCTCACGAGACCAGGCGGTCCGAGCCCACTGTGCGGGGGCTCGGGCCGCCTTTCCTCGTACGGGCTCCGCTTTTCCCGTACGGGCTCCGCTCAGGCGACCGGAGCGTCGACGAGACGCACGACCTCGGCGGGCCCCGCGCGGAACGCCTTGTTCGCGGCGTCGGCCGCGACCATGTGCGGGGCCACGTCGTGCGCCGCGAGGGCCTCGGCCGAGGCCCAGCGCTCGATCAGGGCGAAGCGGTCGGGATCGCCGGCCACCCGGTGGAGGTCGTACTGCAGACAGCCGTCCTCCGCCCGCACCAGGGGCGCGAGCGCCTCGAAGGCGGCGACTTGTTCCGCGCCCCGGCCGGGCAGCGCGGCGACGAGGACGATGAGCTTGATCGGCTGAGACATGGCGCGGACCCTACGCGCGGCCGTCCCGTACGGGCGGAGCGTCTCACCAGGAGGACATACCCGGAAGGATCGCCTCCTCTTTCCGGACCCGCCGGTATCGGGTACGACGGACAGGAGCCCAAGGAGGTGTCCATGTCCGCACCCACTCAGCGGCCCAAGGTCACCGAGCGCGAGGCCCGGCAGGTCGCCGAGGCCGCGCGTGAGCGGGACTGGCACAGACCCAGCTTCGCGAAGGAGCTGTTCCTCGGCCGGTTCCGCCTCGACCTCGTCCACCCGCACCCGCTCCCCGCCGCCGAGGACGCCCGGCGCGGCGAGGCCTTCCTCGCCGCCCTCCGCGACTTCTGCGAGACCCGGATCGACGGCGCCCGCATCGAACGCGAGGCCCGCATCCCCGACGAGACGATCACCGGACTCAAGGAGATCGGCGCCCTCGGGATGAAGATCGACCCGAAGTACGGCGGGCTCGGCCTCACCCAGCTGTACTACAACCGCGCCCTCGCCCTCGTCGGCTCCGCCAGTCCCGCCGTCGGCGCCCTGCTCTCCGCGCATCAGTCGATCGGCGTACCGCAGCCGCTGAAACTCTTCGGCACCCAGGAACAGAAGGACGCCTTCCTGCCCCGGCTCGCCCGCACCGACCTCTCCGCCTTCCTGCTCACCGAGCCCGACGTGGGCTCCGACCCCGCCCGCCTCGCCACCACCGCCGTGCCGGAAGGGGACGAGTACGTCCTCGACGGCGTGAAGCTCTGGACCACCAACGGCGTCGTCGCCGACCTGCTCGTCGTCATGGCCCGCGTCCCCGTCTCCGAAGGACACCCCGGCGGCATCACCGCCTTCGTCGTCGAGGCCGACGCGCCCGGCATCACCGTCGAGCACCGCAACGCCTTCATGGGCCTGCGCGGCCTGGAGAACGGCGTCACCCGCTTCCACCGCGTCCGCGTCCCCGCCGCCAACCGCATCGGCCCCGAGGGCGCCGGCCTCAAGATCGCCCTCACCACCCTCAACACCGGCCGGCTCTCCCTCCCCGCCGCCTGCGCGGGCGCCGCCAAGTGGTGCCTGAAGATCGCCCGCGAATGGTCCGGCGTCCGCGAGCAGTGGGGCAGGCCCGTGGGCCGCCACGAGGCCGTCGGCACCAAGATCTCCTTCATCGCGGCCACCGCCTTCGCCCTGGAGGCCGTCGTCGACCTCGCCTCCCAGATGGCCGACGAGGACCGCAACGACATCCGCATCGAGGCCGCCCTCGCCAAGCTGTACGGCTCCGAGAAGGCCTGGCTCATCGCCGACGAACTCGTCCAGATCCGGGGCGGCCGCGGCTACGAGACCGCCGACTCCCTCGCCGCCCGCGGCGAACGGGCCGTCCCCGCCGAGCAGTTGCTCCGCGACCTCCGCATCAACCGCATCTTCGAAGGCTCCACCGAGATCATGCACCTGCTGATCGCCCGCGAAGCCGTCGACGCCCACCTCTCCGTCGCCGGCGACCTCATCGACCCCGACAAGTCCCTCGCCGACAAGGCGAAGGCCGGCGCCCGGGCGGGCGGCTTCTATGCCCGCTGGCTGCCGGGACTGGTCACCGGTCCGGGACAACTTCCGCATTCATACGGTGAGTTCGGCGCCCTGGCGGGACACCTCCGCTACATCGAGCGGACCTCCCGCAAGCTCGCCCGCTCGACCTTCTACGCGATGTCCCGCTGGCAGGGCCGCATGGAGCTCAAGCAGGCCTTCCTCGGGCGGATCGTCGACATCGGCGCGGAACTCTTCGCGATGAGCGCGGCGTGCGTCCGTGCCGAGCTCCTCCGCACCACGACCGACCACGGCCGTGAGGCGCACCAACTCGCCGACGCCTTCTGCCGGCAGGCCCGCCTGCGGATCGAGGAGCTCTTCACCCGCCTCTGGTCCAACACGGACGACCTCGACCGGCGGATCGTCGAGGCGGTCCTCGACGGGGCCTACACCTGGCTGGAGGAGGGCGTCATCGACCCGAGCGGCTCGGCCCCCTGGATCGCGGACACCACGCCGGGCCCGTCCCCGGAGACGAACGTCCACCGCAAGCTCCCGTAACAGCCCACGAACGACGCCCTGACGGGCCCTGTTGGGTCGTTCCGCCGGGACGACGCCCGCCCCTCGGCCCCCCGTTGCGGGCGGGCCCGCCGGGCCGGTGCCCCCGTTGCGAGCAGCCGTTCCGCCGGGGCGGTGCTCCCGTTGTGGGCAGCCGTTCCGCCGGGGCGGTGCCCACCCCCACGCCCCTTGCGGGCTGCGCCCGCCGGAGCGGTGCCCCGCCGCCCCCCGTTGTGGGCAATCGTTCCGCTGGGGCGGAACGGGTGGGCACAACGGACGGCGCCCCTTGCCGGGCCTAGGCTCCCGCGCCTGAACCCGCACCGACAGATACGCCGCACACGTGGTGCGGGTCCAGGCGCGGAACGCGGAGGCGCCGCTCAGGGCGCCGTCCCGTGTGCCCACCCGTCCCGCCCCAGCGGGACGATTGCCCACACGGGCGGGGGCGGCGGGAAGGGCACCGCCCCGCCGGGCGCGGCCCACACGGCGGGTGGGCGGGGGCACGGCCCGGCAGGTGCGCGCCCCCACGGCGGGTGGGCACCGCCCGGCGGACGCGCGTCCACACGGGCGGAGGCACCGCCCCACGGGCACGCCCGCACCAGACGCGCGAGGCGCCCCGCAGGGTCCACGTGGCGGACCGTCCCGCCCCCGCGCCGCAGCTCACGGCAGGATGGCCCCGTGACCGTCATCGACATCCCCGGCTCCAAGTCCGTCACCGCCCGCGCGCTCTTCCTCGCCGCCGCCGCGGAGGGCACCACCACCCTCCTGCGCCCGCTCGTCTCCGACGACACCGAGGGCTTCGCCGAGGGCCTCGCCGCCCTCGGCTACGGCGTCCGCCGCGAGCCGGACGCCTGGCACATCGAGGGCCGTCCCGCCGGGCCGGGCGCGGGAGAGGCCGACGTGTACTGCCGGGACGGCGCCACGACCGCCCGCTTCCTGCCGACCCTCGCGGCCGCGGGCCACGGCACGTACCGCTTCGACGCCTCCGCGCAGATGCGACGACGACCCCTCGCCCCCCTGACGACCGCGTTGCGCACCCTGGGTGTCGATCTGCGGCACGGCGACAGGGAGGGCCACCACCCCCTCAGCGTCCACGCCGCCGGCGTGAAGGGCGGCGCGCTCACCCTCGACGCCGGGCAGTCCTCCCAGTACCTGACCGCCCTGCTCATGCTGGGCCCGCTCACGGCCGAGGGCCTCGACATCACCGTCACCGACCTGGTCTCGGAGCCGTACGTCGAGATCACCCTGGCGATGATGCGGGCCTTCGGGGCCGAGGTCCGGCAGGAAGGCCGCACCTACCGGGTCGCCCCCACCGGCTACCGCGCGCGGACGTACGGCATCGAGCCCGACGCCTCCACCGCCAGCTACTTCTTCGCCGCGGCCGCCCTCCAGCCGGGCCGTTCCGTCACCGTCCCCGGTCTCGGGACCGGCGCCCTCCAGGGTGATCTGGCCTTCGTCGACGTGCTGCGCCGCATGGGCGCCGACGTCGAGGTCACCGACACCGCCACCACCGTCCGCTCCACCGGCGCCCTGCGCGGCCTCACCGTCAACATGCGGGACATCTCGGACACGATGCCGACCCTCGCCGCGATCGCGCCGTTCGCCGACGGGCCCGTCCGCATCGAGGACGTCGCCAACACCCGGGTCAAGGAGTGCGACCGGCTCGACGCCTGCGCCGAGAACCTCCGCCGCCTCGGCGTCACCGTCACCACCGGCCCCGACTGGATCGAGATCCAGCCAGGGACCCCCGCCGGGCCCGTCGAGATCGCCACCCACGGCGACCACCGGATCGTCATGTCCTTCGCGGTCACCGCGCTGCGCACCCCCGGGATCACCTTCGACGACCCCGGCTGCGTGAAGAAGACCTTCCCCGACTTCCACCGGGCCTTCGAGGCATTCGTACGCACCCCGTGAAGGCCGCACGGTCTTTGCGGCAAGAATGGGGGCATGAGCGACCGCCCCTCTCCTCTTGCCGACCCGCACATCGCCTTCGACGTCTCCGAAGGACGCCGGGACATCGTCGTCCTCGGCTCGACCGGGTCCATCGGCACGCAGGCCATCGATCTGGTGCTGCGCAACCCCGACCGTTTCCGGGTCACCGCCCTGGCCGCCTCCGGCGGCCGGATCGGGCTGCTCGCCGAGCAGGCGCACCGGCTCCGGGTCGCCGCGGTCGCCGTGGCCCGTGAGGAGGCGCTGCCCGAGCTGCGGGAGGCGCTGAAGGCGCTGTACGGCTCCGAGCCCCTGCCCGAGCTCCTGGCGGGCCCGGACGCGGCGACCCGGCTGGCCGCGTCGCCGTGCCACACCGTCCTCAACGGCATCACCGGCTCCATCGGCCTCGCGCCGACCCTCGCCGCCCTCGAAGCGGGCCGCACCCTCGCCCTCGCCAACAAGGAGTCGCTGATCGTCGGCGGCCCCCTGGTGAAGGCGCTCGCCAAGCCGGGCCAGATCATCCCGGTCGACTCCGAGCACGCGGCCCTCTTCCAGGCGCTCGCCGCCGGCACCCGCGCCGACGTCCGCAAGCTGGTCGTCACGGCCTCCGGCGGCCCCTTCCGCGGCCGTACGCGCGAGCAGCTGGCCCATGTGACCCGGGAGGACGCGCTGGCCCACCCGACCTGGGCCATGGGTCCGGTGATCACGGTCAACAGCGCGACCCTGGTGAACAAGGGCCTGGAGGTCATCGAGGCCCACCTGCTCTACGACATCCCCTTCGACCGCATCGAGGTCGTCGTCCACCCGCAGTCGTACGTCCACTCCATGGTCGAGTTCACGGACGGCTCCACGCTCGCCCAGGCCACCCCGCCGGACATGCGCGGCCCGATCGCCATCGGCATCGGCTGGCCCGAGCGGGTCCCGGACGCGGCCCCCGCCTTCGACTGGACCAAGGCCTCCACCTGGGAGTTCTTCCCGCTCGACACCGAGGCCTTCCCGTCCGTCGGCCTGGCCCGGCACGTGGGCGAGCTGGGCGGCACCGCCCCCGCCGTCTTCAACGCCGCGAACGAGGAGTGCGTCGAGGCGTTTCTCGCCGGACGGCTGCCGTTCAACGGCATCATGGATACGGTCACTGCGGTCGTCACGGAGCACGGCACCCCCGCCCGGGGAACCTCGCTGACCGTGTCGGACGTCCTCGAAGCGGAGACCTGGGCACGGGCCCGGGCCCGAGAACTCGCAGCGAAGGCAACAGCGGAGGCCCGCGCATGACCGAAATGCTCCTGTACGCCCTGGGCATCGTGCTGTTCGCCCTCGGCCTCCTCGTCTCCATCGCGTGGCACGAGCTCGGCCACCTCTCCACGGCCAAGCTCTTCGGCATCCGCGTGCCGCAGTACATGGTCGGCTTCGGCCCCACGATCTGGTCGAGGAAGCGCGGCGAGACCGAGTACGGCATCAAGGCCATCCCGGCGGGCGGCTACATCCGCATGATCGGCATGTTCCCGCCGGGCGCGGACGGCAGGATCGAGGCCCGCTCCACCTCGCCCTGGCGCTCCATGATCGAGGACGCCCGCGAGGCCTCGTACGAGGAGATCCAGCCGGGCGACGAGACCCGGCTGTTCTACACGCGCAAGCCGTGGAAGCGCGTGATCGTGATGTTCGCCGGACCTTTCATGAACCTGGTCCTGGCGGCGGTGCTGTTCTTCGGCTCGATGATGACGCTGGGCGTCCAGGGGCCGACGACCGAGGTCGCGGGCGTCCAGAAGTGCGTCCTCAAGCTCAGCGAGAAGCGCCAGAAGTGCGCGGCGGGGGACCCCGTCTCCCCGGCGTTCGCGGCCGGCCTCAAGGACGGGGACAAGATCCTCGCCCTGAACGGGAAGGCGGTGAACGACTGGGACGCCCTCTCCGACAGCATCCGCGCCGCCACCATCGGCCCGGCCACCCTCACCGTCGAGCGGGACGGGCAGCGGATCGACCTCCACCCGACCCTGGTCACCAACGAGGTCGAGAAGAAGGACTCCCACGGCAACGTCGTCCGGCCCGTCCAGTACGTCAAGGCCGGCTACCTCGGCTTCCAGCCGAAGTCGGTGGTCGCGCCGCTCAGCTTCGGCGAGACCACCGAGCGGATGACCGACCTCCTGGAGAACGGCGTCCACTCGGTCATCGCCCTCCCGGGCAAGATCCCCGGCCTCTGGGACGCCACCTTCGGGGACGGCAAGCGCGCCGAGGACTCGCCCGTCGGTGTCCTCGGCGCGGCCCGCATCACCGGCGAGCTGATGACCGTCGAGGCCCCGCCGACGACGATCCTCGTCATGTTCATGAACCTGCTCGTGTACTTCAACGTCTCGCTGTTCCTGTTCAACATGCTCCCGCTGCTGCCGCTCGACGGCGGTCACATCGCGGGCGCCCTGTGGGAGTCCGTCCGCCGTCACGCGGCCCGGATCTTCAAGCGCCCCGACCCCGGCCCGTTCGACGTGGCCAAGCTGATGCCCGCCGCCTACGTGGTGGCCGGCGTCTTCGTCTGCTTCACGCTGCTCGTCCTCGCCGCCGACATCGTCAATCCGGTGAAACTGACGTAGCACCCAGGGGGGCCGCACCCGGTGGTGTCCGGCCCCCCGCCCCCGGGGCGGTAACCTCGGAACCCTGAGCCCGCCGACGCACAACCTTGAGGTTGCACTTCAGATGACCGCGATTTCTCTCGGTATCCCGACCGTTCCGACCCGGCTCGCCGAGCGGCGCAAGAGCCGCCAGATCCAGGTCGGCAGCGTGGCCGTCGGCGGTGACGCGCCCGTCTCCGTCCAGTCGATGACGACGACCCGCACCTCCGACATCGGCGCCACGCTCCAGCAGATCGCCGAGCTGACCGCCTCCGGCTGCCAGATCGTCCGCGTGGCCTGCCCCACCCAGGACGACGCCGACGCGCTCGCCACGATCGCCCGGAAGTCCTCCATCCCGGTCATCGCCGACATCCACTTCCAGCCGAAGTACGTCTTCGCCGCGATCGACGCGGGCTGCGCCGCCGTCCGCGTCAACCCGGGCAACATCAAGCAGTTCGACGACAAGGTCAAGGAGATCGCCAAGGCGGCGAACGACGCGGGCACCCCGATCCGCATCGGCGTCAACGCCGGCTCGCTCGACGCCCGCCTCCTGAAGAAGTACGGCAAGGCCACCCCCGAGGCGCTCGTCGAGTCCGCCCTCTGGGAGGCCTCCCTCTTCGAGGAGCACGACTTCCGCGACATCAAGATCTCGGTCAAGCACAACGACCCGGTCGTCATGGTCGAGGCCTACCGCCAGCTCGCCGCCCAGTGCGACTACCCGCTGCACCTCGGCGTCACCGAGGCGGGCCCGGCCTTCCAGGGCACCATCAAGTCGGCCGTCGCCTTCGGCGCCCTGCTCTCCCAGGGCATCGGCGACACCATCCGCGTCTCGCTCTCCGCGCCGCCGGCCGAGGAGATCAAGGTCGGCATCCAGATCCTGGAGTCGCTCAACCTGCGCCAGCGCCGCCTGGAGATCGTCTCCTGCCCGTCCTGCGGCCGCGCCCAGGTCGACGTCTACAAGCTCGCCGAGGAGGTCACCGCCGGCCTCGACGGCATGACCGTCCCGCTGCGCGTCGCCGTCATGGGCTGCGTCGTCAACGGCCCCGGCGAGGCCCGCGAGGCCGACCTCGGCGTCGCCTCCGGCAACGGCAAGGGCCAGATCTTCGTCAAGGGCGAGGTCATCAAGACCGTCCCCGAGTCGAAGATCGTCGAGACCCTCATCGAAGAGGCCCTCAAGATCGCCGAGCAGATGGAGAAGGACGGCATCGCCAGCGGCGAGCCGACGGTCGCCATCGCCGGCTGACCCTCGGCCCCCTTCCCGGCACCCACGCGAAGCCCCTCCACCCCACCCGGTGGAGGGGCTTCGCGCTTGCGGAGGCGGCCGCCTCCAGGACCGCCGAGTGAGCCGGAGGGGCACGCGGGGGAACAGGGCCGAACGCACGGAGCCTCCCGAGGTACGAGGGAGACGGGCACGGTCGGCCCTGTGAGCCGGTGAGCCCGGCTCCAGTGCCCCGAAGGTGAACCGAGCCCAAAAAAGGGGCACGGGGGTACAGTGCGGAGACCAGCAGATCCGTCCCGTGAGGCCCCCTCGTGCTGACAGAGACCACCACTCGGGTCCTCGAACCCGCCGACCTCGGCGCCGCCCTCGCCGTCCTGGAGAGCGCCCCCGTCGAGAACGCCTTCGTGACCGCCCGCGTCCAGGTCGCCGGGCTCGATCCCTGGCGCCTCGGCGGCGAGATGTGGGGCTGGTACACCGAGGGCAGACTGCGCTCGCTCTGCTACTCCGGCGCCAACCTGGTCCCCATCTGCGCCACCCCCCAGGCCGTCCGCGCCTTCGCCGACCGGGCCCGCAGGATCGGCCGCCGCTGCTCCTCGATCGTCGGCCCCGCCGAGGCCGCCGGCGAACTGTGGCGGCTCCTGGAGCCCAGCTGGGGCCCCGCCAGGGACGTCAGGGCCCGCCAGCCGCTGATGATCGCCGAGGAGCCCTCCGCCACGGTCGTGCCCGATCCGCTGGTCCGCCGCGTCCGCAAGGACGAGATGGAGGTGATCATGCCCGCCTGCGTGGCCATGTTCACCGAGGAGGTCGGCATCTCCCCGCTCGCCAACGACGGCGGACTGCTCTACCAGGCCCGCGTCGCCGAACTGGTCGGCTCCGGCCGTTCCTTCGCCCGCATCGAGGACGGCAAGGTCGTCTTCAAGGCCGAGATCGGCGCCGCCACCCGCCACGCCTGCCAGATCCAGGGCGTCTGGGTCGCCCCCGAACACCGCGGCAAGGGCCTCTCCGAGACGGGCATGGCCGCCGTCCTCCAGTACGCCCTGGCCGACGTCGCCCCCGTCGCCAGCCTGTACGTCAACGACTACAACACCCCGGCGAGGGCCGCGTACCGCCGCGTCGGCTTCCGCGAGACCGGCGCCTTCATGAGCGTCCTGTTCTGACGCGCTGTCCCGAGACGGGCGGGCACTTGTAGGGTGCGCCGCATGGATGACGCAGAGATCGAGATCGGTCCGGTCAATCTCGCCGCCCGGGTGGACGAGGCCCTCGCCGTGCAGGCCGTCGCCTTCGGCCTGGACGCGGGCGAGGTCGCCGTGCGCCGCCACATCGTGCTGCGCCACCTCCTCTGCCCCGGCGCCCGCGCCTACGGGGCCACCACCCCCGACGGACGGCTCGTCGGCTTCGTGTACGGGATGCCCAACGACCGCACCCACTGGTGGTCCACCGTCGTCGAGACGTACCTGCGGGCCACCGGCACCGCCGACTGGCTCGAGGACTCCTTCGTCATCACCGAACTCCACGTCCACCCCGACTTCCAG
This sequence comes from Streptomyces sp. TLI_105, assembly GCF_900105415.1. Lineage (GTDB taxonomy): Bacteria > Actinomycetota > Actinomycetes > Streptomycetales > Streptomycetaceae > Streptomyces. Next base: position 2,380,730 of record NZ_FNSM01000001.1, on the reverse strand, counting down.
GGCCGGGGCGTCGGCCGCGAGCTGATCACCAGCATCACCGACACCGCCGCCGAACCGCGCTCCATCCTCTCCGCGATCGACACCGAAAGCCCCGCCCGCGGCCTCTACCGGGCCCTCGGCTACGTCGACCTCGCCCGCCAGGTCCACTTCCCGAGCGCCCCCCGCCCGTACGCCGTCATGGGCGCCCCGCTGCCGCTCAAGCGCCGGAACTGATTTCACCTGCCAGGGGCGGCCCGGCTAACCTCGGGGCCATCACGCCCCCAAGCTCTCGGCTCCGCTCGGGCAGGGGGGACCCCCTTGTCCCGGCACAGGAGTACGAGAACCATGGCCAACGCACCGGTCCAGCGCATGTCCCAGTTGATGGCGAAGACGCTGCGCGACGACCCGGCGGACGCCGAGGTCCTCAGCCACAAGCTCCTCGTCCGCGCCGGCTACGTCCGCCGCACCGCCGCCGGCATCTGGAGCTGGCTGCCCCTGGGCAAGAAGGTCCTCTCCAACGTCGAGCGCATCGTCCGCGAGGAGATGGACGCCATCGGCGCCCAGGAGGTCTCCCTGCCCGCGCTGCTGCCCCGCGAGCCCTACGAGGCCACCGGCCGCTGGGACGAGTACGGCGCCGAGCTCTTCCGCCTCCAGGACCGCAAGGGCGGCGACTACCTCCTCGGCCCCACCCACGAGGAGATCTTCACCCTCCTGGTCAAGGACCAGTGCTCGTCCTACAAGGACCTGCCGGTCATCCTGTACCAGATCCAGAGCAAGTTCCGCGACGAGGCCCGCCCCCGCGCCGGCATCCTGCGCGGCCGCGAGTTCCTCATGAAGGACTCCTACTCCTTCGACACCGAGGACGAGGGCCTCACGCAGTCCTACGCCCTGCACCGCCAGGCCTACCAGCGCGTCTTCGAGCGCCTCGGCCTCGACTACCGCATCGTCGCCGCCACCGCCGGCGCCATGGGCGGCTCGAAGTCCGAGGAGTTCCTCGCGCCCGCCGAGGCCGGCGAGGACACCTTCGCCGACTGCCCGAACTGCGACTTCGCCGCCAACACCGAGGCCGTCTCCTACGAGCTGCGGCCCGTCGACGGCTCCGCCGTCCCGGCCGCCGAGGAGATCCCCACCCCCGACACCCCCACCATCGAGACCCTCGCCGCCCACCTCGGCGTCCCGGCCTCCGCCACCCTCAAGAACCTCCTCGTGAAGGTCGACGGCGAGATCGTCGCCGTGGGCGTGCCCGGCGACCGCGAGGTCGACATGGGCAAGGTCGAGGAGCACTTCGCCCCCGCCGCGGTCGAGATGGTGACGGAGACGGACTTCGCGGAGCGCGCGGACCTCGTACGGGGCTACGTGGGCCCGCAGGGCCTCGACAAGGTCACGTACGTCGCCGACCCCCGCGTCGCCCCCGGCACCGCCTGGATCACCGGCGCCAACAAGGAGGGCACGCACGCGAAGAACGTCGTCGCGGGCCGTGACTTCGAGGTCTCCGAGTACCTCGACGTCGTCGTCGTCGAGGAAGGCGACCCGTGCCCCAAGTGCGGCACCGGCCTCAAGCTGGACCGCGCCATCGAGATCGGCCACATCTTCCAGCTGGGCCGCAAGTACGCCGACGCCCTCAAGCTCGACGTACTCGGCCAGAACGGCAAGCCGGTCCGCGTGACCATGGGCTCGTACGGCATCGGCGTCTCCCGCGCGGTCGCGGCCCTCGCCGAGCAGACCGCCGACGAGAAGGGCCTGTGCTGGCCCTCCGAGGTCGCCCCCGCCGACGTCCACGTCGTCGCCGCCGGCAAGGCGCTCCAGACCGAGCTGGCCCTGGAGGTCTCCGACAAGCTGGCCGCCGCCGGTCTGCGCGTCCTCGTCGACGACCGCGCGGGCGTCTCCCCGGGCGTCAAGTTCACCGACGCGGAGCTCATGGGCGTCCCGAAGATCCTGGTGGCGGGGCGGCGCGCGGGCGAGGGCGTGGTCGAGCTCAAGGACCGCCGCACGGGCGACCGTGAAGAACTGACGGTCGCCGAGGCCCTCACGCGCCTCACGTCCTGACCCCCAGCGGGACGGCTCCCCGCAAGGGCAGCCGCCCGCCCCCCGGCACGGGGCCCGCGCGCCCGCGGGGCGGTGCCTCCCACCCCCGCCCCGTGTGGGCAATCGTCCCGCTGGGGCGGGACGGGTGGGCACACGGGACGGCGCCCTTCAGCGGCGCCTCCGCGTTCCGCGCCTGGACCCGCACCACGTTGTGCGGCGCACGTTCCGGTGCGGGTCAGGGCGCGGGAGCCTCTGGCGTCGGCAACGGGCGCCGTTCCGTTGTGCCCACCCGTTCCGCCCCAGCGGAACGATTGCCCACAACGGGGGGTGCGGGGGTGGGCACCGCCCCGGCGGGCGCCCGCAACGGGGGGCGGGTGGGCGCCGCCCCGGCGGAACGCCTGCCCGCCACGGGGTGGGCACCGGCCCGGCGGGCGCGCCCGCGACGGGGTCGTCAGGTGTCGGGTTCTCTGTGGGTGGGTTCCACCGAGGAGCCCGTCAGGTCCTCGACCGCCTCCTCCGCCGCCGCCCGCCCCCTCAGGTACGCCTCGCTCAGCGGCGGCACCGGCGGCGGCATCGGCGACAGCGGCGGCGCCGACGACGGCGACGGCATGGGCGACGGCGCCTGCTCCGTCTCCGAAGCGGTGCCCGGCGTGGCCCGCTCCAGGAACCGCAGCAGTTCCACCGGAATCGGCAGGACCAGCGTGGAGTTCTTCTCCGCGGACACCGCCATCACCGTCTGCAGCAGCCGCAGCTGCAGCGCCGCCGGCTGGTCGGACATCACGCCCGCCGCCTCGGCCAGCTTCTTCGAGGCCTGGAGTTCCGCGTCCGCGTTGATCACGCGCGCCCGTCGTTCCCGGTCCGCCTCCGCCTGCCGGGCCATGGAGCGTTTCATCGTCTCGGGCAGGGAGACGTCCTTGATCTCGACGCGGTCGATGGCGACGCCCCAGCCCATCGCCGGGCTGTCGAGCATGAGTTCAAGGCCCTGGTTGAGCTTCTCCCGGTTGGACAGCAGGTCGTCGAGGTCGCTCTTGCCGATGATGGACCGGAGCGAGGTCTGCGCCATCTGGGAGACCGCGAACTTGTAGTCCTCGACGCGGACCAGCGCGTCGGCCGCGTCGACGACCTTGAAGTAGACGACCGCGTCGACCCGTACCGTCACGTTGTCGCGGGTGATGCCCTCCTGCGCGGGCACGGGCATGGTGACGATCTGCATGTTCACCTTGTGCAGGCGGTCCACGAGCGGAACGATCATCGTGAAGCCGGGGGAGCGGATGTCGTCGCGCAGCCGACCGAAGCGGAAGACGACGCCGCGCTCGTACTGCTTGACCACGCGCGCCGCCGCGCCCGCGTACACCGCGACCGCCGCGGCCGCGCCGGCCGCCGCCACCAGCAGCTCTTGGATCATCACGGCCCCCTGGATCGAGCCGAACAGTACAAAAAGGGTATTCCCCTAGAGCCAGCTCGCGAACTCGAGGAGCAGCTCGGCGTCCTGCCGCCGCCCCGCCGTCAGCGCCCGCGTCCCCGACTCCACCGCGCGGAACAGGCTCCAGCCGCGCAGCCGCTCCCGGTCCAGGTCCAGGGAGTCCGCCAGCTTGTTGACCCGCCGCCGGGCCGCCGAGGCCCCCGAGGAGGCGGCCACCAGGTCCTCGACCCGGTCCCGTACGAGCCGGGCGAGGTCGTAGGCCCGCTCGCCGACCAGCGGCTCGGGGCCGACGGCCAGCCAGGGCGTCCGGTCGCCGGCGAGGACCTTGCCCTGCCGGAAGTTCCCGTGCAGCAGCACCGCCTCCGGGTCGCCCCCGACCAGCTCCTCGCGGGCCGCGAGCGCCGCCGCGGTCAGTTCCGCGGTCGCCGGGTCCGCGCGGTACGGCTCCATCGCCTCCGCCTGCCGGGCCGTCCGCTCCGCCACCGTCCCGAAACCGTGCCCCGCCGGCGGCTCCACCCAGAGCTTGCGCACGGTGCCGGCCGCCTCCAGGAGCGCCTTCGCCTCCGGCAGGGAGCGCAGCGAGACCTCGGGGTGGAGCCGTTCGAGGACGAGCGAGCCCTCCCCGGCCTCGTCGAGGAGCTGGACCGCGCCCCAGCCGTTCCAGTGCGCCAGCGCGTCCCGCTCCAGGTCCGGACGGGTGAACGGCGGCGCGATCTTGAGCGCGGCGGGGGAGCCGTCGGAGCGCCGGACGAGCACGACCAGGCTGCTCCGTCCGCCGGGGGCCATCACCCGCTCGGTGTCCAGGGACGCCCGGTCGAGCGCCCGGCCGGCGAGCTCCGGAAGCTCCCCGAGCCACTCGGCCGCCGCGGCGTCCCCGTACGTCTCACCGAGCGTCCTGGCCAGTCGCTGCGGCGGTTCGAAACCCATGCGTACGTTGTTCCTTCGGTCGGGGCGGGACTAGGGCCTGTCCGGCGGATCAGGACCGGACAGGCCCTGCCCGCTCGGCAAGCCCAGGAAAGGTTACGTCGCTGCCGCGCCAGCGGACGGCGCGTACCGCGGCCTCCCGGAGCGCGGCGGCCGCCTCCGCGCGCGCCCGGTCCCCGGTGGCCCGGACGAGGTCGGAGTACACGCCGGCCACCCGGTCCTCCAGGACCGCCGCGAGCCGCACCGCGTCGGCCGGGGCCGCGACCCGGAAGGGCAGCTCGTACGCGGCCTCCGCCGCCACCGGCGTCCCACCGAGGTCCCGCACGGCCCGGCGCAGCGCGTCCCGCCGCGCCCGGTGCGCCTCGTACGCGGCGGTGGCCTCGGTCCGCCGCTCGGCGCCGATCCGGCCGCCGACGACCCCGTACCCGTACACCGCGGCGTGCTCGGCGGCCAGCGCGGCCTGGGTCGCGTCGAGGGCGCTCATGCCCGTGCTCCCTCGGTCAGCAGGTAGGCGTGGGCGGCGCCGGCCGCCGCGACGGAGGCGAGCAGCCGGGCGTACTCGGGCGGGGCGATGAGCAGTGCGGCCGTGTGGCCGTCGGAGGCGCCGCGCTCGGCGGCGGCGAGTTCCCGGAGGGCGGCCCGGGGGTCGGCCGCCACCCGAACGGGTGCGGCGGGGGCCGTGGGCCTCCCGGAGGCCGAAACGGAGGACGAAGAGGGGGCGGACGGAGAGGTGGAGGCCGTCGGGGAGGGGCCCGCGGAGGTCGTCGCCGTGGCGGGTTCCACCGTCGTGCCGCCCTCGCCGAGGGCCTTCGCGTGGGCCGCCACCGCGCTCCGCAGCGGGGTCAGCCGGGGGGCCAGGGAGGGGTGGGCGGCGAGCGTCGCGTCGTAACGTTCCAGCAGGCCGCGCGCGGCGGTCACCGACCGCAGCCGCAGGGCCGCCTCGGCGCGCGCCACCCGTTCGGCCTCCAGCTCGGCGGCGCCCGGCCGCCGGGCCTGCCCGGCGGGAGGGGAAGTGCAGCTCGCGAGGGCGGTCACGCCCGCCGCCGCACCCGCCACGAGGAGTGCGCGCCTGCCCGTCGTCGTCACGCCTTCTCCCTCGGCTGCCGTCCGTCGTCGAAGATCGTCGAGATCACCGCAGGCGAGCGTACCCGCGGGCCCCGGGGCGATGGACGGCAACACCCTCCCGGACCGGATACCCTTTGGTCTGACACGCGACGAACCCACAACAGCACACGCGGCCGAGGAGTCACCCGGATGAGCACCACCCAGAGCGACAGGCTGCGCGGACTCGTGGAGCCGCTCGTCGCCGCGAAGGACCTGGATCTGGAAGAGATCGAGGTGTCCCGGGCCGGCCGCCGCGGGCTGCTGCGGATCGTCGTCGACTCGGACGAGGGCGTGGAGCTGGACGTCTGCGCCGAGCTGAGCCGCGAGATCTCCGAGAAGCTCGACGAGACCGACGCGATGGGCGAGGGCGAGTACGTCCTCGAGGTCAGCTCCCCCGGCGCCGAGCGCCCCCTCACCGAGCACCGCCACTACGTGCGCGCCACCGGCCGCCTGGCGAAGCTCCAGCTCGCCGAGGGCGGGGACCTGGTCGCGCGCATCCTCGCGGTGGACGAGGACGGCCTCGACATGGAGGTGCCGGGCGTGAAGGGGCGCAAGCCCACCGCCCGCCGGGTCGCGTTCGCCGACATCGTCAAGGCGCGTGTCGAGATCGAGTTCAACCGCAAGGACAAGAAGGAAGAGGAGGCGTAGCCGTGGACATCGACGTGAAGCTTCTGAAGGGCTTGGCCCAGGAGAAGGACATCTCCTTCGAGATGCTGGTCGAGGCGATCGAGTCGGCCCTCCTCATCGCGTACCACCGGACCCCGGACGCCCGCCGCCACGCGCGTGTGGAGCTGAACCGGGCCACCGGTCACGTGACGGTGTGGGCGAAGGAGGACCCCTCCGACCTGGAGGAGGGCCAGGAGCCCAAGGACTTCGACGACACCCCGTCGGACTTCGGCCGGATCGCGGCGAGCACCGCCCGCCAGGTCATCCAGCAGCGGCTGCGGGACGCCGAGAACGACGTGACCTTCGGCGAGTACGCGCGCCGCGAGGGCGATGTCGTCGCCGGTGTGGTGCAGCAGGGCAAGGACCCGAAGAACGTCCTCGTCCGGCTGGACGACAAGCTGGAGGCCATCCTTCCGGTGCAGGAGCAGGTGCCCGGCGAGGACTACACGCACGGGCTTCGGCTGCGCACGTACGTCGTCCGGGTGGCGAAGGGTGTCCGCGGTCCGTCCGTCACCCTTTCGCGCACGCACCCCAACCTGGTGAAGAAGCTCTTCGCCCTGGAGGTGCCGGAGATCGCCGACGGCTCGGTCGAGATCGCGGCCATCGCCCGTGAGGCCGGTCACCGCACCAAGATCGCCGTCCGTTCCACCCGTTCGGGCCTGAACCCCAAGGGCGCCTGCATCGGCCCGATGGGCAGCCGCGTCCGCAACGTGATGGCGGAGCTGCTCGGCGAGAAGATCGACATCGTCGACTGGTCGGACGACCCGGCCGAGATGGTGGCGAACGCGCTGTCCCCGGCGCGGGTCTCCAAGGTCGAGGTCGTGGACCTGGCCGCCCGCTCGGCCCGGGTGACGGTGCCGGACTACCAGCTGTCGCTGGCCATCGGCAAGGAGGGCCAGAACGCCCGCCTCGCCGCTCGCCTCACCGGCTGGCGGATCGACATCCGTCCGGACACGGAGCCGGCCGAGCCGCAGGGCTGAGACCGTTTTTGGACAACGACTGTTCGATTCTTGCCCCGAACGGGTGGGGTCGGTGCGGGGAGGTAGACTTAATAGTGTCTGGCCGGACGCATGCCCGCGCGTGCCCTGAGCGAACCTGTGTGGGATGCCGGGAGCGAGCGGCCAAGAGCGATCTGCTGCGGATCGTGGTGAACAAGGACGAGTGCGTTCCTGATCATCGCGGTACGCTGCCCGGCCGGGGTGCGTACCTGCACCCCGCCGTGGTCTGTCTCGACCTGGCGGTCCGCCGCCGAGCTTTCCCGAGGGCCCTCAAGGTCCCGGGACCGCTCGACACCGCGGCGCTCCGCCACCACGTCGAGCAGGCGGCACCGCAATGAACAAGAAGTACGGCACGGAGAACCGTGCGGTCAGGTACCTCGCGAGTTGGAAGTAGGTCGAGATTGCGATGAGCACTCGATGAGTACGCGATGAGTACGCCCATGAAGTAGCGACGGTCCGGCGGTAACCGGACCTCACAAAGGAGCAAAGTGGCTAAGGTCCGGGTATACGAACTCGCCAAGGAGTTCGGTGTGGAGAGCAAGGTCGTCATGGCCAAGCTCCAAGAACTCGGTGAATTCGTCCGTTCGGCGTCCTCGACGATCGAGGCGCCGGTCGTGCGCAAGTTGACTGACGCTTTGCAGGGTCCCGGCGGCAACGCCGGCAAGACCGCTGCCAAGCCCGGCGCGCCCCGCAAGGCGGCGCCCTCCCCCGCGGCGCCGTCTCCGGCCGCCGCGGCCCGTCCCGCTGCTCCGAAGCCCGGCGCCCCGGCCCCCAAGCCGGCCCCCGCCGCGCCCGCAGCGCCGGCGCCGGTCACTCCGGCCGCGCCCGCGAGCAGCACCCCCTCTCCGGCTCCGGCCGCCTCGGGCCCCCGCCCGGGCCCGAAGCCCGCGCCCAAGCCGGTCACGCCGGCTCCGGCCGCCCCGGAGTTCACCGCGCCCCCGTCGGCTCCCGCCGCCGGTCCGCGTCCCGGTGGCGCCGCCCCGGGTCCCCGTCCCACCGGCGAGCGTCCCGCCCGCCCGGGTCAGGGTGCCCCCCGCCCGCAGGGCCAGGGCGCTCCGCGCCCCGGCGGCCAGCAGGCCCCCCGTCCGGGCGGTGCCCGTCCGGCCGGTCCCCGTCCGGGCAACAACCCCTTCACCTCGGGTGGCTCCACCGGAATGGCGCGCCCGCAGGCGCCCCGTCCGGGTGGCGGCGCTCCCCGTCCCGGCGGCCCCGGTGCCGTTCCGGGCGCCCCGCGTCCGCAGGGCGGCCCCGGTGGCGCCCCGCGTCCGCAGGGTCAGGGCGGTGGCCGTCCCACCCCCGGTGGCATGCCTCGTCCGCAGGCTCCCCGTCCGGGCGGCGCGCCCGGCGGTAACCGTCCGAACCCGGGCATGATGCCGCAGCGTCCCGCTGCCGGCCCGCGTCCCGGTCCTGGCGGCCGTGGTCCCGGTGGCCCCGGCGGCCGTCCGGGTGGTCCCGGCGGTGGCGGCGGCGGTCGTCCCGGCTTCGCCGGTCGTCCGGCCGGTCCCGGCGGTGGCGGCGGCGGCTTCGCCGGTCGTCCCGGTGGTCCCGGTGGCGGCGGCGGTCGTCCGGGTGGTCCCGGCGGCGGTGGCGGCGGCTTCGGCGGTCGTCCCGGTGGCTTCGGTGGCCGTCCCGGCGGTCCGGGTGGCCGTGGTGGCACGCAGGGCGCCTTCGGTCGCCCCGGCGGTCCCGCGCGTCGTGGTCGCAAGTCGAAGCGTCAGAGGCGTCAGGAGTACGAGGCCATGCAGGCCCCGTCCGTGGGCGGCGTGATGCTTCCCCGCGGTGGCGGCGAGGTCATTCGCCTGTCGCGCGGTGCCTCCCTCACCGACTTCGCCGAGAAGATCGGCGCCAACCCGGCGTCGCTCGTCGCGGTGATGATGAACCTCGGTGAGATGGTCACGGCGACGCAGTCCGTCTCCGACGACACGCTGCAGATGCTCGGCGACGAGATGAACTACCAGGTTCAGATCGTCTCCCCGGAGGAGGAGGACCGCGAGCTCCTCGAGTCCTTCGACATCGAGTTCGGCGAGGACGAGGGCGGCGAAGAGGCTCTGGTCTCCCGTCCGCCGGTCGTCACCGTCATGGGTCACGTCGACCACGGTAAGACCCGACTTCTCGACGCGATCCGCAAGACGAACGTCGTCGCGGGCGAGGCCGGTGGCATCACCCAGCACATCGGTGCCTACCAGGTCGGTACCGAGGTCAACGGCGAAGAGCGTCGCATCACCTTCATCGACACCCCGGGTCACGAGGCGTTCACCGCCATGCGTGCCCGTGGTGCGAAGTCGACCGACATCGCGATCCTCGTGGTCGCGGCCAACGACGGCGTCATGCCGCAGACGATCGAGGCGCTCAACCACGCCAAGGCCGCCGGCGTCCCGATCGTCGTCGCGGTCAACAAGATCGACGTCGAGGGCGCGGACCCGACCAAGGTCCGCGGTCAGCTGACCGAGTTCGGTCTGGTGGCCGAGGAGTACGGCGGCGACACGATGTTCGTCGACATCTCCGCCAAGCAGGGTCTGCACATCGACTCCCTGCTCGAGGCCGTCATCCTCACCGCCGACGCCTCGCTCGACCTGCGGGCCAACCCGAACCAGGACGCGCAGGGCATTGCGATCGAGTCGCACCTCGACCGTGGTCGCGGTGCCGTCTCGACCGTCCTGGTCCAGCGCGGAACGCTGCGCATCGGCGACACCGTGGTGGTCGGCGACGCGTACGGCCGCGTCCGGGCGATGCTCGACGACAAGGGCAACAACGTCGAGGAGGCGACCCCGTCGACTCCCGTCCTCGTCCTGGGTCTCACCAACGTCCCGGGTGCCGGCGACAACCTCCTGGTCGTCGACGAGGACCGTACGGCCCGTCAGATCGCCGAGAAGCGCGCTGCGCGTGAGCGCAACGCCGCCTTCGCCAAGCGCGTCCGCCGGGTGTCCCTCGAGGACCTCGACAAGGTGCTCAAGGCCGGTCTCGTCCAGGAACTCAACCTCATCATCAAGGGCGACGCGTCCGGTGCGGTCGAGGCCCTCGAGGCCTCGCTGCTCCAGCTCGACGTCGGCGAAGAGGTCGACATCCGCGTCCTGCACCGCGGTGTGGGTGCGGTCACCGAGTCGGACATCGACCTGGCCATGGGCTCCGACGCCATCGTCATCGGCTACAACGTCCGTGCGGCCGGCCGTGCCGCGCAGATGGCGGAGCGCGAGGGCGTCGACGTCCGGTACTACTCGGTCATCTACCAGGCGATCGAGGAGATCGAGGCGGCGCTCAAGGGCCTCCTCAAGCCGGAGTACGAAGAGGTCGAGCTCGGTACGGCGGAGATCCGCGAGGTCTTCCGCTCGTCCAAGCTGGGCAACATCGCCGGTGTCCTCATCCGCTCGGGCGAGGTCAAGCGCAACACCAAGGCGCGCCTCGTCCGCGACGGCAAGGTCATCGCCGAGGACCTCACGATCCACGGTCTGCGCCGCTTCAAGGACGACGTCACCGAGATCCGCGAAGGCTTCGAGGGCGGTATCAACCTCGGAAACTTCAACGACATCAAGATCGACGACGTCATCGCGACGTACGAGATGCGCGAGAAGCCGCGCGCGTAACGCGTAGGGCTGCGTCCGGGGCCGGTCGGCGGAAGATATTTCCGTCGATCGGCCCCGGCCGTTGCGTGTACGGTTCTGGTGTCCCTGCCAAGCGACGGCGTGGCAGGCCACCGAACCCGAACCGGCGGGACATCCGGCACCACATGTACGTGGGGACTCTGTCCTTCGACCTGCTCCTCGGCGACGTTCATTCGTTGAAGGAGAAACGCTCCGTCGTCCGGCCCATCGTCGCCGAGCTCCAGCGCAAGTTCTCCGTGAGCGCGGCCGAGGTGGGCGACCAGGACCTCCATCGCAGGGCCCGGCTGGGCGTCGCGCTGGTGTCCGGGGACCCGGGGTTCGTATCGGACGTGCTCGACCGCTGTGAGCGGCTCGTCGCCGCACGGCCGGAGGTGGAACTCCTTTCGGTGCGCCGAAGGCTCCACACTGATGAAGACTGATTTGAGCAAGGCAAAGAAGGAGAAGGACCAGTGGCCGACAACGCGCGGGCGAAGAAGCTGGCGGACCTCATCCGGGAGGTGGTCGCCGAGAAGCTGCAGCGCGGCATCAAGGACCCCCGCCTGGGTACGCACGTGACCATCACGGACACCCGCGTCACCGGCGACCTGCGGGAGGCCACGGTCTTCTACACGGTCTACGGCGACGACGAGGAGCGCGCGAGCGCCGCGGCCGGTCTGGAGAGCGCCAAGGGCATCCTCCGTTCGGCCGTGGGCCGGGCGGCGGGGACCAAGTTCACCCCGACCCTGACCTTCGTGGCCGACGCCCTCCCGGAGAACGCCAAGACCATCGAGGACCTCCTCGACAAGGCGCGGGCCTCGGACGCCCAGGTGCGGGAGGCCTCCTCGGGCGCCTCCTTCGCGGGCGACGCCGACCCCTACAAGAAGCCGGGCGAGGACGAAGCCGCCGAATGAGCACCTCGGGAAAGACGCCCGACGGGCTTGTCATCGTCGACAAGCCGTCGGGCTTCACTTCGCACGACGTCGTGGCCAAGATGCGCGGGATCGCCAAGACCCGTCGCGTCGGCCACGCCGGCACGCTCGACCCCATGGCCACGGGCGTCCTCGTCCTCGGCGTGGAGCGGGCGACCAAGCTCCTCGGTCACCTCGCGCTGACCGAGAAGGAGTACCTGGGCACCATCCGCCTGGGCCAGACGACGATCACCGACGACGCCGAGGGCGAGATCACGGCGTCGGTCGACGCTTCGAAGGTCACCCGGGAGCAGATCGACGCGGGCGTCGCCGAGCTGACCGGCGCCATCATGCAGGTGCCATCGAAGGTCTCCGCGATCAAGATCGACGGCAAGCGGTCGTACGCGCGCGTGCGCGGCGGCGAGGAGTTCGAGATCCCGGCCCGCCCGGTCACCGTCTCCTCCTTCCGGGTCTACGACGTCCGCGACGACACCGCCGAGGACGGCACGCCGGTCATCGACCTGGTCGTCTCGGTGGTCTGCTCCTCCGGCACGTACATCCGGGCGCTCGCCCGGGACCTCGGTGCCGGACTCGGCGTCGGCGGCCACCTGACCGCGCTGCGGCGCACCCGGGTCGGCCCGTACAAGCTGGACTCGGCCCGGACCCTTGACCAGCTCCAGGAGGAGCTGACGGTCATGCCGGTCGCCGACGCGGCCGCGGCGGCGTTCCCGCGCTGGGAGGTCGACGAGAAGCGGGCCGGGCTGCTGCTCAACGGCGTCCGCCTGGAGATGCCGGAGTACCCGAAGGGGCCCGTCGCGGTCTTCGGGCCCGGGGGGAAGCTGCTCGCGCTCGTCGAGGAGCAGCGGGGCAAGGCCAAGAGCCTCGCCGTCTTCGGCTGAGCCGACCGGACTCCGTCGTGGGGCGGGCACGCGCGCGTGCCCGCCCCACGACTTTCCCCCCTCCGTTTCCCCCGGGAAGTGTCTGTCCCGCAGAGCCGCCGAAATTCACCCCATCGGGGAGGCGCTCGATGCGAACGGGGGAGCGTCAGGGGGCGCGTTTCCCGACGAGCACCTTGGGACGATCACCGGGCGCCTACCGTCGACACCATGGGACCCGGGGACCTGGCGACGCTGGTACGGATCTGCGATCCGGCGGGCCGGCCACGCGGCACCGGTTTCCTCGCCGACCACCACGGGACGGTCGTCACCAGCCACGAAGCCGTCGACGGACTCAGCCGTGTCGTCCTGCACGCCCCCGGCGACCGGACCTGCCTCGCCGAGGCCGAGGCCGTCACCCCCCTGCCCGAGAGCGGCCTCGCGCTCGTACGGACCGAAGGGCTCGGCGGCCGCCCGCTGCCGCTCGCGACCCGGCCCGAGATCGAACCCGGCACATACGTGCGGATCGCCGCCCAGGGCTGGCGCGAGGCCCGGGTCCTAGGCCCCGCCGCCGTCACGTACACCGCCACCGACCGCTTCCACGCCCTCACCGACGCCCTCGAACTCGCCATCGGCACCGAGGGCGCCGAGGCGCTCCGCCGCGGCGGACAGGCCGCCGGCGGGCCCGTCCTCGACACCGTCACCGGCACCGTCCTCGCCGTCCTCGGCACCGCCCTGCACGGCGACCGCCGGGCCGCCGGATACGCGGTGCCGCTCCGGCCCGCCGGCCCCCTCACCGCCCTGCTCCGGCGCAACGCGGCCACCGTCCCCGCCTACGGGCCCGACCTCAACCTCGCCGCGATCCTGGAACTCACCGCCACCTCCACCGGGCCCGCACGGGACCCCGACCCCTGGCCCGAACCCGTCGAACGGCCCGACTGCGTCCGCGAGTTCGCCCGCTTCACGGCCGGCGACACCCCCGTCCTCGCCCTCGTCGGCGCCCCCGGCACCGGCCGCACCACCGCCCTCGCCGCACTCTGCGCCCGGCGCGCCCGGGGCGTCGCACCCGCCCCCACCGTCCGGCTGCGCGGGGCCGACCTGCGCGCCGAGGACCGCTCGCTCGCCGACGCCGTCGGCCGCGCCCTCCACCGGGCCGGCCGGATCGTCGCCGCGTCCGGGGCGCTCGGCGACACCACGACCGCCACCCCGGAGCGGGCCGCCGCCCTCGCCCGGGACGCGGGCCGCCCGCTCCTCGTCGTCCTCGACGGCCCCGAGGAGATGCCCCCGCTCCTCGCCCACCGGCTCGCCGACTGGACGACGGCCACGGAACGCTGGCTCCGCACCCACGGGGCCCACCTGATCACCGCCTGCCGCCCGGAACACTGGGAACAGGCGGGCACGCTGTACACCCCGGGGGCCTTGCACCGGCCGGTGCCGGGCCCCGGCGGCTCGGCCGGGGCGGTGGCGGACCCCGGCGGTCCGCCCGGGTCGGTGGCGGACGCGGGAGCCCCGCACCCGCCGGCGGCGGGACCGGGCGCCCGGCACCGGCTCGCGACGGACCCGGCCGGACGGCCGGACGGTCCGGGCCCGGCCACGACTGCGACCGCCGCGGCGACGACCGGCGGCGGAATGCCCCCGGCCGTGTTTCTCGGGCCGTACTCCGAGACGGAGGCCCGTGCCGTACGCGAGGGGTACGGGATCGGGGAGGCGGACCTCGCCGCGGCGGACGCCCGGCACCCGCTCGCCCTGCGGCTGCTCGCCGAGGTGCGGGCGGCGCTGCCGGGAGAGGTGCCGGGGCGACCCGGGCGCGAGGAGATCTTCACCGCCCACCTGGACCTGGTGTGCCTGCGGGCCGCCGTCCGGATCGCCGCGGGCTCCCGGCCGCTCCTCCGCGGGACGGCCGTCCGCAGGCTCGCCGCGCGCGTGACCGGCCGGGTGCACGAGGCGGCCCGCCGGTGCCTCGGGCCCGGGCACGGCCTCCTGGACCGGGCCTCCTTCGAGGAGCTGTTCCCCTGGCGGGAGGGCTGGGCCCCGGCCGTCCTCACCGAGGGCCTGCTCGTCCCCGCCGGCTCCGGCTACCGCTTCGCCCACGAAGAACTCGCCGACTGGGTCCAGGCCGCCCACCTGGACCTGGACACGGCCCTGCACGCCCTGGTCCACCGGCACCACGAGGACCCGGCCGGGGGTCCCGACCGCCCGCCCGAGGCGGGAGCGCCGGGCCGACCGACCACCGCCGTGGCACCCGCCGAGCCGGGCGCCCCGGACGGCCCCGGCGCACGGGGCGGAGCCGGGGGGCCCGACGTGCTCGGAGCGCCCGCTGGGCGGGGCGGAGTCGCGGGGCCCGGCACGCTCGGGGTGTCCGCAGGGCGGGGCACGTCCGATGTCCCCGGTGCGCCGGCCACGTCCGGAGGTGCCGCGAGCCCGGGCGCCCCCGGGACGCCCCGTGGGGCCGCGGCGCCCTGGGCGCCCGCCGGGCGGGACACGCCCCCGCCTGATGTTCCCGGTGCTCCGGCCGCCCCCGGGGCTGCCGGGCCCGGGACGCCCACCGGGCAGGGCACGCCCGATGGCCCCGACCTGCCTTCCGGGGCCGCCCCCCTCGTCGAGGTTCCGCCGCAGCGGGGTGCCGGGGCGGGGGAGGTCCTGCCCGTTCCCCGGCATCGGATCGGGCCCGTGCTCCAGGCGTTGCTGCTGCTGCACCGGGAGCGGGGACCCGCCGGGCTCGGGCCGCGGCTCGCCGCGCTCGCCGAGGCGCTCGGGCGGTTCGCCCGGGACGGGCAGGCCGGGGACGGGGCCTGGTGGGCCGCGCGGCTCCTCGGGGAGAGCGTGCGGCGCCTGCCCGACCCGCGGCCGTACCTGCCCGTCCTGCGGCTGCTCGCCGACCTGATCGGGGCCCGCCCGGACCGGCACCCGGTCTTCACCCCCTTCGGGACCGCCTTCTGGCTGGGCCTGCCGTTCGGCGAGGA
Source organism: Streptomyces sp. TLI_105 (assembly GCF_900105415.1). Taxonomy (GTDB): domain Bacteria; phylum Actinomycetota; class Actinomycetes; order Streptomycetales; family Streptomycetaceae; genus Streptomyces. Next base: position 2,365,287 of record NZ_FNSM01000001.1, on the reverse strand, counting down.
CGAGCGGATCGACCTGCTGCGCCGGCTCGCCCCCTCCGACCCGCCCGCCGGAGACCGGAGCCTCGACGCCGTCGCCGCGATGCTGGCCGCCGACCCCCGGGGCGTCCAGCCGCTCCTCTGCCGCTGGTTCGGCGACGACCGCCCCACCGTCGCCACCGCCGCCCAGGCCCTCCTGCACGCCCACCGCGGGCTCGCCGTCGACGACCTCTGCGAGGCGCTCGTCGCCACCGCCCACCCCCTCGCCGACGACCTCCTCGCCGCGCTCGCCGAGGACGAGCCCTCCGCGCTCTGCCGGGCCGTCGACCGCTGGGCCCACGACGACGGGCGCCCGGAGCGGCGCGTCGCGGCCGCCGCGTACGGACACCTGGTCGCCGGGCACGTCACCACCTCCGCCGGCCGCGAGCTCCTCCGCTACGCCGCCCTCGCCCTGCTCGCCCGCCCCGGCGACCAGGCCCTGCACGGCGCCGCCCTCGGCCTCCTCGTCCGCGACCCGCACAGCCGCTCCCGCCACCTGCCCCGCGCCCTCGCCGAGCCCCAGGTGCCCGCGGCCGCCCTCGCCGAGGCCCTCGCGACCCATCCCGAGGAGGTCCTCGCCGCCTTCCGGACCCGGCTGCAGGGCACCGGCGAGGCACCGGCCGCCGTTCTGCGGGCCCTCGCGGAGATCGACACGCCCTCCCTCGCCCGCCGGATCGCCGCCCTCGTCCGCGACTACGCCGCCCACCGCCCCGACGGCGCCCCCCTCGTCGCCGCCTTCGTCGACCGCCGCCTGGAGGACGGGCCGGTGGCCAGGGCGGTCCTCTTCCCGCTGGTCACGGGCCTCATCCGAGGCCGTCCCGCGCCGCTTCGGCGCGCCCTCGCCCCCGTCCTCGCCGCCCCCGGCACCGGGGCCTCCCGCCATCTGCGGGCCGAGCTCCTCGACGTGCTCCTGGAACACGAGCGGTACGAGGCGGAGGCCGGGGAGCTCGCCGTCCTGGAGGCGCTCCTGCGGGCCGTCGCGGAGGGCGCGGAGCTGCGCACCGTCCCGCGCACCCGGCAACTCGCCCACCGGGTCGGCGCGCTGTGCGTCCGTACCCCCGAAGGCGCCTGGCGGCTCGACCGGGCCCTGTCCGGAGCCGTCCGCGACCTGCCCGTCTTCGCCGCGCTCCTCGCCGCCTGGACGGTCGAGGCCCCCGCCGACTGGGCCCCGCTGCTCGGACCGGAGACCGTCCGGGCGCTGCGGAGCCCCGGCACTGCCATGCCGATGCGTACCGACGGCCGTGGACATGGCAGTCTTAGACCTGCGTAAGGCGAACAGGGCGAACAGGCGGACGAGGAGCGGTCACAGTGCAGCGCTGGCGTGGCTTGGAGGACATCCCCCAGGACTGGGGACGCAGCGTCGTCACCATCGGCTCCTACGACGGGGTGCACCGCGGACACCAGCTGATCATCGGGCGTGCCGTCGAGCGCGCCCGGGAGCTGGGCGTCCCCTCCGTCGTCGTCACCTTCGACCCGCACCCCTCCGAGGTCGTGCGCCCCGGCAGCCACCCGCCGCTGCTCGCCCCGCACCACCGGCGCGCGGACCTGATCGCGGAGCTCGGCGTGGACGCGGTGCTGGTGCTGCCGTTCACCGCCGAGTTCTCCCAGCTGTCCCCGGCCGACTTCATCGTCAAGGTGCTCGTCGACAAGCTGCACGCGAAGGCCGTCATCGAGGGCCCCAACTTCCGCTTCGGGCACCGGGCCGCCGGCAACGTCGCCTTCCTGACCGAGCTCGGCGCCACGTACGACTACGAGGTCGAGGTCATCGACCTGTACGTCAGCGGGGCCGCCGGCGGCGGAGAGCCCTTCTCCTCCACCCTCACCCGCCGCCTCGTCGCCGAGGGCGACATGACCGGGGCGGCCGAGATCCTCGGGCGCCCGCACCGGGTCGAGGGCGTCGTCGTCCGCGGCGCGCAGCGCGGCCGCGAGCTCGGCTTCCCGACGGCCAACGTCGAGACCCTGCCGCACACGGCGATCCCGGCGGACGGCGTCTACGCGGGCTGGCTGACGGCGGCGGGAGAGCGGATGCCGGCGGCGATCTCGGTCGGCACGAACCCGCAGTTCGACGGCACGGAGCGGACGGTCGAGGCGTACGCGATCGACCGCGAGGGGCTCGACCTGTACGGGCTGCACGTGGCCGTGGACTTCCTGGCGTACGTGCGCGGCATGCTCAAGTTCGACACCCTGGACGATCTGCTTCAGGCGATGGCGGGGGACGTGAAGCGGTGCCGTGAGCTGACGGAGGAGTACGACCGGGCCTGACCGGTGTAGGCCGCCCCGTGCCGGGCGGTGCCCCTCCCCCCCGCCTCCGTGTGGGGCCCCCGACCCTGTGGGCCCGCGCCCGCCGGGGCGGCGCCCCCCGCCCGTGTGGGCAATCGTCCCGCTGGGGCGAGGGGGTCCCCCCTGCTCGAGCGAAGCCGAGAGCTTGGGGGAGGGTGGGCACACGGGACGGCGCGCTCAGCGGCGCCTCCGCGTTCCGCGCCTGGACCCGCACCAGGCGTGCGGTGCACAGGTCGGTGCGGGTCAGGGCGCGGGAGCCTCTGGCGCCGGCAGGGGCGCCGTTCCGTTGTGCCCACCCGTTCCACCCCAGCGGAACGCATGCCCACAACGGGGGGGTGCGGGAGTGGGCACCGCCCCGGCGGGCGCGCCCGCAACGGGGGCGGGTGGGCGCCGCCCCGGCGGGACGGCTGTCTGCGACGGCGGCTCAGCCCGTCGTCACCCAGTGGCAGGCCACCGCCTGTTCCCCGGTGCCGGGAAGGATCGGCAGGTCCTTGCCCCGGCAGTGGTCCGCGACCGGGGTCGCCTCGCCCGAGGCGAGGAGTTGGCAGCGGGCGTGGAAGCGGCAGCCGGACGGGATGCGGGACGGGTCCGGCGGCTCGCCGGTCAGGACCACCGGGGCGCCCCCCGACTCCGGGAGGACCGACAACAGCGCCCGGGTGTAGGGGTGCTGAGGGTTCGTCAGTACGGACTCCACCGTGCCGGTCTCCACGACCCGGCCCAGGTACATCACCGCCACCCGGTCCGCGATGTTCCACGCGAGGCCCAGGTCGTGCGTCACCACCAGCGCGGACAGGCCCAGTTCGTCGCGCAGGCGCAGCAGCAGCGCCAGGATCTCGCCCCGTACGGACGCGTCCAGGGACGCCACCGGCTCGTCGGCGACGATCAGTTCGGGCTCCAGGACGAGCGCGCCCGCGATGACCACGCGCTGCCGCTGGCCGCCGGACAGCTCGTGCGGGTAGCGGAGGAAGAACCGCTCCGGGGGCCGCAGCCCCGCCCGTGCGAGGGCCTCGGCGACGGCGGCCCGCTCGTCCCCCTCGTAGCCGTGGATCCGCAGCCCCTCCGCCACCGCGTCGTACACGGTGTGCCGGGGGTTCAGCGAACCGCTCGGGTCCTGGAGGACCAGCTGCGCCCGCTTCCGGTAGGCCCTGAGCGCCCCGGAGGAGTACGCGAGCGGCTGCCCGTCGAAGGCGACCGCCCCGGACGTGGGCCGGACCAGGCCGAGCAGGGAGCGGGCCAGGGTCGTCTTGCCGCAACCGGACTCGCCGACCAGGGCCACGATCTCGCCGGCGCCGATGTCCAGGTCCACGCCGTCCACCGCGCGCGCGGGCGGCGCGCCCCGCCGCCCCGGGAAGGTGACGTGCAGGCCGCGCGCCGCCAGCAGTGGCCCCGTGCTCATGACGTGCTCCCCACGTGTACGCAGGCGGCCCGGCGCCCCGCGCCCGCCTCCCGCAGTTCCTGGTCGTGCTCCGCGCAGGCGTCCACCGCCACCGGGCAGCGCGGATGGAAGGTGCAGCCGCCGGGCAGGTCGGCCGGGTCCGGCGGGTCGCCGGGCAGGCCGCGCGGCGCCCGCCGGGACGCGAGGTCGCCGATGCGGGGGAACGCCGAGGACAGTGCCCGTCCGTACGGGTGCCGGGCCGCCTCGTACACCGCCCGCGCGGGTCCCTCCTCGACGACCCGGCCCGCGTACATCACGGCGAGCCGGTCGCAGGTGTCGGCGAGGACCGCCAGGTCGTGGCTGATCATCAGGAGGCTGATGGACTGCTCGGCGACGAGCCGCTCGATCAGCCGCAGGATCTGCGCCTGGATCATCACGTCGAGCGCGGTCGTCGGCTCGTCGGCGACGATCAGGCGGGGGTCGCAGGCGAGCGCCATCGCGATCATCACGCGCTGTCGCTGTCCGCCGGACAGCTCGTGTGGGTAGGCGGCGGCCCGGGCCGCCGGGAGCCCGACGTGTTCGAGCAGCTCGCCGACCCGGGTGCGGGCCGCCGCCGGGGTCGCCCGGCCGTGCACGAGCAGCGGTTCGGCGATCTGGTCCCCGATCCGGTGCACCGCGTTCAGCGAGTGCATCGCGCCCTGGAAGACGATCGACGCGCCCGCCCAGCGCACGGCCCGAAGGCGTCCCCACGACATGGCGAGGACGTCGTCGCCGTCGAGCAGGATCTCGCCCTCGATCCGCGCCGAGGCCGGAAGGAGCCGCAGCAGCGCGAGCGCGAGCGTGGACTTGCCGCAGCCCGACTCGCCGGCCACGCCCAGCTTGGTGCCCGACTCCAGGGTCAGGTCGACCCCGCGCACGGCGGGCACGGCGGTCGCGCCGGAGCCGTACGTCACCCGCAGGTCCCGCACCTCCAGGAGGCTCATCGTCCCACCCCCAGCTTCGGGTTCAGTACGGATTCCACGGCCCGGCCGCACAGCGTGAAGGCGAGCGCGACCAGGGCGATCGCGATCCCCGGCGGGGCCAGGTACCACCAGTGCCCGGAGGAGACGGCGCCCGCCTCCCGGGCGTCCTGGAGCATCCCGCCCCACGACACCACCGTCGGGTCGCCGAGGCCGAGGAAGGCGAGGGTCGCCTCGGTGAGGATGGCCGTCGAGATGCCGAGGGTGGTCTGCGCGAGCACCAGCGGCATCACGTTCGGCAGCACGTGCCGGGTCATGACGTGCCGGTGGCCGCCGCCGAGCGCGGTCGCCCGCTCGATGTACGGGCGGGACTCCACCGCGATCGTCTGCGCCCGCACCAGACGGGCGGTGGTGGGCCAGGAGGTCACGCCGATCGCCAGGACCACCGTCCACATCGACCGGGACATGACCGTCGCGAGCACGATCGCGAGCACCAGCGTCGGCATCACCAGGAACCAGTCGGTGATCCGCATGACGACGGTCGAGAACCAGCCGCCGTAGTGCCCGGCGACGATGCCCACCAGGGTCCCGATGGCGACCGAGAGGGTCGCCGCGAGCAGGCCGACGAGCAGCGAGATCCGGGCGCCCCAGATCAGCAGCCCGAGCAGCGAGCGCCCGAACTGGTCGGTGCCGAGCGGGAACTCGGCGCTCGGCGGCTCCAGGGCCGTGCCCGGCGCCTCCGTCACCGACTGCACGTCGGAGCCGACGATCAGCGGGGCGGCGAGCGCGAGCAGGGCGATCAGGGCGAGGCCGGCGAGACCGTACAGCCCGGCCCGGTGCGTGCGGTAGCCGCGCCAGAAGCGGGACACGGAACCCTTGCGGCGTTCCCAGGCCAGAGAGGTCTTCGGAGAGGTCGTCGGAGAGGTCATCGGCCCACCCGGGGGTCGAGCAGCGGATAGAGCAGGTCGGCGATCAGGTTCATCAGGATCATCGCTCCGGCGAAGACCACGAAAAGGCCCTGCACGAGCGGTAGATCGGGCACGCTCAGCGCCTGGTAGAAGAGGCCGCCGAGCCCGGGCCAGGAGAACACCGTCTCCACCAGGATCGAGCCAGCCGCCACGTGCCCCAGGTTGATGAAGATCATGGTGACGGTCGGCAGGAGCGCGTTCGGCACGGCGTGCCGGCGGCGCACGGCGTCGTCCCGCAGCCCCTTCGCCCGCGCCGTCGTCAGGTAGTCGCCGCCCATCTCGTCGAGGAGCGAGGAGCGCATCACGAGCAGGGTCTGCGCGTAGCCGACCGCCACGAGCGTGACCACGGGCAGGACCAGGTGGTGGGCGACGTCCAGGACGTACGCGAAACCGGTCTCGCCCGTGCCCGACTCCATGCCGCCGGTCGGGAAGAGTCCCGGGATCGGTCCCATGCCCACCGAGAAGACGATGATGAGGAGCAGCCCGAGCCAGAAGGAGGGCACCGACCACAAAATCAGCGCGATCCCGGTGTTCAGCTTGTCGCCGAGACCGCCGTGCCGCCAGGCCGAGCGGGTGCCCAGCCACAGGCCGAGCGCCGAGTAGATCACCACGGCGACCCCGGTGAGCAGCAGCGTCGCCGGGAGCTTCTCCGCGATGAGGTCCCCGACGGGGGCGCGGAACTGGAACGAGGTGCCGAGGTCGCCGCTCAGTGCCTTGGCGCAGTAGTCGGTGAACTGCTGCCACAGTGGCAGGTCGAGCCCGAACTGGCGGCGCAGTGTGGCGAGTTGCTCGGCCGAGGTGGGGACGCCGTGGGTCATCGCCTTCACCGGGTCACCGGGGATGATCCGGAAGAGGAAGAAGCTGGTGACCAGGACGGCGAAGAGCGAGACGAGCGCGCCGCCCAGCTTCCCCGCCGCGTGGCGGAGATAGCCGAGGGAGGAACCGGTGCGGGGTGCGCCGTCCGTGACGCGGGCCTTCTCGGCCCGCGCCACGTCGGCGGGGGTGCTTGCCGTCGTCACGTACTACTCGCGGTCGTCGGCGGTGGAGCGGCGGCGCAGACCGAGGAGGACGCCGATGCCGAGCACGACCACCACGGCCGCGCCGATGCCGATGACGACCCCGGCGGACGAGCCGCCCTCGGAGTCCTCGGCCCGGGCCGTGGGCACGGCCGACCACCAGCTCCAGTAGCCGTCCTGGCCCCACAGGTTCCCGGCGGCCTCGGGCATGGTCGTGATGGACCTGATCTGGTCCGTGCGGTACGCCTCCAGGGCGTTCGGATAGGCCATGACGTTCATGTACCCCGTGTCGTACAGCCGGGACTGCATCCGCTTCACCAGATCCGCCCGCTTGGCGGCGTCGTACTCCACCGCCTGCTGCGCGTAGAGCCCGTCGAACTCCTTGTCGCAGATGAAGTTGTCGGTGGCGCCGGAGTCCTTCGGGGTCGCCGGGAGCGTGCCGCAGGTGTGGATGGAGAGGACGTAGTCCGGGTCGGGGTTGACCGACCAGCCGTCGAAGGCGAGGTCGTAGTCGCCCTTGACCCAGGGGTCGGAGACGCTGTCCAGGCACTCGACCTTCAGGCCGATGCCGAGCTTGCCCCACCACTCCTGGAGGTACTTGCCGACCGCCTTGTCGTTCGGGTCGGTGGCGTGACAGAGGATCCGGAAGTCCAGCGGCCTGCCGTCCTTGCCGACCCGCTTGCCGGCGGCGTTCTTCCGGTATCCGGCGGCGTCGAGGACCTGCTCGGCCCGGGCGGGGTCGTACGCCCGCTCCTGCGCGCCCTCCGGCTTCCAGAAGTACGAGCCGAAGCGCGGCGGGATGTACCCCTCGCCCTCGACGGCGTGGCCCTGGAAGACCTTGTCGACGAGGGTGGTGCGGTCGACGGCGAGGAAGAGGGCCTTGCGGACCTCGGGGTCGAGCAGCGCCTTGTTGCCGTTGCCGAAGGTCTTGCCGTCCTGGGCCTTCGCGCCGGGGTTGGTGGCGAGGGCGTAGAAGCGGCGGCCGGGGGCGTCGTTGACCTTGATGTTCTTCTGGGTCTTCAGCGCGGCCGCCTGGGCGGGCGTCAGGTTCGGTACGAAGGACACCTCGCCCTTCTGCAGGGCGGCGACGGCGGCGTCCCCGTCCTTGTAGTACTTGAAGACCAGCTCGTCGAACTGGGGGGCGCCCCGCCAGAACTTCTTGTTCGGCTTGAGCTTGATGTACTGGTCGACCTTGAAGTCCGTGATGACGAAGGGGCCGTTCCCGACGATCGGGAACTCCTTGTCGTTGTTGAACTTCGAGAAGTCGGTGACCTTCTCCCAGACGTGCTTCGGCACGATCGGCACGTCGAGGGCCGTCATCGTCGCCTGCGGCTTCTTCAGCCGGATGACGAGCGTCTGCGGGTCGGGTGCGGTGACCTGCGCGAAGTTCGCGGTGAAGCTGCCGTTGGCGGTGGCGGCGTTCGGGTCGGTCATCATCTTGTTGAAGGTCCAGGCCGCGTCCTCGGCGGTGGCCCGCTGCCCGTCCGACCAGGTCGAGTCCTTGCGGATCGTGTACGTCCACGTCAGCTTGTCGGGCGAGGACTTCCAGGCGGTCGCCAGGCCCGGGATCGTGTGGGCGTCCTTCGGGTCGTAGTTCGTGAGGTACTCGTACGCCAGCCGGTGGATGCTGGTCGAGGTGAGCTTCTGGGCCAGGAACGGGCTCAGCGAGTCGATGCTCTGCGAGACGGCGACCGTGAGGGTGGTGCCGCCGGACTTCTCGTCCTCCGCCTGCGCGGTGCCGGGAACGACGACGAGGGAGCCTGCGGCAAGACCGGTGGCGAGCAGCAGTCGGAGGGCTCTGCGGGCGGGGGCGGGGCGGGGTGGAACCTTCGTGACCATGACCATGGGACGTGACCTCGCGTCGGAGTTACTGTCGTGGATCTTGGGCTGACGATGGGTGAAGCGAAGGTGTATCAGCGGTGGTCTGCCGTCGTCAACGATCCCTCAAACCCCTTGTGGACTGCGGGAACGCCATGAGGCTCCGTATCGGTGAGCCGATACGGAGCCTCATTGGTCTCATCCTGTGACGCCCTACTGCTGAGGGGCTGGCGGCGCCTGCGGAGGGCCCTGCGGGTCCGCCTGTGGAGGCAGCGGCTGTCCCGGCCGGGACTCGTTCCCGTCCTGCGGCTGCTGCCAGGACTGCGGCACCCCCGGCTGTCCCGGCTGACCGGGCTGCGGCGGGTACGGCGCGCCGGCCTGGGGCCCGTACGGCTGGCCGGGGACGGGCTGGCCGGGGCCGAACTGATCCGGCATCGGTCCGGGCGCCTGTCCGGGCATCTGCCCCGGCAGCGGCTGTCCCGGCTGCGGGTACCCCTGGGGCGGGTGGGGCTGGCCGGCCGGGGGCTGCGGCGGGTACGGCTGACCGGGCTGCGGCGGCTGGGGCGCGTACGGCTGACCGGGGGCCGGCTGCCCGGGCGCGAACTGACCGGGCGCGAACTGACCGGGCACGGGCTGACCGGGCATCGGGCCGGGCGCCTGACCCGGCATCGGCTGTCCCGGCATCGGCTGACCGGGCACCTGGCCCGGCGCGAACTGCCCCGGCACCGGCTGGCCGGGCATCGGCTGCCCCGGGCCCTGCTGGCCCGGCATCGGCGGGGCCATGTGCGGGGGCATGGCGCCCTGGCCGTCCCCGGTCCACAGCCCCTGCGCCTGCTGCGCCCGTACGAAGTCCTCGGCCACCATCGCCGAGAGGTGGAAGTACGCCTCCCGGGTCTTCGGCCGCATCATGTCGAGGTCCACCTCGGCGCCGGCCGCCAGGTGCTCGTCGAAGGGCACGACCACGACGCCGCGGCAGCGGGTCTGGAAGTGCTGCACGATGTCCTCGACCTTGATCATCTTGCCGGTCTCGCGGACACCCGAGATGACCGTGATGGAGCGCTGCACCAGGTCCGCGTAGCCGTGCGCGGAGAGCCAGTCCAGCGTGGTCGAGGCGCTGGAGGCGCCGTCCACGGAGGGCGTGGAGATGATGATCAGCTGATCGGCGAGGTCCAGGACCCCGCGCATGGCGCTGTACAGCAGACCCGTGCCCGAGTCGGTGAGGATGATCGGGTACTGCTTGCCGAGGACGTCGATCGCGCGCCGGTAGTCCTCGTCGTTGAAGGTCGTCGAGACGGCCGGGTCCACGTCGTTGGCGAGGATCTCCAGACCGGACGGCGCCTGCGAGGTGAACCGGCGGATGTCCATGTACGAGTTGAGGTACGGGATCGCCTGCACCAGGTCGCGGATGGTCGCCCCGGTCTCGCGCCGCACCCGGCGGCCCAGCGTGCCGGCGTCCGGGTTGGCGTCGATCGCCAGGATCTTGTCCTGCCGCTCGGTGGCGAGGGTCGCGCCGAGCGCGGTGGTCGTCGTGGTCTTGCCGACACCGCCCTTGAGCGAGATGACCGCGATCCGGTAGCAGGAGAGGACCGGCGTCCGGATCAGGTCCAGCTTCCGCTGCCGCTCCGCCTCCTCCTTCTTGCCGCCGAGCTTGAAGCGGTTGGCGGCGCCGGGGTTGCGGCTGGACTTGGGCTTCTGCTTGTTGTTGCGGAGCAGCCGGTCGGAGGAGAGCTCGACGGCCGCGTTGTACCCGAGCGGGGCGCCCGGCACGGACCGCTCCCGCTGGTCGTGCGTCACCGGCGAGGGCCAGGCCGCACCGGTCCGCGGATCCACCGGCGGCTGACCGTCGTACGGCGGCTGCGGGGCCTGCGCCGCCTGCGGGGGTACGGCTCCGGGGTGCGGGTAGCCGTAGCCGCCCGGCGCCTGCGCCTGCGGCGGGACACCGCCGGGCGCTCCGGGCTGCTGCGGATAGCCGTAACCGGCCTGCTGCGGAGGCGTCCCGGGGTGCGGGAAGCCGTAACCGCCCTGCGGCGCCGGGGGCTGGGGGGTCTGCGGGGCCTGCGGGTAGCCGTAGGCGCCGGGCGCCTGGGGCTGGGCCTGCGGCGGGACGGGGCCGGGCGCGCCGGGCGCGGGCGCCTCGGGGGCGGGCCAGGCGGCGGTGGGCGGCAGCGGCGCGGCCGGCGGCACCGGCTGGGCGCCGGGGGCGGGCTGCGCGGGCCACTGCTGCGCGGGCTCGGGGGCGGCCGGCTGGAAGGACGGGGGCAGCGGGGGCAGCCCGGCCCCGGCCTGCGGACCTCCGGCGGGGTACGGCGCGGGGTACGGGGTGCCGGGGAAGGGCCCCGGAGCGCCACCGGCCTGCTGTGCGGCGGTGTCGTACGGACCGGGGGCCGCGCCGGGACCGAAGCCCTGCGGCGCGTCGGCGGCCGGCTGCGCGGCCGGGAGGGGGGCGGCGCCGGGAGCGGCGGAGGCCTCCGCCTCGGTGCCGGTCCCGGGGTCCGGCTGGGTCTCCGCGACGGGTGCGACGGGCTCGTCCTCCGCGCCCGCGGTGTCGTCGGCGACATCGCCCCCGGTCGCGTCACCGGCGGCCTCGGCCTTCTCGACGCCGTCCGAGCCGTCGGAACTCTCAGGGCCGTCCGCGCCGTCCGACGAGCTCGGCGCCTCGGCGGCCGCGGTGTCGTCGGTGCCCGCCGTGCTGTCGGCGGACTCGCCGGGGACGGCAGGGGCGTCCTGGACGGTGTCCGCCGGACCGACGGGCTCGACGGTCCCCTCGCTCGCGGCGGGCTCCGCCGCTTCGTCGACGGCGGGCGTCGCCGAGCCGGTGGAGCCCTCCGCGTTCTCCGACTGCTCCACCGAGCGCTCGGCGATCTCGCGCTGGAGCTGGGCGGGGGAGAAGCGCATGGTGGCGCCGCCCTCGACGTCCCCGCCGCCGAACGAGGCCGCGGGCGCGGCCGCCTCCGGCGCGGGCGACGGGACGGAAGGCGCGGCGGCGGGCGACGGCGCGGCGTCGGACGCCGGCACGCCCGGCCCCGGCGTACCGGGCGCGAACGCCGGCGCGGGAAGGCCGGCAGCAGGGGTGCCGGGAGCAGGCGCGACAGGAGTGGGCGTGACGGGAACCGGCGCGGCAGCCGAGGGCGCACCCGGCGTGCCGTACGGAGGACCCCCCGCCGGAGGCACCGCGCCGGCCGGCTGCAACGGAGCAGGGGCGACGGGTGCTACCGGCTCGACCGACTGAACCGGCGCGGGCGCGGGCGCAGGAGCCGCGGGCGGGGTCGGCGGTGCGACGTTCCAGCTGGGCTCGAAGCCGCTGCCCGCCGGGAGGCCCGGCACGGCGACCGGCGCTCCGCTCGGCGGCGGGGGAGTGACACCGCCCGTCCCCGTACCGCCCGACGCGTTCTGCGTGTACCAGGCGGGCGGGGTGTAGTCGATGGTGAACTCACCCGTCATCTCGGCGGGATCCGCGTCGGACTGATCGTCGGCGGGTGGATTCCAACCCCCGTGGATCTCGTCGCGATCGCCGTTCACTTTGCCTCCTGGTGTGGTCGAGCACCCTTGTGCCGTTGTGGGCGGGGCCCTTCCACCCTAAACGCCGCGAGGCGCGCCGGGGCAGGGCCGACGGCCCCTCCGCGCCCGCCTCCGCGACCCGGTCCGGGCCCCAAGTGACCCGGCCGCGCCGCAGAGTGAGAACCCCCACCGTTCAAAACGATGCAAAAACGGACGTACTTGAACGGCCCCGTGTCATGAGGTCGCCGCTCAGTCCATCCGGCGGGCGCCGCCCAACAATCCGGTCTCGGCGTCCGTCGCCTGGGTCATGACGAACTGGCGGTCGTTCGGCGTGCACCAGAGGGTCACCCCGTCGGCGAGCGTGGACAGCGCCTCGTACTCGTTCCGGGGCAGGCTCATGATGCGGCCGATCTGGGCCGCCTCGTCCGGGGACACCCGCTGGACGCCGACCAGGGAGGACTTCTCCAGGAGCCGGGGCGCGACCGGGCTCAGATAGGGCAGCAGCGTCACCACGGACTGCCAGGGCGCCGACACGACGCGGCCGCGCGGCGGCCGCATGCCGCAGTCGCGCACCACGACCACCGGACTGCCCGCCGACGCGCCCTGCGGCGGCACCCGGCCCACGTCGTGCAGCGTGATGCACGGCTGCCCGCCGCCCGCGGCCTGTGCCAGGGCCGTCCACGCCTGGGCGCGGCCGGTCTCGACCGCCACCCGGGCGCCGGTCGCGGCCGCCCGCAGGGCCAGGACCTGCGCGGTCCACAGACCGCCGATGAGGGTGACGTCGTACGGGACGGGCCGGTTGATGCCGAGCACGGCCGGGCGGCCCTCGGCGTCCACGCCGATCACCATGCCGTCGTCGCCGACCGGCAGGGCCAGCGCCTCCAGCTGTTCCAGGGGTACGGAGTGCCGGTCGCGGCGCGGCCCGACGAGTCCGAAACCGAACCGGGGCCGGGTGGTCCGACCCGTACGCCGGGCGGAAGGCGCGCCCGGGGCCGGTGACGTGCCGAAGGATGCGGTGGACATCAGCGCGCACCTCCCAGCGGAAGCGTCGCCAGGATGCCGGGCACCTGTTCCCGGTCGAGCCGTACGAGCCCCGTCTTCACCCCGCGCGCCGCACGCTCCAGCTCGTGCCGCGCGGCCACCAGTTCCTCGTCACTGCGTCCGGTGATCCGCACGTGTCCGGTCACCGTCACCTCCTGCCGGTCCCCACCGCTCAGCGTCAGGCTGAACGTCGTCGCGAGCGCGGGCAGCGAGGTCAGCAGGGCCACCAGCTGCGGCATCGACGCGCCCGCTCCGCCGTTCCGGCCGCCCAACTGGGGCCAGCGCCCCACCCAGTACGTCGTGTGCCGTCGGTCGTCCACCCGCCAGGTCCGCGCGGTCTCCTGGGTCCTGCGCCCCTGCGCCTGGCCCCGGCCCGCCTGCGCGATCGCCATCGGGCTGGCGCAGCTCGACGTGGCGAGCGCCGAGGTCAGTTCCTGCTCCGTCAGCACGCTCGCCCGGAACCCGGCGCCGGCGAGCCGGCTCGCCAGCTGGTCCGCCGCGCGCACCACGCACTTCTGGGCGCCGGTCATGCCGCCGCCGCGCGCGGCGACCGCCTCCGGGCAGAGCTCGGGGTCGAGCTTGAGCGCGATCCAGGTGATGCGCACCGCGGGCGAACCCGTCTGCGCCTGGAGCGGCCCGTAGTTGCGGGCGGCCATCGACTGCGCGGGCAGGTGCGGGGCGGGCGCCGGCTGCGTGTGCTGCACGATCTGTGCCGACTCCAGCCGGATGCCGTCCACGCTCAGCACGTCCCGGACGAGCCCGACGGGCAGCGGCTTCGCCGCGCGGTCCGGGCGCAGCGCCGTGCCGTCCGACTCGACCCGCAGGACGGCGGTCAGGAAGGTGCCGTCGCCGACCATCCCGACCGGACGCCGGTCGCGGTCGCTGTACGCGTAGGTCCGCAGCGCGGGATCGCACTCCACGAGCGGCGCGAACCCCGGCTCGGTGCCCTCCGGCACCGCGAGCGAGGCGGCCCGGCGCGAGCGGGCGCGCAGCGCGAGGAAGGTGCCGAGCCACTCGGGCAGCGAACGCCGGTGCCGGCGCACCACGGCGAGCAGGACGAGCACGACGGCGACCACGCCCGCGGGGACGAGCAGCATCGGCTCGACGACCCAGGCGAGGAGCAGCAGCGCCGCCGCCACCTCGATCAGTACGAGCTGTTGCAATCGGAACGAACCGAAGTGTCCGGGGCGTGCCTGGAGCCGCGGTGAGACCGCGGGGGCGGGGCCCGTGGACGGGGGTGTGGAGGCAGCGGCCGCGGCGGGCCGCCTCCGCCTCGCGGAAGCCATGATGGAGAATCCCCCTCAATTCATCCCGATGACCCTGGCCCGCCAGGGCTTTGGCGGCCGGATCACCCTACCCGCCCCACGAACCCCACGGGACAGCAGGCATAGTAGGGGGCCGGTCCGAAGGCCGGGGCCCGGGTGTCACCACCCCGGCGGCCCCGCGCGAAGATCGCGCCTGACGAGAATGGGGACTCATGGCATCGCGGCGGGACGAGCTCAACGCGTACACCTTTGCGAAGAAGCGCACGGTGGCGGCATTCCTCCAACCCTCGCCCTCCGGCACGGAGGAGGGGGCGCCCAAGCCGCTGCGCGCGGTCGTCCCCGGTCTGATCGTCTCCGCGCTCGTGGTCGCCGGATTCGGCGCCTGGGGCATGTTCAAGCCCACCGCCCCCAAGGGCTGGGACACCCCCGGCACCCGGGTCATCGTCGGCAAGCAGTCGACGACCCGGTACGTCGTCCTGGAGACCGGCAAGGGCAAGGACAAGAAGACCCTGCTCCACCCCGTCCTCAACCTCGCCTCCGCCCGACTGCTGCTCAACCCCGACCAGTTCCAGGTCATCCAGGTCGACGACAAGAAGCTCGACGAGGGCAAGCCGCCGCGCGGGCCCATCCTCGGCATCCCGTACGCCCCCGACCGGCTGCCCGCCGCGGACGACGCGGGCACGGAGAAGCGCTGGGCCGTCTGCGAGCAGCCCGGCGGCGGCAAGGGCGCCAGCGTCCAGAAGGCCACCTTCCTCTTCGCCAAGCGCGACGCGAAGCGGACCGAGGGCGACAACCAGCTGAAGAGCGGGCAGGTCCTGTACGTCAAGGGCCAGAAGGGGAGCGCCCAGTTCCTCGTCGACCACACCGGCACCAAGTACCCGGTGAAGGCCGACCGGCCCGGGCTCCTCACCGCCCTCGTCGGTCTCAGCAAGGAGGGTCTCAGCAAGGAGCCGCAGCCCGTCACCGACGACTGGCTCGCCACCCTGAAGACCGGCGACGAGATCGACTTCCCGCACATCGACGGCACGGTCGGCGCCTCCGCCGGCATCCCCGGCAACACCCTCACCGGGACCGAGAACCGGATCGGCATGGTCCTCCTCGCCCAGACCGGCTCCGGCCCGCAGTACTACGTCGTGCTCGCCGGCAAGGTCCAGCCCGTCACCCCCTTCACCGCCTGGCTCCTCATCAACTCCCCGGAGACCGGCAACCTCGACATGGACGGCAAGGCCACCACGGTCGACGCCTCGTCCTTCGTCCCGGACCCCACCGCCTTCCACGCCGGCGCCCGCTGGCCCACGCTGAGGTCCATGCAGGTCAACGCCGCCACCGGTGAAGGCGCCCGCGACACCGTCTGCAACGTCCTCACCGACGTCGACGAGAAGGGCGGCACCACGCTCACCACCTGGGCCGGCACCGACTACCCCGCCGACATCACCGCCGGTGGCACCAGCACGTACGTCACCCCCGGCACGGGCCTGCTCTACACCCAGATCCAGGGCAAGCAGAAGACGCAGGACGGCTCCCTCTTCCTCGTCACCGACACCGGCCTGCGGTACGCCGTCCAGGCCAACGGCGACAGCGACTCCGCCCGCTCCGAGATCGGTGCCGGCGAACAGAAGCAGACCGACGGACGGCCGGAACCCAGCGACGCCCAGAAGCGTCTCGGCTACGAGAAGGTCGTGCCGGTCCCCGTACCGATCGAATGGTCGGAGTTCCTCTCGAAGGGCCCCCGGCTCGACACCAACAGCGCGCGTCAGCCGCAGGGTTCCTAGGGGGTGGCACCGGTGACGACGACGTACCGCACGGCCGCCCTGCTCGCCGCGGGCACCCTCACGGCCCTGCTGGCCGCCCCCGCCGCGGCCGCCGCCCCCGTCCCGCCCCGGCACGACGGCCCGGCCCTCGACGGCAGCGGCGAGTGCACCTTCCCCATGAAGAAGCAGATCGAGGGCATCCCCTGGCCGCTCCAGCGGGTCCTCCTCGACGAGCTGTGGCAGGACACCAAGGGCAAGGGCGTCCGGGTCGCGGTCATCGACACCGGCGTCGACGACGTCAACCCGCAGCTGCGCACCGCCGTCGACGCCAAGGCGGGCAAGGACTTCCTCAAGCCCGACAAGAACAACCCCTCCTTCGGGGACGAGAAGCGCGGCAAGACCGACGGCACCGTCGACGAGGTCGGCCACGGCACCAAGGTCGCCGGCATCATCGCCGCCCGCCCCCGCAAGGGCACCGGCTTCGTCGGCCTCGCGCCCGAGGCCACGATCATCCCGATCCGGCAGAACGACGAGAAGAACAGCGGCAAGTCCGACACGATGGCGCAGGCGATCGACCACGCCGTCGCCAAGGGCGCGCAGGTCATCAACATCTCGCAGGACACCACCCAGCCGCTGGGTCCCGACTCGCCCATGGCCAAGGCCGTGGCCAGGGCCGTCGAGAAGAACGTCGTCGTCGTCGCCTCCGCCGGCAACGACGGCATGGACGGGGCCCGGAAGAAGACCTACCCGGCCGCCTTCCCCGGCGTCCTCGCCGTCGCCTCCTCCGACCGGAACAACGAACGCGCCGCCTTCTCCCAGTCCGGCCCCATGGTGGGCGTCGCCGCGCCCGGCGTCGACATCGTCTCCACCGTCCCGGGCGGCGGCCAGTGCGTCGACAACGGCACCAGCTTCTCCGCCCCGTACGTCGCCGGCGTCGCCGCCCTGCTGCGCGCCAAGTACCCGGAGTGGACCGCGGCCCAGATCGTCACCCGGATCGAGCAGACGGCCGTCCGCTCGATCAACGGGCGCGACGACCACGTCGGTTGGGGCGTGGTCGACCCGGTCAGGGCGCTCGCCGACCTCCCCGGGACGCCGGCCTCCTCGCCCGTGCCCGATCCGGGCCCGCCCAAGCCGCCGGCTCCCGAGCCGGCCCGTCTGACGCTGTCGGAGACGCCCCAGGAGCGCTCCGAACGGCTCGCCACCTACGCGTTGGGGATCGGAGGTGTCCTGGTGGCCGTGGTCGCCGGGACGGCCACCGTGATCCGCGACAGCCGCCGCAGGAGGGAGGCCCGGTGACGCGCGTACCGGTCAAGTATCGGGTCCCTGCTTTGCAGTTGGAACTGCCGCCGTCAATGGCTACAGTGACCGCTGGGGGCACGGCAGTGCGAACCCAGCACGGGGGCGGCATCAGAAGATTCCCGTCCGCATCACGACCGGATGGCCCGACGGCCGGTCCGTCGCAGCCACCGAAGGAAGAAGGGGCAAGATGTCGAAAGACCTGAACGTAACCAGTGCCGAACAAGTCAAGCTCGCCGGCCGGATCCAGGACTTCTCCGACGAGCTCCAGGCCCGCATCACCTCCCTCAACGGCGTGGTGGACCGCGTCCAGGCGGGCTGGCAGGGCGCTGCGAGCAAGGAGTACGACCGGGTCCAGAACGACCTGAACCAGCGTCTGCGCAGCATGCGTGCCGAGCTCTCGAAGCTCGAGGAGATCATGCGCATGAGCGCCGACGGGTTCTCGCAGGAGGAGGAGGACCGCATGCGGTCCTTCCGTCAGATGGACAGCGGCTCCGGCGGCGGTGGCCAGAGCGCCATCCTCGGCGTCTGAGCCGTCCGACCCGACCAGTCCTCCGCGCCACTCTCACTTCAGGAGTCATCACCATGACCACTGCGGTCAATTACGACACCGTGACGCAGGCGGCGGCCGACACCCGCCTGACCTCCAGCACCCTCACGCAGAAGCTCGACGACCTCATGGCCGAGGTCAACCGCGTCGCCTCCAACTGGGAGGGTGAAGCGAAGATCGCCTACCGCGAGAGCCAGGACCGCCTGACCCGCGACATGGCCGGCATGAACCAGGACCTGGCGCGCATCGCCCAGCTCCTCGACGAGTCGGTCGCCGGCTACCAGGACACCGACAAGGGCAACGCGGCTCGCTTCCGCATGATGTGAGTCCGCGCTTGCCGTGAGAACCGGCGAACACGCGTGAGGGGGTGGCCCGTTCCGACGGGCCACCCCCTCACGCGTAGGGCCTGTCCTCCGGATCCGGCCGGATCCGGAGGACAGGCCCGTACGCCTCAACGCAGGTCGAACTCGCCGTCCCTGGCGCCCAGGACGAACGCGTCCCACTCGGCCTTCGTGTACCGCAGCACCGTGTCCTTGTCGAGCGACGAGCGCATCGCCACCGCCCCCTCGGGCAGCCGCGCGATCTCCACGCGCTCCTCGTCCGGGCTCGTCCCCGGGGCGCCCTGCCACTCGACGCCGGAGATGTCGAGCGCGTACAGCTCGTCCTTCTGACGCCGCTTCTCGGCGGCCAGGGCGGCGTCCGCGCTCTCGGCGGTGGTCTCGTGGGCGTCGGTCATCGGCGCAATCCCTTCGCGGTGGTACGGCGGTCCCTCCCACAGTAGTGGGAGGGACCGCTCCGCTCAGTGCTGTTCGGGCAGCCAGCCCAGCTGCACCAGCGGCGTCCCGCGCTTGCGCGACACGAACGTGCCCCGGCCCGGAGGCATCGGCCGCGCCCGGACGCTGCCCAGGATGTCGCCCTCCTGCGGATCGCCGGAGAGGATCACGCCCTGCGCGCCCAGCTCCCGCATCCGCTGCATGAACGGCTCGTACATCGCACGGGAGGCGCCCGCCTGGTTGCGCGCCACGATGAACCGGATGCCGACGTCCCGCGCGAACGGCAGGTTCTCCACCAGAACCGCGAGGGGGTTCCCCGAGTTGGTGGCCACCAGCTCGAAGTCGTCGATCAGGACGAACAGCTGCGGGCCCGACCACCAGCTGCGGTCGCGCAGCTGCTGCGGCGTGATGTCGGGCTTCGGCGCCCGCTTCGTCATCACCGTGTTGATCGCGTCCATGTGCATCTGCATGGCCGAGGCCATCGGCGCGTACTCCAGGAGGTGCGAGGGCGCCACGGCCTCCAGCATCGTCCGCCGGTAGTCGCCCACCACGATCCGCGCCTGCTCCGGCGAGTACCGCTCGCACAGCTGCTTGGCGATCAGCCGCAGCAACGCCGTCTTGCCGGACTCGCTCTCGCCGAAGATCAGGAAGAACGGATCCGACTCGAAGTCGACGAACACCGGCTCCAGGTTCGTCTCGTCGATGCCGATCGCGATGCCGTGCTGCGGGTACTCGAAGCCCTTCGGCAGCTGCTCCGCCGGCAGCCTGCGCGGCAGCAGCCGCACCGCCGGAGCCGGGGCCCCGGTCCAGCTCGCCTTCACGGCCTGCACGAACGCCGACGTGCCCTCCGCCAGGTCGGCGGCCGAGCTCGACCCGTCGATCCGCGGCAGCGCCCCCATGAAGTGCAGCTTCTCCGGCACCTGGCCACGGCCCGGCACCCCGGTCGGCACGTTCGCCGCGACCTTCCGGTCGAACTCGGAGTCCATGACGTCACCGAGCCGCAGTTCGAGCCGGCCCAGCATCTGGTCCTTGAGCGCCGCCCGCACCTCCATGTACCGGGCGGCGGTGATCACCACGTGGATGCCGTAGCCCAGACCGCGCGCGGCGATGTCGGAGACGATCGGCTCCAGCATGTCGTAGTCGTTGCGGAAGCTGCCCCAGCCGTCCACGATCAGGAAGACGTCGCCCCAGGCCTCGCCCGGCAGTTCGCCCGCCGCCCGCTTGCGCCGGTAGGTCGCGATCGAGTCGATGGAGTGCGCGCGGAAGAACTCCTCCCGCCGGTTCAGGACGCCCATGACCTCCGCGACCGTCCGCCGCACCCGCTCGGGGTCGAGCCGGGACGCCACCCCGCCGACGTGCGGCAGGTCGGCCAGCGACACCATGCCGCCGCCACCGAAGTCCAGGCAGTAGAACTGCACTTCGGCCGGCGTGTGGGTGAGCGCGAACGAGGAGATCAGCGTCCGCATGATCGTCGACTTGCCGGACTGCGGACCGCCGACCACCATCATGTGACCGGCCGCGCCCGAGAAGTCCCGGTACAGCACCTCGCGCCGCTGCTCGAACGGCTTGTCGATGAGGCCGAGCGGCACCGTGAGCCCGCCCTGACGCGTGTACTCCGTCGCCGTGAGCCCCCGGTCCGCCGTCTGCGCGAGCCCCGGAAGCAGCTGGTCCAGCGAGGGCGCCTGGTCGAGCGGCGGCAGCCACACCTGGTGCGCCGGCACCCCCTGGCCCTCCAGTCGCCGCACGATCACGTCGAGGACCGTGTCCGCGAGCGCGTCGTCCTCCTCGGCGCGCTGCGCCGTCAGATAGGCCGGGTCCGGCGCCGCGTACACCACGGGCACCGGCGCCGCCGTGAACAGCGCGGGCCGCCGCTCCACCGGCAGCTGCCCGATCTCCAGACGAGGCCCGCCCGTCCGGTACGTCCCCGACACGTACGCCGCCTTGAAGCGGGTCATCTCGTCCGTGCCGAACTTCAGATAGCCCGAACCGGGCACCGACGGCAGGTGGTACGCGTCCGGCACGCCGATCGCCGTCCGCGACTCCGCCGCCGAGAAGGTCCGCAGACCGATCCGGTACGAGAGGTACGTGTCCAGGCCGCGCAGCTTGCCCTCCTCCAGGCGCTGCGAGGCGAGCAGCAGGTGCACACCCAGCGATCGGCCGATGCGGCCGATCTGGATGAACATGTCGATGAAGTCGGGCTTGGCGGTGAGGAGTTCGGAGAACTCGTCGATCACCAGGACCAGCGAGGCCAGCGGCTCCAGCGGAGCACCCGCCGCCCGCGCCTTCTCGTAGTCGTGGATGTTCGCGTAGTTGCCCGCCGAACGCAGCAGCTCCTGCCGCCGCTGGAGCTCGCCGCGGATCGCGTCGCCCATGCGGTCGACCAGCGTCAGGTCGTCCGCGAGGTTGGTGATGACCGCCGCCACGTGCGGCATCTGCGACATGCCCGCGAAGGTCGCACCGCCCTTGAAGTCCGCGAGGACGAAGTTCAGCGTCTCCGAGGAGTGCGTCACCGCCAGACCGAGCACCAGCGTGCGCAGCAGCTCCGACTTTCCGGAACCCGTCGCGCCGACGCACAGACCGTGCGGGCCCATGCCCTCCTGCGCCGCCTCCTTCAGGTCCAGCATGACCGGCTGGCCGTCCTCGCCGACACCGATCGGCACGCGAAGCCGCTCGGCCACCGACCGGGGCCGCCAGGTCCGCGTCACGTCCACCGAGGCCGCGTCGCCCAGGTTCAGCAGATCCGTGAAGTCCAGGTTGGCGAGCAGCGGCTCGTCGTCGTCCCCGCCGCCCATCCGCAGCGGCGCCAGCTGCCGGGCCAGCGCCTCGGCAGCCGGCAGCGAGATGCCGTCCGGCAGCCCCTCGTACGCGAAGCCGCCGCCCGACTCCAGGCGCAGCCGGCCCGGCCGTACCACCACCGAGAGGCCACCGCGCGGCTCGTCGAGCTCACCGGAGACGACCTCCACGATCGTCACGCCCTGAAGGCCCTCGGGCGCCGCGAGCAGCGAGTCCGGCGGCACCATCCCGCCGTCCAGGACCACCACCACGTGCGGCTGGTCGAGCACCGGCTGGCTCTCCCGGGAGAACCGCGTCCGCCCGTCCAGCTTCGAGCGGACCAGCTGCTCCAGCTCACCGAGGTCGTCGCCGAACAGCCGCTTCGTACCGGCTCCGTCGACCTGCCCCGGGACCTGCGTGTGCGGCAGCCACTTCGTCCAGTCCCAGCGCTCCTGCGCCGGCCGCGCCGCCACCACGGCGAGCATCAGGTCCTCGGGGGAGTGCAGCGTCACCAGCTGCGCCACGAGCGCGCGGGCCGCCGCCTGCGCCGACTCCGGCTCGCCCGACACCGTCACGTGGTAGAACGCCCGCATCGAGACCGCCATCGGCAGCCCGTCCAACGTGCCGTGCACCGCCAGGAACTGCTGCATCGCACCCGCACACAGCGGCTCCAGCTCGTCCACCGGAGCCGTGTCCGGCGCCACCAGGGGAGTCGCCAGCTGCTGCGCCCCGAGACCGATCCGCGCCTGCCCGAAGTCGTGGTCGCCGACCCGGCGCTCCCACACCCGGGAACCCTCGGCCACCACCGACCACAACTGCTCGGGGGAGGGGTGCAGATACAGCTGCGCGTCCCGCTGCTTGCGCGCCGTGCGCCGGACCGTACGCCGAGTCTGCGCGAGGTATTTGAGGTAGTCGCGGCGGACATCGGCCATTTGCCCCTGCGTACCACGACGGAATCTCACGAACTGGGCGACGGCCATCGCGACGGTCGACGCCAGCATGAGCGTGCCCATGATCCGCATGATCGGCGAGGGCGTCATGAAGAAGAAGACGACCGACGAGCCCATGCCGAGCATCGGCAGGAGCTGCATCAACGCCGACTCCTGCTGCCCCCGCGGAAGTTCCGGCGGAGACTCCAGGACCAGTTCCTCACCGGGCACTTCCGGAGGAAGAGACCTCGGCGGGCGTTTGACGACGATCTGGCTCACCGGCGCATCAATCCCTCGTTGGAGGCGGGCTCGTGGCGGGAGCATCCGCACGCCACCCCTGTCGGCAGCCGAGTGCGCGGACTTCCCCCATGGGACGGCGATCCTACTTGCAGCCCCCACCGGCCGTCCCCGGTAGGGTGGCGCGCGCATCGTGCGCAACCGCGAATCACAACGGGCGCAACCGCGAAATCCGACGGGCGCAACCGCGAACCAGGGGGTCCACACACGTGAGTACGACCGCAGCGACCGGCTTCTGCCGCGTCACCGTCGTGGCGCCGGACAGCCGCATCGACGTCGCGCTCCCCGAGGACATCGCCGTCGCCGACGTCTACCCGGAGATCCTGCGCCTCACCGGGCAGACCCAGGCGGCCGGCACCCCGACCGGCTACCACCTGGTCCGCCGCGACGGATCCGTCCTCGACGGCGCCCGCACCCTCGCCGCCCAGCAGGTCCTCGACGGCGAGGTGCTCTCCCTTCGCCCCTTCGCCCAGTCGCTCCCGCCGGCCGTCTACGACGACGTCTCCGACGCCGTCGCCTCCGCCGTCACCCGCGACCGGCACCTGTGGAGCGACGAACTGCTGCGCGGCGCCGGACTCCTCGGCGGCGTGCTGCTGCTCGTCCTCATGGGCTTCGTCCTCTGGTTCGCCGACCCGGTCCGCCACGACATGCACAGCCTCCCCGGGATCATCGCGGGCGCCGCCGGCCTCCTCCTCACCGCCTTCGCCGGCGTCCGCGCTCGCGTCTACGCGGACCGGGCCACCGCGGTGGCCCTCGGCCTCGGCGCCCTGCCGCTGCTCCTCATCGCCGGCTCCGGCATCATCGCCGCCGACGCCGGCCAGGGCCCCGGCCGCCTGCAGTTCCTGCTCGGCTCCGTCACCGTCCTCGTCGCCTCCGTGGCCCTCGTCGCGCTCACCCCCAGCGGCGACGCCCCCTTCGTCGCCGCCACCTTCCTCGCCGGCGTCGGCACCCTCGCCACCTTCCTGATGATCCTCACCGAGGCCACCGCCACCGACGCCGCCGCCACCTGCGCCCCCGTCGCCATCGGCCTGGTCGCCTTCCTGCCCGGCCTCTCCGCCCGCTTCGCCCGCCTCCCCATCGGCTACGCCGCCCCGCGCAGCGCCGCCGACGACGACTTCTCCGCCGACCCGCAGCAGGGCGAGGAGGCGCAGCCCGTCGACGGCGAGCGCATCGCGCTCCAGGCCCGCCGCGGCCACGAGATGCTCCTCGGCCTGGTCGGCGGCTGCGCGGCCGTCGTCGTCGGCTCCGCCGCCGTCCTCGGCTTCGCCGGGAACGTCTGGGGCCAGCTCCTCGCCCTCGCCGCCGGCCTCGCGATGCTGCTGCGCGCCCGCCTCTTCCGGTACACCTCGCAGGTCGCCTGCGTCCTCGTCGCCGGCATCGCCGCCATCGCGCTGCTCGTCCTCGGCCTCTCCCTCAACCCGCCGGCCGACCTGGTCAAGGACCTCCTCATGTACGGGGACCGCGGTGGCCTCGACATCCGGACGATCTGGCTCACGGCCGCCGTCGCCGCCGGCGCCGCGCTGATCACCGCGATCGGCCTGATCATCCCGAAGAAGGGCCTCTCGCCCTTCTGGGGCCGCCTCCTCGACCTCGCCGAGGGCTTCGTCCTGCTCTCCCTCGTCCCGCTCTGCCTCGCGGTCCTCGACGTCTTCACCCAGGTCCGCTCCCTCACCAGCAAGTAGGGGGAGGGATCCGGGGCGCTCGGGCGAGCTGGTACGCTGTGTGACGGCCGTTTGTGTACGCGCTCCCGGAAGCCTTCCCAGGCCCTGGAAGCTGCGCCCATCGGACCTTCGCCCGTCGAGTCACGGAAGCTTCCCCTGAGAAATGGACCAGGGGCACTCGCGGGCGCACGAACACCCAAGAGGAGATCCGCGTGGCTCTCGACGCCGCTGTCAAGAAGCAGATCATGGCCGAGTTCGGCACCAAGGAGGGCGACACCGGCTCCCCCGAGGTCCAGGTCGCGATGCTGTCCCGCCGCATCTCGGACCTGACCGAGCACCTCAAGCAGCACAAGCACGACCACCACTCCCGTCGTGGTCTGCTGATCCTGGTCGGCCAGCGCCGCCGCCTGCTGCAGTACCTGGCCAAGAAGGACATCCAGCGCTTCCGTACGCTGGTCGACCGCCTCGGCATCCGCCGCGGTGCGGCCGGCGGCGCCAAGTAAGACGCCATGAGGGAGCGGTTCCCACTTTCAGGGGGCCGCTCCCTTTGCTGTACGTGCGCAAAGTGCGCATCGGCACTTAGTCTGGTCGCACAACCCCATACGACGAGCGTGAAGCCGCCGGCCAGCCGCCGGTCCTCGGTAGTGGCCCCCGGAAACGAACACCCGGGTGCTTCGATCGAAGACCGGCCCGCCCTCCGAGTGCGAGCTTCTCCGCCGCCGTCGCACACCGTCCCCGGCCACACGGGCCGAAGGACGCAAAGACGAACACGTAGGAGAAACCCATAGTGGAGAACGAGACCCACTACGCCGAGGCCGTCATCGACAACGGCGTCTTCGGTACCCGCACCATCCGCTTCGAGACCGGCCGTCTGGCCAAGCAGGCCGCCGGCTCCGCCGTCGCCTACCTGGACGACGAGACGATGGTCCTCTCGGCGACCACCGCCTCGAAGCGCCCCAAGGACCAGCTCGACTTCTTCCCCCTCACGGTGGACGTCGAGGAGCGGCAGTACGCGGCCGGCAAGATCCCCGGCTCCTTCTTCCGCCGTGAGGGCCGCCCCTCCGAGGACGCCGTCCTCACCTGCCGTCTGATCGACCGGCCGCTGCGCCCCTCCTTCAAGAAGGGCCTGCGCAACGAGATCCAGATCGTCGAGACGATCATGGCGCTCAACCCCGACCACCTGTACGACGTGGTCGCGATCAACGCCGCCTCGGCTTCCACGATCCTGGCGGGCCTGCCCTTCTCCGGCCCCATCGGTGCCACCCGCGTCGCCCTGATCAAGGGCCAGTGGGTCGCGTTCCCGACGCACACCGAGCTCGAGGACGCCGTCTTCGACATGGTCGTCGCCGGTCGCGTCCTCGAGGACGGCGACGTCGCGATCATGATGGTCGAGGCCGAGGCCACCGAGAAGACCGTCCAGCTGGTCAAGGACGGCGCCGAGGCGCCGACCGAGGAGGTCGTCGCCGCCGGTCTCGAGGCCGCGAAGCCCTTCATCAAGGTCCTCTGCAAGGCCCAGTCGGACCTCGCCGCCAAGGCCGCCAAGCCCACCGGCGAGTTCCCCGTCTTCCTGGACTACCAGGACGACGTCCTGGAGGCGCTCACCGCCGCCGTCAAGGACGAGCTCGCCCAGGCGCTCACCATCGCCGGCAAGCAGGAGCGCGAGACCGAGCTCGACCGCATCAAGGAGATCGCCGCCGAGAAGCTCCTCCCGGCCTTCGAGGGCCGCGAGAAGGAGATCTCCGGCGCCTACCGCGCGCTGACCAAGAAGCTGGTCCGCGAGCGGATCATCAAGGACAAGGTCCGCATCGACGGCCGCGGCATCACGGACATCCGTACGCTCGCCGCCGAGGTCGAGGCCATCCCGCGCGTGCACGGCTCGGCGCTGTTCGAGCGTGGCGAGACCCAGATCCTGGGCGTCACCACCCTCAACATGCTCCGCATGGAGCAGCAGCTGGACACCCTCTCCCCGGTGACCCGCAAGCGCTACATGCACAACTACAACTTCCCGCCGTACTCCGTCGGCGAGACCGGCCGCGTGGGCTCGCCCAAGCGCCGCGAGATCGGCCACGGCGCCCTCGCCGAGCGCGCCCTCGTGCCGGTCCTCCCGACCCGCGAGGAGTTCCCCTACGCGATCCGTCAGGTGTCCGAGGCCCTCGGCTCCAACGGCTCGACGTCCATGGGCTCGGTCTGCGCCTCCACCATGTCCCTGCTGAACGCCGGTGTGCCGCTCAAGGCCCCCGTCGCCGGCATCGCCATGGGTCTGATCTCCGAGGAGATCGACGGCCAGACGCACTACGTCGCCCTCACCGACATCCTCGGTGCGGAGGACGCCTTCGGCGACATGGACTTCAAGGTCGCCGGTACGAAGGAGTTCGTCACCGCCCTCCAGCTCGACACCAAGCTGGACGGCATCCCGGCCTCCGTCCTGGCCGCGGCCCTCAAGCAGGCCCGCGACGCCCGCCTCCACATCCTCGACGTGATGATGGAAGCGATCGACACGCCGGACGAGATGTCCCCCAACGCCCCGCGGATCATCACCGTCAAGATCCCCGTGGACAAGATCGGCGAGGTCATCGGCCCCAAGGGCAAGATGATCAACCAGATCCAGGAGGACACCGGCGCCGAGATCACGATCGAGGACGACGGCACCATCTACATCGGTGCCCAGGTCGGCTCGCAGGCCGAGGCCGCCCGCGCCACGATCAACGGCATCGCCAACCCGACCATGCCGGAGGTCGGCGAGCGCTACCTGGGTACGGTCGTCAAGACCACCACCTTCGGTGCCTTCGTCTCCCTGCTCCCGGGCAAGGACGGCCTGCTGCACATCTCGCAGATCCGCAAGCTCGCCGGTGGCAAGCGCGTGGAGAACGTCGAGGACGTGCTCGCGATCGGCTCCAAGGTCCAGGTCGAGATCGCCGAGATCGACCAGCGCGGCAAGCTCTCCCTGATCCCCGTGATCGCGGACGAGGACGGCGCCGAGGGTGACAAGGACGACGCTGCCAAGTGACGTCCCGTAGTTCCCGCGCGACGGCCCGCCCCTCTTCGGAGGGGCGGGCCGTCGCCCGTACCCAAACGCTTCTCCCGGGCAAGGACGGCATCGGCACGGTCCGGCGCACGACCCTCCCCGGGGGCCTGAGGATCGTCACCGAGACCCTCCCCTCCGTGCGCTCCGCCACCTTCGGCATCTGGGCGCACGTCGGCTCCCGCGACGAGACCCCGACGCTCAACGGCGCGACCCACTACCTGGAGCACCTCCTCTTCAAGGGCACCCACAAGCGGTCCGCCCTCGACATCTCCGCCGCGATCGACGCGGTCGGCGGCGAGATGAACGCCTTCACGGCGAAGGAGTACACCTGCTACTACGCCCGGGTCCTCGACACCGACCTGCCGCTGGCGATCGACGTCGTCTGCGACATGCTCACCGACTCGCTCATCCTCGACGAGGACGTGGACGCCGAGCGCGGCGTCATCCTCGAAGAGATCGCGATGACCGAGGACGACCCGGGTGACGTCGTGCACGAGCTGTTCGCGCAGACGATGTTCGGCGACACCCCGCTGGGCCGTCCGGTCCTCGGCACCGTCGACACGATCAACGCGCTCAGCCGCGGCCAGATCGCCCGCTTCTACAAGAAGCACTACGACCCGACCCACCTGGTCGTCGCCTGCGCGGGCAACGTCGACCACGCCACGGTGGTGCGCCAGGTCCGCCGCGCCTTCGAGAAGGCCGGCGCCCTCGGCCGCACCGACGCCGTCCCCGTCGCCCCCCGCGAGGGCGCCCGGACGCTCCGCACGGCGGGCCGCGTCGAGCTCCTGAACCGCAAGACCGAGCAGGCCCACGTGGTCCTCGGCATGCCGGGCCTGTCCCGCACCGACGAGCGCCGCTGGGCCCTCGGCGTGCTGAACACCGCCCTCGGCGGCGGCATGTCCTCCCGCCTCTTCCAGGAGGTGCGCGAGAAGCGCGGCCTGGCCTACAGCGTGTACTCGTACACCTCGGGATTCGCCGACTGCGGCCTCTTCGGGGTGTACGCGGGCTGCCGGCCCAGCCAGGTCCACGACGTCCTGAAGATCTGCCGCGACGAGCTCGACAAGGTCGCCTCGGACGGCCTCACGGACGAGGAGATCACCCGCGCCGTGGGCCAGCTCTCCGGCTCGACCGTGCTCGGCCTGGAGGACACCGGCGCGCTGATGAACCGCATCGGCAAGAGCGAGCTGTGCTGGGGCACCCAGATGTCGGTCGACGACATGCTCTCCCGGATCGCGGCGGTCACCCCGGACGAGGTCCGCGAGGTCGCCCGCGATGTACTGGAGCAGCGGCCCTCGCTGTCGGTGATCGGCCCGCTGAAGGACAAGCAGGCGGACCGCCTTCACCAAGCGGTCTCCTGACCCACGAGTCCCCTAAGGAAGTTCAGAGCAATGAGCAAGCTGCGTGTGGCGGTCCTCGGAGCCAGGGGCCGCATCGGCTCCGAGGCGGTCAAGGCCGTCGAGGCCGCCGAGGACATGGAACTGGTCGCGGCACTCGGCCGCGGCGACGACCTGGAGGCGCTCACCGAGGCGGGCGCCCAGGTCGTCGTCGAGCTGACCACCCCGGACTCGGTCATGGAGAACCTCGACTTCTGCGTGCGTCACGGCATCCACGCGGTCGTCGGCACCACCGGCTGGACCGAGGACCGCCTCGCGCAGCTGAACGGCTGGCTCGCCGCCTCCCCGGAGACCGGCGTCCTCATCGCTCCGAACTTCTCCATCGGAGCGGTCCTCACCATGAAGTTCGCGCAGATCGCGGCCCCGTACTTCGAGTCGGTCGAGGTCGTCGAGCTGCACCACCCGAACAAGGTGGACGCCCCCTCCGGTACGGCCACCCGCACCGCCCAGCTGATCGCCGAGGCCCGGTCGAAGGCAGGCTGCGCCCCGCAGCCCGACGCCACGACCACCGCCCTGGACGGGGCGCGCGGGGCGGACGTCGACGGGGTGCCCGTGCACGCCGTACGCCTCCGGGGCCTGCTGGCCCACCAGGAGGTGCTGCTCGGCGGCGAGGGCGAGACCCTCACCGTCCGGCACGACTCCCTGCACCACTCCAGCTTCATGCCGGGCATCCTGCTGGGCGCCCGCCGCGTGACCACGACTCCGGGCCTCACCTTCGGCCTGGAGCACTTCCTGGACCTGGGCTGACGGTCATGGGCGGAAAGATCACGTACGTCTTCCTGGCCACCGTGCTCGTCCTCGTCTTCGGCGTGGTGGCGATGGAGGGCGTCCTGCTGCTCCTCACGGGTGAGCCGGCCGCCATGGGCATGGGCGCGGTGGCGTTCCTGCTGCCCGTCGTGGGCGCCTGGTTCCTCTGGAAGAACACCCGGTTCGCGCGCCAGGCAGGTCGCCTCGCCTCCGTACTGGAGGCCGAGGGCGGCCTGCCCGTCGACGAGCTGAAGCGCACACAGGGCGGCCGGATCGACCGGGACTCGGCCGACGAGGTCTTCGCCCTGCGCAAGGCGGAGACGGAGGACTCACCCGAGGACTGGCGCTGCTGGTTCCGGCTCGCGGTGGCCTACCACGACGCCCGGGACACCCCCCGGGCCCGCAAGGCGATGCAGCGGGCCATCGCGCTCCACGAGGGGCGTCCGGTCAGCGCGTAGCGGCCGGGTCCGTGCCGTACTCGGCGTTCCAGGCCTCGACCGTGTCGGCCGCCCGGTCGAAGGCCTCGACGCGGGAGAGGAAGTCGGCGTTGTGGTCGGTGAGCAGCAGCAGCTGCTCACCACCCCGCCGGTCGAGCACCAGGGCCTGGCCCTGGACCGTGCGGGGGAGTCCCAGCCAGCGCACCGGCTGCTGGGTGGTCCGCAGGGACCCCACCTTCGCCCAGGGCACGGTGACGGTCGAGAAGAAGCCCACGCGCCGCACGCCGGCGCGGCTCACCCAGGCGCCCATGCGCAGCATCCGCAGGGCGGCCGCGATGACGAGCGCGGCGATGCCGAACGTGACGCACGCGCCGCCGAAGGCTCCCGCCGCCGCGATGGCCACGGAGGCGAGCAGGACGAACGAGGCGAGGAGCAGCGCGAGCGCCGCCGCCCCCACCCGCCACGACCCCGGCCGGTACGGACGACGCCACTGGTCGTGGTCGTCGAACGGCAGGGCGACGTGGTCGGTCGTGTCAAAAGCACGGTCGGCCGTCAGGAAGGGCAGGGGCACGACAGGTCCTCACTCACAAGCACGCTCGAAGGGGCAGTGCCCGGTGAGGCTACCTCAGCGGTTGTCGGAGGCCTCGGACTGCTGCTGACGAGTGGCCGAGTCACCCGACTGGAGCGAGGGCATTCCCAGGACGAGGGACCCGACGAGGCCGGCCACGACGGTCAGCCCGAGCAGGGTGCGGCCCACGATCTGCGGGGCGCTGAGGCGCTCCCGGGGCGGTGGAGTGACGTTACTGCGGAAGTGGTCGGCCTCCGCGACGAACGCGAACGGTACGGCCTCTTTCCGGCGGAACATCAGAGCCACTCTCCTTCTTCGTCGTGATGCGTCACAGGTACAGACGACGGAACCGACGTTTTGGTGCCCTTTTTCATCAAAGCGGCCGAATCTCATCCTCCGGTAGGACGTCACGAGTAGGTAGAGATCGGGCGGGCCGTTCGACCGTCCGGCTCTACAGGCACACATGTCCGAACCCACGATGCGAAGTGTCCGTATTGCGACGTTTCGAGAAGTTCATCTAGGCTGATCAAACGGACCCGGCGCTGCCTGAACCCCCGAGCAGGCAGCGCCGGGCTCCCTTTCTCCTGTCCCCCTCAGGGACACCCGGCGCTGAGCAGCGAGTAGCGTGTTACCCATGGCTCCGATCTCCACTCCGCAGACCCCCTTCGGGAGGGTCCTCACCGCCATGGTCACGCCCTTCACGGCGGACGGCGCACTCGACCTCGACGGTGCCCAGCGACTCGCCGCCCACCTGGTGGACGCAGGCAACGACGGCCTCGTCATCAACGGCACCACCGGCGAGTCCCCGACCACCAGCGACGCGGAGAAATCGGAGCTCGTACGAGCGGTGCTGGAGGCGGTCGGCGACCGCGCCCACGTCGTCGCCGGCATCGGCACCAACGACACCCACCACTCCGTCGAACTGGCCCGCACCGCCGAGCGCGACGGCGCCCACGGCCTCCTCGCCGTGACCCCTTACTACAACAAGCCCCCGCAGGAGGGCCTGTACCGGCACTTCTCGGCCATCGCCGACGCCACCGGCCTCCCCGTGATGCTGTACGACATCCCCGGCCGCAGCGGCGTCCCGATCGACACCGAGACGATCGTCCGCCTCGCCGAGCACCCGCGCATCGTCGCCAACAAGGACGCCAAGGGCGACCTCGGCCGCGCCAGCTGGGCCATTGCCCGCTCCGGCCTCGCCTGGTACTCCGGCGACGACATGCTCAACCTGCCGCTGCTCTCCGTCGGCGCCTGCGGCTTCGTCTCCGTCGTCGGCCACCTCGTCACCCCGGAGCTCCGCGCCCTCCTCGACGCCCACCTCGGCGGCGAGGTCCAGAAGGCCACCGAGATCCACCAGAAGCTGCTGCCGGTCTACACCGGCATGTTCCGCACCCAGGGCGTCATGACCACCAAGGCCGCCCTCGCCCTCCAGGGCCTCCCGGCCGGACCGCTGCGCCTGCCGCTCGTCGAGCTCTCCGCACAGGAGACCGAGCAGCTCAAGGTCGACCTGGCCGCCGGCGGGGTAGAACTCTGACAACGGACTTCACAACTGAACACTGACAACAGCAAGTGCACGATTGTCATGCGCGCCACGTGCCCGACCGGTCCGTGGCGCGCATGGTGAGGAGAGTCTTTTGAGTCATCCGCATCCTGAACTCGGCGCCCCGCCGAAGCTGCCCAAGGGCGGCCTGCGCGTCATCCCGCTCGGCGGCCTCGGTGAGATCGGCCGCAACATGACGGTCTTCGAGTTCGACGGCCGGCTGCTGATCGTCGACTGCGGCGTCCTCTTCCCCGAGGAGGAGCAGCCCGGCGTCGACCTGATCCTGCCGGACTTCACCATCATCCGGGACCGCCTCGACGACATCGAGGGCATCGTGCTCACGCACGGGCACGAGGACCACATCGGTGCCGTCCCCTACCTGCTCCGGCTGAAGCCGGACATCCCGCTCATCGGCTCCAAGCTGACCCTCGCCCTGATCGAGGCGAAGCTCCAGGAGCACCGCATCCGCCCCTACACCCTGGAGGTGAAGGAAGGCGACCGCGAGACCCTGGGCCCCTTCGACTGCGAGTTCATCGCCGTCAACCACTCCATCCCGGACGCCCTGGCCGTCGCCATCCGCACCCCCGCGGGCATGGCCGTCGCCACCGGCGACTTCAAGATGGACCAGCTCCCGATGGACGGCCGGCTCACCGACCTCCACGCGTTCGCGCGGCTCAGCGAGGAGGGCATCGACCTCCTCCTGTCCGACTCGACGAACGCCGAGGTCCCGGGCTTCGTCCCGCCGGAGCGGGACATCTCGAACGTCCTGCGGAACGTCTTCGCGAACGCCCCGAAGCGCATCATCGTGGCCA